>JBAVYX010000321.1:0-21508 GCA_049588475.1 Silvibacterium sp. | reverse complement strand
TCCTCGATCAGCACGCCGTAGCAACCGAACCCACAACTTACAGACAAATTGTGGACTCGGCCATCAAACGGAAATAGCCCAAACCCCAACCTGTTGTGCCTACCTGAGTCAAATGGATACCCAGTTCTATAGATTTACCCGCAAATTAACCCATGAAAACTCAATGGAATGAATGATCTACGCGTAGGGAAGGGGCGAGAGGTAGGGGGAGGGTACCCATCACTCATCCCGTTTTGAAACTGTAGCCCGCATCGCTCCGGTAGAGATCCCTCCATCGACGAGCAGCGTCTGTCCGGTCACATAGCGGCTCGCCTCCGAGGCGAGAAAGACGATCGCCCCATCGAGATCGTGGGGCGCCCCCGGACGCTTCAAAGGAATCCTCTCGATGAGGTAGTCCACCCAGCCGGGATCTTCATACATGACCTTGTTTTGCTCCGTCTTGAACCAGCCCGGCGCGAGGCAGTTCACGGTGATGTCATGCCGGCCCCAGTCGTCGGCGAGGCTCATCGTCAGCTGGCGGATGCCGCCCCGGCTGGCCGTATAGGGAGCCAGTCCCGCATATCCAAAAACGCTGGTAACCGACCCGATGTTGATGATGCGTCCGTAGCCGTAGGGGATCATGTGTCGTGCGATCGCCTGCGCCACAAAAAAGCTGCCCCGCAGGTTGGTGTCGAGCACAAGGTTCCAGTCGTCCCAGGTAACGTCGAGCGCCGGTTTCCGCACATTGCATCCGGCGTTGTTGACCAGGATATGGATCTGGCCAAAGGCGGCCTGAGCCTCCTCCGCCATCCTCTGAATGCTGGCATGGTTGCGCACATCGAGGTCGAGCGAGACAGCGCGCCGCCCCACAGCCTTGATCTCCGCCTCAAACTCCGCTAGTGCCTCGCGCTTGCGGCTGGTCAGGATAAGATCGGCTCCAGCCTTCGCCAGGGCGCGGCCGAAATACTGCCCTAGCCCGCGACTAGCTCCGGTGACGAGCGCAACCTGGCCAGTCAGATCGAACAGCTCCTCGCTCATCGGGCGGTTTCTCCTGTTGGAGATGGTGTCAGCACTACCTTCATCAGGTTCGGTTCGCCCTTGTGCAGCCGCTCGAACCACTGCGGACCTTCTTCGAGCGGCAC
Organism: Silvibacterium sp.; assembly: GCA_049588475.1. GTDB lineage: Bacteria > Acidobacteriota > Terriglobia > Terriglobales > Acidobacteriaceae > Silvibacterium. The sequence goes on along the minus strand of JBAVYX010000321.1, from coordinate 20,387 downwards.
CACGGCGGTGATGAGCGGCTTAACCCTGATCGCACCGGTGCGCGCCAGTTCGATGGCCTCAGGATACTCACCTGACGAAGCCGCTGTCCCCTGCAGGCGAATTTGGCGGCTCACAACCTTCTGAAGGGGAAGCTTGACTTCAGGCGTGATATTTCCAATCAGCACCACCGTTCCGCCTTTGCGCACGCTGTCGATCGCGGCCGTGACCGTCTGCTCGCGACCGACAGCCTCGAAGACGACATCGACGCCTTTGCCGCCGCTGAGACGGAGCACCTCTGCGAGCATAGCCGCACCCGACACATCGATCGTTTCTGCGGCACCCATCTCGCGAGCAAGTCTCAGGCGGGTGGCGTCTAGATCGGCAACGAAGACCCGCGAACATCCAAGTGCGTTCGCCGCCTGCAGAGTAAGCAGGCCGATCATGCCCGCACCGATGACGAACGCCGTCTCTCCACCCTTGAGCTCTGCGACCCGAACCGCGTGCAGGGCGACAGAGATGGCTTCGAGCATCGCGGCCTCGGTGAAGCCGAGTTCGTCGGGCAACCGGTAGACGATACGCTCGGGAACGACGACATACTCAGCAAAGGCTCCGTGGCGGCGGTAGTCTCCACAAGAGACACCGACCACCTGCCGGTTGTCGCAGAGATTTACGTCACCCACCTGGCAGTATTCACACTCGCCGCAGTAAACCGTGGAGTCGAAGGTCACGCGATCTCCGGCGTTGAATTGGCGGACTCCATGGCCAATCCCGGCTACAGTTCCCGCTGCTTCGTGGCCCATCACCAGCGGCGGAATACGCCGTCCCGAAGAACCATCATACCCGTGCACATCGCTACCGCAAATGCCGCAGGCGGCTATCCGCACCAGTACCTCGCCAGGTCCGGGTACAGGACGAGGCATTTCATCCGTGATGTCAAGTTTGTTGTATTCAGAGAGCAGAAGAGCTTTCATGAAGAGAAGAGTCCTCAGGCATAGAGTACTCTGACGAGCACGATGTGACCGAACGTTTCAGCCCCGCTTGTTGCCGCTCAGCACAAGTTTGCCGATGGTCGCCAACTGCATATTCGAGGTACCCTCGTAGATTTTTCCGATCTTGGCGTCGCGGTAATACTTCTCCACTGGATAGTCCTTGACGAAGCCATAGCCACCATAGACTTCCACCGCCTGGCTCGCCACGCGCTCCGCTACCTGTGAAGAAAAATACTTGGCCATCGCCGCTTCGCGAACGTAGTCCAGCTTCGCGTCTTTCAGGCGCGCTGCGTTATAAACCAGCAGGCGCGTTGCTTCGATCTCCGTTGCCATCTCCGCGAGCATAAATTGCACTGCCTGAAATTCCGCGATGGGTTTGCCGAACTGCTTGCGCTCCTGCGCATACTTCGCGGCACAATTCCACGCGCCTTGAGCAAGGCCAAGCATCTGGGCTCCAATGCCGATGCGCCCCTCGTTCAGCGTCTCAATCGCAATCTTGTACCCCTTGCCGGGTTCGCCTAGCACATTTTCCGCGGACACGCGGCAATCTTCCAGAATTAATTCACAGGTTGAGGAGGCGCGGATACCGAGCTTGTCCTCTTTCTTGCCGACAGTGAATCCGGGAAAATTCTTCTCCACTAAAAAGGCCGTGATGCCCTTATATCCCGCCACCGGATTGAGCGTTGCAAAGATGATGAAGAGTCCGGCTTCCTTGGCATTCGTGATCCACAGTTTCTGGCCATTCAGAATGTAGTCGTCTCCGCGCTTTTCTGCGCGCGCCTGCAACCCAAAGGCGTCGGATCCGGAAGCGGCTTCGCTCAATGCGTAAGCCCCGACCATCTTGGAAGCCATGCGCGGTAGAAGGCGCTTTTTCTGCTCGGGTGTTCCCCAGCGCAGCAGAGCATTCACACATAACGTGTTTTGCACATCGACCAGTACGCCAACCGACGGATCGATTGCGGATATCTCTTCGACAGCAAGAATAGCTTCGAAGAATGAGCCTCCTGAACCACCATATTCCAGGGGAATTTCAATTCCCATCAGCCCCAAATTGAACAACTGCCGCAACAAATCAGGTGAGAAATGCTGCTCCTCGTCCATCTGCCGCACCAAAGGACCGATGGTCTGCTGCGAGAACTCACGTACAGTCGAGCGGAAGAGCTGCTCGTCCTCATTCAAATGGGTTAGCGGAAGGGGCACGGAAGCGGCAACGGTTTCAGGGGTCATGGAATCCCTCACACGGTATGAAAACCGTTGAGTGTAGCACCTGGAGCGGCATCGGGACAGCACGGCTTGTCAGAGACAAGCCACCGAGAGGATCTCTATGGCAAAACCAGAGAAAATGTGTCTATTTGGTCCTGTTCTAGGCCGTTCCCTGACGGTCGCGTCGACTTGAACGTTCTGGCTTCGAGATACAGCATCTCTGGTTTTGCTTTAGTGATGGGGGAACGGAGTATCCCAGTGATAGATCAGTTCAAGATAGCCGAGTTGTCCCGTCTGGCCGGCAGGATAGATCTTGCTGACGACCGTCCTCCCCCACGCATGTCCGTAATATAGGTTAACGTCCAGATGTGAAGTGGCATGCCAATCCGAGCTGATATCGGCAAGGCTGTTGAAGGACGAAAAGCCATTACTGGGCCGTCCCGTGAATCCAAAGACCTTGTTATCGAAAGCTCCGCCTCCCTGGTACCAAAGATCTTTATTCGAAGTAAGCTGCAGCCAATGCAGATCGCTGCGCAACTCCCACTGCTTCAAGGGACGGTCAACGATTTGTATGAAGCCGTCCTTCAAGTTCATTAGGTTGTAGATAGGGGTTCTTGCATAGACGCGCGGGGTAGGCAATATCTCAAAAAATGTACCGTGCGTGTTATCGTTCGGGTTGTTGTCGCCGCTGCTCCGCCACCAGCCGCCACGCAGCCACGGCGTGCTGGGAATGTGAAGGAACTGGTACCCACCTTCGACAGTGCCAGCACCTGCGCGATGATTCTGCGGTCCCCACCGCCCATTTTGCAGCGCACCCCAGGCAAGAAAGTCGAATTGTCCGGAACCGGCCGGAATAGCGGTGGTAAAGTTGCCGCCATACGTGCCTATCCTGATATTGGCGTGATCTGTTTGGCGCACCGGAAGCGGCCGGTTGTCTGTCTTTGTCAGGCCAGTGCGGCCATCGTGATACCCAATGGCAAATACACGCCACAGTATGTGGTCTTGCCAGTCAGATTTGGTGTACGCCAGATACTGGGTATCGACATTTATCCAGGGATTGCCATTCATGTTGAACACGCCCTGATCGGCGCGGCCAGCCATGAAGGTCAAGTCCCAGGTGCCTTCGCCGTAGTGAGCGTCGACTTCATCAAAACTGCGTTGCGCGTTGGTGAAACCGAAATTGCCGATCAGCCGTTGTGCCACGCGGTTCGGCTGGATCCAGGCCAGCGTGGGATTTTTCGGTTTTGTTTCCATGCCTTCGACAAATTCGACACGCCCCAGCCGGATGTTCTTGTCCGAGGCGGCGTCATATTGAACGAAACCCTGCTTGAGAAATGCCGCAACTGGCCATGAGTTGTTGCCATTTGACGCGTAATAGGTGGCACCGAGGCCGAGCTGGCCTTGTGCGGTGTTAGAGCTTACCGAGTGACTCGGCGCGTTGAGGATTGTAGGCTGGGTTATCTCCACCTTCCAGTCCCAACGGGCGAGGCTTTGTGAAAGTCCAAAGCGCAGCAAAGACTCGCCGTAGCCATAAGAGTTATCGTAAGGCGGCGCCTCATACCAACTCCAGCCGATTCCACGCGCACGCTCATACACAAAGAATGTCACAGGATGACCGCTGGCGGCCGCCTTTGGAGGCTGGGGCTGCGAGGTCTGGCCTGACAAAGATAAAGGGCCTGCAGCTGACAACAAGACCAATGAGCAAATCAAACTGCGCAAACTTACCTCCAAAATGGTTCGTTCAACTCTGTCAGACTCGTTTCCCGGCTTGTAAATTGTTAATACCCCTAGATCCGCTCCCTTGCATTTGCACATCGCAACTGTCTCTCAGGGTTGAGGGGCAGCCGGGAAGAGGAGCGTGTTTTCCAAGCTGGGTTGGAGCAAAGATGACGGCACGGAGCGGGGACGGTCAACCAACTAAAGGTTGAACTTTATCTCCACCCGCACGTAGCTGAACCACGCGAAACAAGATTCATCCGGAAAGGCCAACCGAAAGTTTGAGATAATAATCCATCGTTCGACCGAAGACGGTCGAGCTTGCGATTAAGTAATGTTAGGAGTGTTTTCGACGGGTATCTCTAATCGATCGAAGGTGAGTATCTATTGGCGGCGTCCAACCCCAGCCTCCTCCATATCGCGGTTGCTTCCTCCTCGGGCCAGAGTCTTTACGACAAACTGAATTCTCAGTGGCATGAGCGGGCGTTGCTGGCGTTCATGGCAATCGTGCTCGCGCACTGGGGTGAACATCTGGTGCAGGCTTACCAGATCTGGGTGATGGGCTGGCCGCGTCCGAAGGCAAATGGCATTCTCGGTCTATGGTATCCATGGCTAATCAAATCCGAAGTGCTCCATTATTCTTATGCCCTGATCATGCTCATCGGGATATGGGTGCTCCGCAAAGGATTTACTGGTCTTAGCCGCAAATGGTGGACCGTGGCCCTCGTCATCCAATTCTGGCATCACATCGAGCACCTTCTGTTGATCACACAAGCATCGGTGCTCCATCACAATTTCTGGGGTAAGCCAGTGCCGGTGAGCGTTCTGCAACTCGTATTCCCGCGAGTGGAACTCCACCTCTTCTACAACTCGGTCGTCTTCATTCCGATGGTCATTGGCATGTACTACCACATGTTCCCTCCCAAAGGAGAAGCGCAGCAGGCAACCTGCACCTGCTCCTGGCGTAAGGACGAAGCGGAGGAAGACGCGAGCTGCGCCGCCTGATTCTTACGTTCACTTGCCGGTTGTGTTGGGGTGTGGATTCGATGACAGGGCTTATCGCCGGGGGTCGCCGCGTGGCGGCCTCTTGGTTTTGTGGAGGGCTTATTGCCTTGGTCTGTATGGGAACTCTGGCAGCAACCGCGTGTCATCGGGCTATCGATGGCGCGTCAGCTATTTCGGTACGGCACCAGATTACTCCGCAGCCAATACGTATGGGTACGGCTACGGTTGCAGTGCAGCTCGCCGATGGGGCAAAGCCCGTCACCGACGCCACTATCATGGTAGAGGCGGATATGTCTCACCCTGGGATGAGTCCCGTTTTCGGGACTGCGAACGAGATGGTGCCTGGCAGCTATCAGGCGCATATCAACTTCAACATGGGCGGCGACTGGGTGGTGCTGCTTCACATCAAGCTCGCCGATGGACGGAAGATCGAGCGCCAGGTGGACGTGAGAGGCGTCCGAACCAATTAACGAATTGTCAGCAACCTTCTCCAATTCGTCCCCGCCTGACGATTTCAACGACGATTTCGTGGAAGCTCCGCTGTTCGATGTGCTGCTTATTCCGGTGATCGGCCGATTTCTGATATGGCGGCACTCGCGCACGCTACTGCAGATTCCGCTATTTCTCATCAGCGTCGTCATGATTCTGCACGGTCTCTTCGGGCCGTCGATCTCTCCGAAGAACCTGGCGACGGTGCTCACCTGGGTGCACTTTCGCGGAGCGCTGGTGCTAGTGATTCTCGTTGCGGGTAATTTCTTCTGCATGGCGTGCCCTTTCATGCTGGCGCGCAACGCCATGCGGCGGTGGGTCCATCCGCGCTTCACCTGGCCGCGCAGACTTCGCAACAAATGGATGGCGGTTGGGCTGTTCGCGCTCATCCTCTTCACGTATGAGCTGTTCGGTTTCTGGTCTTCGCCGTGGTTGACCGCATGGATTATCGCCGGCTACTTCCTCGCCATTCTGGTGATTGACGGCCTCTTCAAGCACGCGACATTTTGTAAGTTTGTCTGTCCGCTCGGCCAATTCAACTTTATTGCGTCCACAGTCTCACCTTTCGCAGTGGAAGTGCGTGATCAAGAAGTCTGCTCGGACTGTCATACAAAGGACTGTATTCGCGGCCGTAAGGCGCCGGATTCTAATCTCGTTACTGTCCAGCGCGGGTGCGAGCTTGCGCTCTTCCTGCCTGGCAAAGTCGGTAACATGGACTGCACTTTTTGCCTCGATTGTGTTCACGCTTGTCCTCACGACAACATCGGCATCCTAAATCGTCTTCCCACCAGCGAACTGATAATTGATCCGCGTCGATCCGGAGTGGGCTATTTCTCGCGCCGCAAGGACATCGCAGCTCTTTTGCTCGTCTTCTGCTTCGGCGCTCTGATGAATGCGTTCGGCATGGTCAGTCCGGTGTATGCGGTCGAGAGCTGGGTGGGCCATCTGCTGCATGTCAGAAGTGAAGCGCCAGTGCTCGCAGTGCTCTTCATGATCTTCCTCGTCGTCGAGCCTGTCATTTTGCTTGGATCCGCAGCTTGGATCACCCGCGCCTGGGCTGGAGTACAACGCGCATGGTTGCCAATGATCATCCATTACACATATGCGCTTGTGCCGCTCGGTTTCGGCATGTGGCTGGCGCATTACGGATTCCATTTTCTTACCGGTCTGTACACGATCGTTCCAGTGACTCAGAGCGCTGTCGCAAGCCTCGGCTGGCCTATCCTGGGGGATCCTCGCTGGACCCTGGTTGGCGTCCCAAAATACATTGTGGAACCGCTGGAATTCGGGTTTCTTCTACTGGGGCTGGCTGGGTCGCTGCTGATCGTCTGGCGTCTTGCGGAGGAAGACTCTGAAGAGCACCCCATTCGCGCCTTCTTGCCTTGGGCCGTCGTCAGCGTTCTGCTGTTTCTGGCGTCAGTCTGGCTCATGACTCAACCTATGGACATGCGCGCTACGATGATGGCGGGATAAAACATGCGCGATCGAACCCCAAGCCGAATGACGATGTCGAAGATCAAGAACCAGTTCAGACCTATGCATGTGTGGCGCATTCCCCTGATTGCCGCACTGCTTGCAATCTACGGAAGCGCGCCGGCATGGGCGCATCTTGGGCCACCATATCCCATCATGCAAGACCGCAAAGTGGGACCGTTTACTGTCTCGGTGTGGAGCAACCCGGACGTGGGCATCGGTGTTTTTTTCGTTGTGATCGATCCGCCAAAGGGAGGCTCTGTTCCCAGTGACATGAAAGTTCAAATCGCCGTTCAGCCCATGAGTGGACGGCTGCCGGAGCAGAGGTACGACGCATGGCGTGAGAGGCTTCGTGACCGGGTAGAGTTCAAAACCGACGTTCCGTTTGATAAGAAAGAAGAGTGGAGAGTTCGAGTTCTGCTTATGAGCTCACAGGTGAGCGGCGAAACAGACGCGACTGTGCAAGTGACTCCGCCGGGACTTGGCCGCTGGGATCTTCTGCTCTTCTCGCTTCCCTTCCTGGGCGTCGGGGTGTTGTGGTTCAAGGCGATTGCCACCAAACGGGAAAACAGAAGAAGAGCGCAACGAAGAAAGGCTCAGAAAAACGTGGCCTGTTGAACAATTACGCAGACACCGCGAATTCACTGCCGGGTTCTATTGCGATATGTTCAAAAGAGCCTCCGAAAATAGAGATCGCATGAGAATCCACGGATCCAACAGTCCCGAGATAGAGCATGGCCGGCAAGCGACTCAACTATTCCGGTCGTTCACTTGCCTGCTGGCTTCCGCGGCTCTGATCGCAGTGGGATGTCATTCCGGCAGCAAGCTTCCGGATAAATCGTCTCAAGCCTATGCTGACTTCGTTTCGGCTTTCTATGTCGGCCTAGCGGCACTCCAGGTGGGTGACGATGTTCGCGCGGAACGTGAACACGCTCGGGCGACGCAGATTGTTCCCGGAGAGCCTGCAGCCTGGTCGAATTGGGGGGTGCTAGCGTTGCGCCAAAGGAATTTTGATCCGGCCGAACAAAGACTGGAGCGGGCACGGACTCTTGCTCCTAAGAATGATGCGATCTACTACCTGTTGGGGCTGGTTGAAGCCGGCAGGGGAAATTCAGTGGATGCCATAGCCCACTTCAGTAAAGCTGTAGAGATCAATCCGAATAACCTGATCGCGACGTATCGGCTTGCCGAAGAGATTGAGCGGCAGGGTGATGTCAATAGCGACGTTCAGTTTCAGAAGTTGATGCAGCGAATCGTCGACGCGCAGCCGGACAACGTGGCTGCGTTACTGGAGCTAAGCCGCGTGGCTGCAAAGCGTGGCGACGCCGCTGCACTGAAACAATCCGTGGCTCGTATTCAAGCGCAGTCGAAGGCTTGGCCCGCGGAAGTGCAGGAACAACTCGCTGCTCTGGAGGCAGCGGCGGCGGGGCCGGACCCTCACGCGGCAGCAATGCGAACGAACTTTCTGCGAAATGTGCTGATGCGGGTTCCGGATTTTCGCCAAAGCCTGGCAGCGATCAAACCTCCGCCTGGAGATGAGGCGCAGCCATTCACACATTTTCTGCTGTTGGAGAGCCCTGTGTTCTCGCCCGCTCCGGCAGACGTAGCAATGACCTTCGATGTCGGGCCGCTGGTTAACTCTGACAAGACCGAAGACCAGACACAGTGGAATTGGATCGGGGCCATTTCACTGAGTGGCACCGGCCCAGCTATCGTTGCAAAAGCAAATGGAAGCATGGTGCAACTTGCGACCGGTGCTAAATTTCCCTTTCCCGGTGGCGCGTCCAAAACTCCCCCTCTGCCGGAAGGAATCGTTCCAATCGACTTCAACTACGATTTCAAGACTGACCTGGTGCTGGCGGGCGCGGGCGGAGTGCGGTTCTTCCGGCAGGATAAGCCCGATACTTTCACTGACGTAACGGAGCAGACCAAGCTCCCTGCATCTGTTGTGAACGGCCGTTACACCGGCGGCTGGGCCGTCGATATAGAAGCGGATGGTGATCTCGACATCGTTCTTGGCTCCAGCGATGGTGTGCCGACAGTCCTCAGAAACAACGGGGATAACACATTCACGCCGATCCACCCTTTCACTGGAGTTTCCGGCGTGCGGGAATTTGTGTGGGCCGACCTGAACGGAGACGGCAATCCTGATGCGGCATTCATCGACGGCTCTGGAAAGCTTCATGTCTTCAGCAATCAGCGATCGGGACGATTCAGCGAAATGCCCGCCCCTCCCGTCCTGGGGCAGGTTAAAGCGATCACCGCTGCCGACGCGAGTCACAATGGCATTCTCGATCTGTTGGCGCTGCAGGCCGACGGTGCGATCCTGCGGCTGGCTGTAGATAGCGATGGACAAAGCTGGGAAAGAGGCGAAGTTGCAAGTGTTCCCGATGCTGCGAACTTTCTTGCCGGCGACGTACGCCTGCGTGCCGCCGATTTAGACAACAACGGAGCAATCGATCTATTGTTGGGGCGCGTCACACCGCCGGCAGACGGCAAATCTCCGGGTGCGCTGGTGTGGCTCGGCGATGATAAAGGAAGCTTTGTCGCAACCGGCAATGCGCTTGGTCCGGCGATGGTATTCGATGCTGCGGACTTGAACGCCGACGGGCGGCTGGATTTGCTCGGACTCTCGGCTGATGGTCAGGCGATGCTTGCGGTGAGTCGGAGCGCGAAGAACTACCATTGGCAAATCATTCGTCCGCGCGCGAAACAGGCTACGGGCGACCAGCGCATCAACTCTTTCGGGGTTGGCGGCGAGATTGAGATCCGCTCTGGGCTACTGGTGCAAATGCAGCCGATCACCGGCCCTCAGATGCACTTTGGATTGGGCCAGCAAACTGGCGTGGACGTAGCGCGAATCCTATGGCCGAACGGATCGGTGCGTGCCGAATTCGCTCTGAAGGCTGACCAGGAGGTCGTGACCGAGCAGCGCTTGAAAGGCTCTTGCCCGTTTCTGTTCGCGTACAACGGCAAAGATATGAAATTCGTGAAGGATGCTATTCCATGGGGATCCGCGATCGGTCTGCGCATCAACTCCCTGGGCACCGCCAGCATCGGCGCAACCGAAGAGTGGTACAAGATCGGGCACGATGAGCTTGCGCCACGCGACGGATACTATGACCTGCGAATTACCGGGGAGCTGTGGGAGACCTACTACTACGACTATCTCGCGTTGATGGCTGTCGACCACCCGGCTGGAACGGAAATTTTCACGGACGAGCGCTTTGCAGTTCCCGCGATAAAACCGAGAGTCATTGCGGTCGCCACTCCTCATAAGATCGTCCGCGCAATCGACGACAATGGCCAGGATGTGACAAACATTGTACGCGACCTCGACAATCGATACCTGGATACCTTCGGACGTGGCCAGTACCAGGGCGTCACACGCGATCACTATGTTGAAGTAGATCTCGGCGACGCCGCGCCTGTGAAAGGTCCGCTGTATCTAATTGCCAAAGGCTGGTTACATCCGTCGGACTCCTCTATCAACGTGGCAATCAGCCAAGGCCAGCATGAACAGGCGCGCGCGCTAAGCCTCGAAGTTTCCGATGGACATGGCGGCTGGGTTGTCGCTGAGCCCAATCTCGGCTTTCCAGCGGGTAGGAAGAAGATCTGCCTGTTCGATCTCACCAACATATTTCGTCCGGGAACGTCTCATAAGGTTCGGCTCAGAACAAACCTCGAAATCTACTGGGATTCGATTGAATGGGCACAGGGAGTGCCGGAGGCCAACTTGAAGATCACCCGGTTAGCCCCCTCAACGGCAGATCTGCATTATCGGGGCTACTCGGTCATTCATCAGGCAAACGACTCTTCTCCCGAAATTCCTGACTACAACCATCTCTCGGGAACGAAGCAGCCGTGGCGCGACCTCGAAGGCTATTACACGAGATATGGTGACGTTCGCGAGTTGCTCCGTGGAGTCGATGACCGTTATGTGATCATGAACGCCGGCGATGAGATGTCGTTGCGTTTTCCCGCGCTGCCGGAACCGCCCGGGGGATGGGTTCGTGATTATGTAATCGCCGGTGATGGCTGGATTAAGGACGGTGACTATAACTCGACTTACTCGAGGACGCTGCTGCCTCTACCACATCACGATCGCAAGCAATACGATACGCCGCCCGGCAGACTTGAAGATGAGTGGGTATACCGTCACCATCCCGAGGATTGGCAGACCTATCAAACCCGGTACATAACACCGGAAGTTTTGAAAAATGCATTACGCAGTAAGGCGGATAGATGAAACGCGGTCCTGTTGCACGAATTTTTCTGAGTATTTTCTTTGTTGCCTTGTTGGCTACTCCTATTGTTGTCCGGCGGGTGTCCGCCGGGCGCGCGTCGACCAAAATAAAGCTCGACGCGAACGCGGCTCTGGCCCGTCATGGCTTCTACCTGCAGGACGTGTCTCGTGCGGCTGGGATAAATTTTGTCCACCAGGCGCCAACACTTGATGCAAAGCTCGATGGCATTATGCCGCAGGTCGCGTCTATGGGTGCTTCGGTATCCATTGTTGATTTCGATCGCGACGGTTGGCCGGATATCTACGTCACCAATAGCAAGGAGGGCAGTAAAAACGCCCTCTATCGCAACATGCATGACGGCACCTTTAAAGACGTAGCGCCTGAGCTGGGCATCGCCGACGTCAACCAACCCGGCACTGGAGTTTCCATGGGGGCCGTATGGGGTGACTACGACAATGACGGCTATGAAGACCTCTATCTCATCAAGTGGGGTCGCCCCGAGCTTTATCACAACGACCACGGTCATGGATTCACCCGCGTAAGTGAGCAAGCTGGCCTGCCTCCGTGGATCAATGCCAACACCGCCGTCTGGTTCGATTATGACGGCGACGGGCTGCTCGATCTGTTTGTCGGCGGCTACTATTCCGAGAACCTCGACCTCTGGCATCTCAACACTACTCGCATCATGCCCGACAGTTTTGAGTACGCCAAAAATGGCGGTCGCAAATACCTCTTTCACAATCTTGGCAATGGCAAGTTTGAAGAAGTAAGTGCCAAACTAGGGATCAACAGCCGCCGCTGGGCATTGGCCGCGTCTGCTGCAGACTTGCGTGGCACTGGCCATCCAGACTTGTTCATTGCGAATGACTATGGTGTATCCGAACTTTATCTGAACGATGGCAAGCAGTTTCGTGAAGCAGGAGAACAAACTGGCGTCGGCTTTGCGCCTAAGAGCGGCATGAATGTAGCCTTCGGCGATATCCTCAATCAGGGCAGATATTCGGTGTATGTATCCAACATCTCCGAAGAGGGAGTTTTGATTCAGGGGAATAACCTCTGGGTTCCGAAGGATGGAACGGCGAGCGACGGCCTCAAGTTTGAAAACCTCGCGCGTGACCTTGGCGTCGAATTGGGAGGGTGGAGCTTCGGTGCTCAGTTCGGCGACCTAAACAATGATGGCACGCTCGATCTTTATCTCACGAATGGTTATGTTTCACTCGATCGAAACCGCAGTTATTGGTACGACTTCTCTAAAGTATCGGGGGGCAACAGCACCATTATCGGAGATGCGAAGAACTGGCCGGCGATGGATGGCCGCAGCCTCTCTGGATATCAGCAGAAACATGTGTGGATGAACGATGGAGCTGGAAAGTTCGTCGATGTTGCGCAGGCAGTTGGGGTAACGGATACGTACGACGGTCGCGCGGTGGCGATGGCGGACTTATGGAATCGCGGCGCGCTGGATGTAGTGGTCGCCAACCAGCGTGGACCGTTGCTGCTGTATAAGAACACCGTGTCGCCGGACAACAAGTGGATCGAGTTTGACCTGGAGGGAACGAAGAGCAACCGTAGCGCTATTGGGGCTGAGGTCACTCTCTTCTGGAACGGACAAAAACAGGTACAGGAAGTTTCAGGCGGAAGTGGATTTTCGGCGCAGAATCAACGGCGGCTTCACTTTGGATTAGGTAATTATCCACAGATCGAAAAAGCTGTGATTCGCTGGCCATCGGGAACCATTCAGGCGATCGACAAGCCTGCGCCAGATCAGCTCCATGCAGTGAAGGAGCCGGAATGAGCCAGCAAGTAATCGCGCCGCAGACGCCTCCACCCGTTGGCCCGACAACGGGATGGAAGAGCTGGCTTAATCTTGAAAACCGCTTCGTTCCTCCGGTTTTCATCACTCTTATCCTACTGGTGGGCCATCTGTCTTTCGGTATGCTCGAGAGCTACCAGAAGACGCTTCTTGCGATCGTTGTTAGTATCTTGGCGGAGTTGGTTCTTAGCCGCATTTTTCTCGGCAAATGGCCACATCTGGCGAGTGCTTATATTACCGGCATCAGTGTGGGCATTCTGATACGGTCTCCTGCATTCTGGCCGTTTGCTCTGTGCAGCCTTATCTCTATCACCTCGAAATATGTTCTGCGTGTCAAAGGACGCCATGTCTGGAACCCTTCCAATTTCGGTGTCTCCGTTCTCCTTTTTCTAGCAGGCGACATCGTAGCGAGCCTAAGCATTCAATGGGGAAATTTCCTGCTGCCAATGATCGTCATCTGGGCTTTGGGATCGGTGATCATCTGGCGCCTGCGGCGTTTCCATATCACCGGAACCTATGTTGTTTCGTTCCTGTTGTTTGCTTTTCTCAGAGCGTGGATGACAGGAAATCCATGGCAATCGGAGATTGCGCCAATTACGGGACCCGAGTACCAGCTCTTTATCTTTTTCATGATCACTGATCCGAAGACCACGGTCCGCGGCAAGATGGGGCAATGCCTTGTCGCGTTTTCAATAGCGGCAGTCGAAATGGTGATGCGGTTGAACCAGGTTGTTTACGCCCCGTTCTATGCGCTGTTCCTGGTCGGACCGACTGCGCTTCTGATTGAGATGTGGATACAGTCCCGCCGGCAGAGGGCCCTGAGCGCGGTTGCATGAACGCAAATACTAGATATGTTGTGCCTGAAAGAAAATCTTGAAAATCATGACGCATCGAATTACCTTTATTAGCTTTGTTGTACTTCTGCTCGCGACTGCTGGATGCAAACAGAAATCTTCCGAACCCCACGCTGTTCTTCCGCCATCGGAAACTCATCCCGCTCATGCCTCTGCACCACTATCCTCGTCACCAGCGCAGGCCGAACCCGTCAATGCCAATGCCAGACCTTCTGGCCCTATCCAGTTCACGGATGTAACTGCTCAGGCCGGGATCAACTTCAAACACAACAGCGGCGCATTCGGTAAGAAGTTGCTGCCGGAGACCATGGGCAGCGGCGCATGCTTCATCGACTATGACAATGATGGATGGCAGGACATCCTGATCGTCAATTCGATGGATTGGCCTGATCATAAATCTCATAAGTCGTACCCTGCGCTCTACCACAACAACCATGATGGAACCTTTACGGATGTAACACGCGAGGCCGGACTTGCGGTTGAGATCTATGGGATGGGCTGCGCCGTCGGCGACTTCGACAACGACGGATTCGATGATGTGTATATCACTGCGGTGGGCAGCAATCACCTCTTTCGTAATTTAGGCAACGGCAAATTTGTCGACGTGACGGCCAAGGCTGGCGTGAGCGACTCTGGATTCTCAACCAGCGCGATATGGTTCGACTACGACAACGATGGCAAACTGGATCTCTTCGTTTCACATTATGTGGACTGGTCTATCGCGACGGATCAATATTGCTCGCTCGATAACAAGAACAAATCCTATTGCACGCCCCAGCTTTACAAAGGCCAGAGCGCCACGCTCTTTCATAACAAAGGAAACGGCGTCTTCGAAAACGTAACAAAGCACGCTGGTCTTTATGATCCGACGGGCAAATCGCTGGGCATCGCCATGCTCGACTTTGACGACGACGGGTGGATGGATCTTTTTGTTGCGAATGACACGCAGCCCAACAAGCTTTACCGCAACAATCACGATGGCACCTTTACCGACATCGCGGTCATCGCAGGCGTGGCCTATGGCGAATCCGGCACGATGCGAGCGGGCATGGGAGCCGATGCAGGAGACTTCGATCATTCTGGACGCCAGGGACTGCTCGTCGGCAACTTCACCAATGAGGGGCTGGCGCTCTACCGCAACGACGGCTCAGGCCTGTTCAGCGATGAATCGATTTCTTCAGGCATTAATGTTGCTTCTCTTAAGTCTCTGACATTCGGTGCTCTCTTCATGGACTACGACCTCGACGGTTGGCCAGATATCTTCGCCGCGAACGGTCACGTGGCCGACGATATCAGCGCCCTGCAGCCGACCCTCAGGTACCAGCAGGCGCCGCTCATGTTTCGCAACAAGGGCAATGGCAAGTTCGAAGATGTGACTGGGCGGCTGGGTCCGGCTCTGCAGAGGGCAGTCGTGGGTCGCGGCGCAGCTTATGGCGACTTCGACAACGACGGCGATCTCGATCTGCTGCTCACGACGAACAATGGTCCTGCGCGGTTGCTTCGGAACGACAATGCCAATCAGAACGACGTGCTTCGCATCAAGACGATCGGCACCCTGTCTAACCGGGATGGCATCGGGGCGAAAATTACCTTGAAGACGAACCAGGGTATGCGTCAATTTGCCGTGGTGAAGAGCGGCTCCAGCTATCTCTCCCAGAGTGAGCTGCCAGTTACTTTCGGCCTGGGCAAACCGGAAGAGGGCAAGTCGGTCAGTCTCCAAATACAATGGCCCAGCGGTAAGAAAGACTCTATACCGAACATCAAGCCGAACCAGTTCATCACGGTACGGGAGGGTAAAGGCCTGGTTTCGGCGCAGCCGATCGTGTTTACACTGCCGCAACCGGCCTCTCCATAACAGGCATGGCCCCCTGCCCCTCGTTTTTGACAAGTGTATGATTCGGTGAGGGTTGCGAACCTTAACCTTGACAAGTGCGTGAAACTATTTGACTTATTTCACTTATTTTGATTCTAAAGGGTTTAATTTGAGTCGACTGCCCGAATTTAGGTCACTTGCTTCGATCATCACGCCAATCATTCGTGATACTGTAATCATCCAAATATCATAGATTCTAAATGGGTTACTGGAGGCTATCTATCACCTTGCGGATTGAATAAAAAGCCCGGCTGTGAGGACAGCCGGGTCTTTTCATCTCTACTTCTTCTTATTATTGACTGAAGGGGAAATAATCGGCCAACTATTTGGTGAGGAAAAAAGACAGGGGACATCCCCAGCTAATCGAAGCCGGAATCTCTTAGACTGGAACGTACACTCATCGGGCGGACAAGACACCGCCACCTTTACACATTTGCATACGTCTTAACAATGGAAGACTGCTCCCAGGAGCATCCTAGAGTTTGAGGGACTGTCATGACACCGCAAGAAAGCTCGATGCTTGAAGATCTGGTTCGTAAGGTAGAGGAAACAGAGCTGACGGAGAAAGATCCCGAAGCTGAACAACTACTCCAAGAGGGCTTGGGCCGCGATCCTGATGCAATTTACAAATTGGCCCAGACGGTTCTGGTGCAGAATCTCGCGTTGAACCAGGCACGCACGCAGATCCAGCAGCTGCAACAGACTCAACAGCAGGCACAGCCCGCGCGTGCCACGAGCTTTCTCGGTGGCCTCCTTGGCCATCGTGATCCGGCTCCGTCTGCGCCGCAGCCGCAATACCAGCAAGTGCCTTATCAGCAGGCGCCAGCCTATCAGGCTTCTCCGCAGTATGCGACTGCTCCACCTTATAGTGCACCGGGTCCCAGTCCTGCCGGAAGCTTCCTGCGCAGCGCCGCTACTACGGCAGCAGGTGTTGCCGCTGGTGCCCTGGCGTTCGAGGGCATCGAATCTCTCATGCACGGATTCGGTCACGGAGGCGGCGGAGGTTGGGGCGGAGGTTTTGGTTCCGGCGCGCCTCCCGTAGAAGAGACGGTGGTCAACAACTATTACGACGACCCGCAGCGAGCTGGCGGCCTTGGCGAACATTCTGAGCACGAGGCTTCATTCAGCGATCAGCCCGAAGGCCATGAGGGCCACGCGGGCCTGGAGGACGCAAGCTACCAACCTGACACCGATTCGAACTCATTCGACGACTTGCCAACCGATGACTTCGACGGCAATCTCGGTGGTGACGACCTCGGGGATAACGGAGATGACACGAATTTTGCCTAACGATCTTCTGATTTTGGTTGTTTCAGCGAGTCCATAGATTCAGCCTCGCTCATTGCAACTGAAAGCCACAGCGCTTCAGGATTTCTATTACTTCGCTCTGGCTTGCCTCGACCTTCCGCGCGGAGCTAACCAGGTCTTCAGGATCGACCGGGTGCCAGTTGCGGCGATCGGGATTGCCAAGGCCTGCGACATTGAACGGCTCGATTGCCCGGAGAATGTCTTGCGCTAACTCGTCTGATTCCTGCTTTGTGCGAACGTGTCTTGCGCGCTCGCAAAGCCGGACGCACGCAGTCCCAAAGTGCGGATGGTCGTACAAGAGGAAAGATGGCGCGAGACGGGGTTTCCCTAGTCGCCGCGCTGTCTCTGAAAAGCTGGCGGCTGCAAAGTAAAGCAGCGACAGAGATACAAATACCGGAAAATTACTCATATTTGCATAAAGACTCGCGATCAGGCGCGCTGTCGCGAGCAGTTCGCCCTCTGTTTGCGCGGCGTATGTCTGAAGTTGTGTTGCGAAGCGCTCAGTGCCCCAGTCTTGTTCGAAGATTTGGGCGAGACGGGCGATGCCGAGCAGAGTGAGCGGAAAGCCGGTGGAGAGCAGCGGATCAACGAATCCTGCTGCTGACGGCAATAGGGCCCACATGTCGCTGGCGATTGAGGCACTACGGAAGCCAAGGCGGGGAATGTGCGTGAAGGGGCGCTCGGCCTTTGCTGCTGCGAACTGGGACTGCAGTACAGGAATGCTACCGAGGATTCGATCCCAGGCTTCTGCGCCCTTGTTGAGCTTTAGTTTATTGGCAAGCGCATCGGTTGCGGCGATGCCGGCGCTTGTCATTCCGTTATTGAATTGCAGAACCCAGATCCATCCTCCATCGAAGACATGATGGACTGCGGCGTCGTCGACAGGATAAGGCGGCGACTGGCCGTCGGGCACTGCATAGAGGTTTTCTATCCGTCGAACACCGAAGAAATGGCTGTAGAGAGCCTGTGTGGCAGGAAAATCGGGCAGATTCAATTCCTGCAAACTTAATGCACGGTGCAGGAATCCGCGCGGTCCGGAGGCGTCGACGACGAATTGCGCGGTGATGCTGATATCGCTGCCAGGCCGTGTGCCGGCGAGCTTTATCTCCGTGTCGGACTGAGTCAGGCAGGTCAGCTGGAATTCATCCAGATAATCTACCCCAAGTTTTTGGGCTTCGCGGACAAGAAAGAAGTCGAAGTCGGCGCGATACCAGTGCGTATCCGATATTTCATCGTGAGGGCTCGCGGCCACGAGGAGCTGCTCGCTGCGATCGGGCTGAGAGTATCGCGGCTTGTCCAGATCGTGATGGTAGAAGGTGAAGCCTCGCTTCAACCCGCAGGCAATTTCCGGATGAGCCCTTTGCCAGGTGCCCCACTTTACTAACGGCCTCACAGAGGGCAGGTCATAGCGAGTAGTCAGCTCCTCGAGAAGCAGGTTGGTGATGGGCGTTGAGGACTCTCCAATGACGACGCGGGGATGGCGGCGTCTTTCCAGCAGAACAACAGATCTTCCTAAGCGGTGCGCGATCATGGCCAGGAGCGCGCCGGCGAATCCCGAGCCTACGATGGCGATGTCGTATCGAGCAGTCAATTGTCTCCTCCGCAATGCGTGCAGGGGACCGGTTTGGAGATGGACTGCTGGAGGTTCATAGAGCGCAGGCGCGCGATCCGGGAGGGATAGCAGTGAGGGCACTCGGTTCGCGGGTTTCCATCCCACAAGTCGGCAAAGACTCTGCCACGATTGAGGCTGATCCCGTAGGCTACGGCAGCTTCCAGCGTTGCCAGGCGTGGCTGCGAGAAGTCCCCAAGACTCGCTAACTCTTCGAGCGCTCCGTTTCCTGGACGAGTGGGAATGAGGGTCGCTGCAGTGGCACCGCAAGCGAAGGCGAAATCGAGAGAGCGCTCGGCCCAATACAGAGCTTCTTGCTGCCGCATGAAGGGAGGCTTCACCAGGATGAAGACACGCAGATCGATATTGTGTTCGCGCAGACGGGAAGCCGCCGTGGCGAACTGATCGCTGGTCATTCCTTTATTGAGCCGTTCGAGGATTTCAGGATGGACAGTTTCGAGGCCCATTGCGACTTCCAGCCGGCCGGTCAACTGGTCGTTGAATCGGAAGCAGCTTTCGCTAACCAATGCGGGATGGCATTCCACGATAACTCGTTCGAATGAGGCTACCCGACTCAGGATGGCCGGATAGTCTTGCAGGGGAATGGCCCGCGTATCGAAGAAGCTGCCGCTGTTGTAGAGCTTGATCTGACGCACGGGTAAGAGGTGTTCGAGGGCGTAGTCGATCTGGGAGGGGATGGCTCCCGTCGGCAGGGTCTCGGTCAGCGTGTTCTTCCAGAGATCGCACATCAGGCAGCGCCATGGGCATTCGCGATTGGTGAGGAAGACCGTGGCGACTGAGACGATTTCTCCATCTGCTGAGCATTCTTCTTCCACGAAGAAGGCGTAGGGCTGTGAAGGGTCGAGAGCATTTCGCCCGGGACGGCGTGCAAGGATCCACGCGTCGCGGTCCATGCGAGTCTTTGGATACAAAGACGGGGGATAGGAAGACGGCAACGGGGTTCTCATTCCCGCGTCACTCATTCCCCACGTCTCTCATTCCCCACGTCTCTCATTCATACATCGACAGGAATTGCTTCCGGTACTCGACTTCGCGGTATGGAAGGCGCGAATGCAGGGCACCCTCAGGCAACGCACCATGCTGAAAGCGCCGCTTGGGAAAGACGGGCATTGACAAACCGGTGACGGCGGCAACGCCTCGCGAGACGATTTCACCTTTCAGTTCATAGAGGCGGTCGACATCGTACTTCGTCAGGTCGATGAAGGGAATGGCCTCAGCAACAGCAATCACCCTCGGTTTGGTGTAAGGGCTGAAGCCTTTGAAGCCAAAATGATGAGCTGGAGCATAGGTACGGGTGTAGGAGCGGCTCAGGCCGCCGCTGTAGGTGAGGGAGTGCTTGATCTTTCCGACGCCCCAGCCTTCCTGATAGAGCATCTGGTTATTGATGACGCTGCGAATGGTGAGCTCGGGAGTCTCTTCGATGGGATAGTCTTTAAGATTTTCGTCGCCACCATCGCCATCTACCAGATAGCGCCACTCCGGATAGCGTTCGCGGATTCCCCGGCAGAGAGCAATGGCCATGGTTGCCGACTCGATATCGAGGGGTTTGTAGTCTTCGGTGATGCGGATGGTGTCGCCTGCATCGAGCTCGGATACGTAGGCCTCGATCGGTTCGAGAAACAGCGAGAGCCCCAGGCGATCGAGAAAGGCATGCGCCTGCTGGAGATCGGGCCCATCGCCGAGATCGAGTACAAATGCCTTCAATCGGGCGGGATTCATGCCGAGCTTTCGCATGACGTAGTACGTCGTGAGGAAGACGCTGCCGCTATCGATGCCGCCGGAAAAGCAGATGCCAATCGGTTGTTCC
>JBAVYX010000320.1:0-2924 GCA_049588475.1 Silvibacterium sp. | reverse complement strand
GGGCACGCGGCAGGAACCAGTGGAGCTTCGGCGCATGGTTTCAGCAATTCCAATCGAACGAGACGATTAACCTGAGCCAGTTCGGGCAGGCGACATTCACCAGCCTTCAGACGTTCCTTACCGGGGTCACGAGCAGCTTTCTGTATAGTCCCGCGCCGACGGCGATGAACTGGCGGTCGCTGTTTGGAGCGGTTTATGCGCAGGATGTGATCCGGATAGACCCGAAGCTTACCCTCAGCCTGGCATTTCGCGGTGAATTCTCAACCGGCTGGAATGAGGCCCATGGACGCGCTGCCAACTATACGTTCACGGATGGCGTCATCTCCAGCCAGCCGCATATTGGAAACAACGCCTTCACCACGAACAACGCGAGGTTTCTGCCGCAACCTCGTATCGGACTGGCGTGGAGTCCGCGTCTCAACAAGACCGTTGTCCGCGCCGGCTTCGGAATGTACAACGAGCTGCAGGACGCACTCGGATATCGCATGGACCAAAACGCGCCCTTCAACCCGACCTACAGTATCGCTTCGCTGCCGGTCTCTCATCTCCCCATCAATCCTCAGTCCCCGCCGCCGCCAAACGCGCTGCTGGTTCCGGGCGGGGTGCAGCCTGATCTGAAGATGCCGACTCTGATCTCCTATTCTCTAAGGGTCGAACAGGAAGTGACTCCGAATACGTCGCTGACCGTGGGTTACGTAGGATCGCATGGGTACCATGAAGTCATCGGCATCGATGGCAACGTGCCGGTACCCACCATTTGTCCGGCATCGCCTTGCCCGGCGGCCTATCCACATACCTTCCCCGGAGCGCTGGCCAATGCGGCGATCCCCGCAGGAACCTTCTACATTCCCGCAGGTACACCGAGGGCGAATCCAACGCTAGCCAATACCTGGACCTGGTTTTCGAGAGGCAACAGCACTTATAACGCGCTGCAGGTCGACCTGAACCATCGCTTCAGTCACGGTCTGGCGTTGCGCGGTGTTTATACCTGGTCGAAGGCGTTGGACAATGGAGATTCATTGAACGGAACGACGGCCGGCAATGCTCCTGGCCTGGTATCCAACCCATACGACCTGCATGCGGATTGGGGTCTGGCCACCTACGACGTGAGAAATATCGGCGTCATCAGCGCCATTTATGAGTTGCCCTTCGGGCGCGGCAGGGCCTACGCAAATGCCTTCGGAGACTTCGCCAACTTTTCCGTAAGCGGGTGGTCCGTGAACAGTATCGTTACAATCCAGTCCGGGTTTCCATTTACTCCGCAGCTCAGCTACAACCCGTCGAACGATGGCGATACCCGCAATCCAGTGAGGCCATTTGCAAACCCGGACTTCCATGGCTCTGCGATTATCGGCAAGCCCTCTCAGTGGTTCAACCCCAACGCGTTTCTGCAGCCCCCAGCCAACAGCGGATTCTTCGGCGACCTTGGCAGAGACACATTGGTTGGTCCGGGGCTCGCCACCTGGGATTTTTCCGCACTCAAGGACACACCGATTCACGAGGGGCTGACACTCCAGTTCCGAGCCGAGATCTTCAATCTGCTGAATCGAGCCAATTTCAATACGCCCAATCTGATTGTGTTCACGCCCTCCGGGCTTTCCGGGACGGCAGGAGCAATTACCAGCACGTCCACTACGTCCCGGCAGGTTCAATTCGCGTTGAAGCTTCTCTGGTAGCGAGGTTTGCTCAGTCCTTCTGGAGCAACACCTCGGTTGACTTGATCACCGCTGTGACGACATCACCTTGCTTGAGTGACATCTCTTCGACGCTTCTTCTGGTGATTACGCTTTCGATGAGGTTCTCGCCGACGCGCACGACCACGTGGGCCATTACGCCGCCAAGCTGAATCTCTTCGATGGTTCCTTTAAGTTGATTACGAGCGGAAAGTGACATGATCGAAGCTTAACTCAATCGTTCCCCCAGTGCGCGTTTGGAGGCAGGGACTCGTTGCGCCCCTTAGGGCGGGTGAGCCGCCCTTTCTACCGATTTCAATTCAGGCGCAACACGAGGGTTTGCGGTGCGACAGATAGAGGTAAAGCCACTCTCGCGGAGAACGGCTCTCCTTGAACGGCCGTGGCATTCTTGCCGATCAGAGATACCGCCCTATCCAACTCCTCTTGCCGGCGCGCGGTAATAAAGACATAAGCCCCTTCCTCGACGAATCTCTTGGCTGTTGCCAGGCCGATCCCGCTGTTGCCACCTGTGATAACAGCAACCTTCCCATCAAGTACGCCCATTTGCAATCTCCTTCTCTAGTCCAAACAGTACGGAACAGTCATTACAGATGTCGTGAATACGAATCGGATACATGATTCCGCAATCTAATATGGATGTGATGAGCAAGAGTACGAAAACAGGGGCCGGAAAAACCGGGCGACCGATCGGCTTCGACGAAGCAGGCAGCCCTGGAAGCGGCGACCTGACGATTTTGCCCGTCGAAGCGCTGGAATCTGGAATCATTTGCCTATCAGCACGTTTACACGACGTATGCCAAGAGCGCCTGTATGTTTACGCGCGTAAACGCTGAACACCGGACGAATGCGCTGATTTTCCAAGTCGCTGATTTAGAGCACGTGACGCAGGTAAACCCGAGGCGCTCTCCCGGTTTCCCTGCAGCATCCCGCTGGGGGTGACGTGTCAATCATTCACCCGCTGCGAAGCAGCGCACTCAACGCTGAGCAGTTCTCAGGAAGCCCGAACCACCGCCAGATGCGGCAGAGTACCAGGCCAATCTTTCTGCGGTGATTCCAGGGCCCAACGCCGAATAATTATTGGAGGACGAATGAGCTAGTAAATCGTGAGTTTTTGGCAGGCGTGCGTAGTTCAGAAACAGTACCCTTGTTCGATCCAGTAATGCCAGTCTTGGATAGCTTGTTTCGTTGATTGATCCACGCCGGCGGCCTTCAACTGCGAGAGCGGGACGG
>JBAVYX010000319.1:0-27527 GCA_049588475.1 Silvibacterium sp. | reverse complement strand
CTGCGGGATGGGAATCACTTCGATATCAGAAGTGATGTTGTGCTGGGCGCAGTAGTCCAGCATTTCCTGCGTCTCCGCCATGCCCCCAATGATCGATCCGCTGAGAGCGCGCCGCTTGAATAAGAGATTGCCCATCTGGATCGTGGGAGGCTGATCCGGCAGGCCAACCTGGCAATACACGCCATCACGCTTGATGAGCGGGATATAGGCATTCAGATCGTGCACAGCGGAGACAGTGTCGAGGATGAAGTCGAAGCTGTTCGACTCCTTCTTCATTGCGTCGGCATCGTTCGAGAGCACGACTTCGTCGGCGCCCAGCCGTTTTGCATCGGCCGTTTTCGATGCGGAAGTCGTGAACTGGACAACGTGTGCGCCGAAGGAATGAGCAAACTTCAAGCCCATGTGTCCGAGACCGCCGAGTCCCACCACCCCCACTTTTTTGCCCGGGCCCACTTTCCAGTGCCGCAACGGCGAGTAGGTGGTGATGCCGGCGCAGAGTAGCGGAGCAACGCCGGCCGGATCGAGCTTTGTCGAGACGCTGTGCACGAATTGCTCATCGGTGACAATATTGTTCGAATAGCCGCCGTGGGTCAGGTCGCCATACTTGTCATAGGCGCCGTAGGTGAGAGTGACGCCTACCTCACAATACTGCTCTTCACCGGCTTTGCAACTTGGGCAGGTGCGACAGGAATCTACGATGACGCCGATACCGACACGATCGCCCACTTTGAATTTGCTGATACTGGAGCCGACAGCGGTGACGCGGCCCACAATCTCGTGTCCGGGCACCATGGGATAGATGGCGTTACCCCACTCGTTACGAACGGAGTGGATGTCGGAGTGGCAGACGCCGCAATAGTCGATCTCGACAGCGACATCATGGTCGGTGAGGTCGCGTCGGCTGAAGCTGATCGGGGCGAGAGGCGTGGTGGATTGTTGTGCGGCGTATCCCCAGGATTGAGCCATGCAAGTGCTCCTTACGGTTGGCGATGTGTCGGTGAGCCAAGAAGTTGATCAGCTGAGAAGCGGTTAAGAAGATCCACGGCATCCTCATGCTTTACAAGAATGTAACGCAGGCGCGAGGCTTAGGGAGTAGTGAAGACAGCGATCAGCGTATCAAAGGAAGATTACCTCAAGGCCGTTCTCGAAGCAGAGAGCGAGGGACAGACCGTCATTTCGGCGACACTGGCGCATTGGCTGGGCGTGTCGCCGCCGGCGGTTTCGATGGCCGTCCGCCGGCTTAAACGCGACGGCTACGTTGAGGTGAAGGC
Source organism: Silvibacterium sp. (assembly GCA_049588475.1). Classification (GTDB taxonomy): domain Bacteria; phylum Acidobacteriota; class Terriglobia; order Terriglobales; family Acidobacteriaceae; genus Silvibacterium. The sequence continues at coordinate 26,256 of JBAVYX010000319.1, read as the reverse complement.
CGACGGCGTCGTGCGGTTGACGCCCAAGGGCAAGCAGACTGCTCACAAGACGGCGCTACGTCATCATTTGATCGAGCGCATGCTCTCGGAGATGTTTGGCATGCCCTGGTATGAGGTTCACGACGAGGCCGAGCGGCTGGAGCATGCAGTGTCGCCGGCATTTGAGGCGCGGCTGCTGGAAAAGCTTGGCAAGGAAGAGCTGTGCCCGCACGGGAATGCGGTGTTGCCGGAGAATCCCGCGAAGCGGGCGAGGCGCGGATTGCGCACCCTTGCGGAGAGCGCCGAGGATGCCGAGTACTCGGTCGCTAGCCTCTATGAGCGCGATCCCAAGCTGCTGCGCTTCCTGCATGAGACGGGCATCGAGCCCGGAGGGGTAGTTCGTGTGCTCAAAAAGAACTATGACCAGACCCTGGCGATTGAAACACCGACCGGCTCGTTCACGCTGGGGGCGCCTGCGGCGGAAAAAGTCTGGGTGAAACCGCGAGCCCAGAACGCCGGAGGCGGCGCGCGGCGACAAAACTAAGAAGAGCGTCCCCGCGCACCTCTCCACTCCAACCGACTTTTCCACCTGCAACGGCTTCTCCACCTTATGATGGATATTTTTCTCCCCCGCCAGGTGTGTAGTATTCGGACAAGAATGCGAATGTTCCGCCGTCTGAGAAATACAGTAGCCCTGAGCAATACAGCACCAAGAAGCACTGTGCTGATATCGGTGCTGCTCTTCGCCGCGACTACCGGCTTCGCCCTCGATCCGCACCAGAGCCTTCGGCACTACGGTTACCAGTCATGGCAGACTGACAGCGGGTTGCCCCAGAACACAGTCCATGCCGTAATGCAAACGCATGACGGTTATATCTGGCTCGCCACCGAGGCAGGCCTGGTGCGCTTCGATTCGGTGAAGTTTAAGGTCTTCACCCACAAGGACACGCCGCAACTCGGCAGCGATCTTATCTACAGCCTCATGGAAGACCGGTCAGGCACGCTTTGGATCGGTACATCGAGCGGCGTGACGCGTTGTCGCGATAAAAGCTTTCAATCGTTCTCGGAGCCGGATGGATTGCAGGCGAGCGCCGTGTGGTCCATGCACGAAGACCGCAGCGGCGCGATCTGGGCCCTTAGCGCGAGCGGCTTAGCACATTTCGACGGTCAGCGCTTTCGCACCGTGACCGGGATTCCTCCATTGAGTGAGACGAGTCGAATGCTTGACGCCGCGGATGGTTCGCTGTGGCTGGGCACTCCGGAAGGGCTATTCCATGCAGCTCAGGTCGAATCGCCCCAGTTCAACCTTGTAGGACCGGCGGCTGTGATTCAGGCCGTAGCTTTGGACAAGAACGGCCGCGTATGGGCAGGTATGCCGAACGGCCTTGAGATCTGTACATCTGACAATTGTGATCCATTCACATTGCCGGGCGCCTCGCCCCCGGCCAAGAATGTAGCCGCTCTCGCCACCGATACGACAAACGCAATGTGGATCGGTACAGGTGCGGGGCTTCTCCGTTATGACGGTTCGCGGACGGTTGCTTACACGGTAAGCGACGGGCTGCCGTCAGAACTTGTGCAGCTGCTGGTCTGCGATCGTGAGGGCGCGGTGTGGCTGGGAACCGGCGCAGGGGTTGCTCGCGTGGTTAATGGAAAGGTCGAGGCCTTCACACCAAAGGAAGGCTTCTCGAGCAACTTGGTTCTTTCGATTCTCGAGGATCGCGAAGGCAATCTTTGGCTGGGAACAGAATCGGGCGGCGTAGATATTCTGCGCGACCGCACGTTCACAACGTACACGGCGCAGGACGGCATCTCGGATGACCACATTCGCTCGGTATATCAGGATCACGCCGGTGCGGTGTGGCTGGGCACTAGTGGCGGAGGGCTTGATCGTAAGGATAAGGATGGATTTACTGTGCTCAGCACGACCAATGGACTTTCGAGCAACGTGGTTCTCTCGATTGCCAGCGCGCCCAATGGCGATCTCTGGCTGGGCACGCCGGACGGGCTGGATCGCATGCACAAGGGCAAGGTGACGGTGTTCACCTCAGCCGACGGGCTGGCGGATGACTTCGTGCGCTCACTCTATTTCGACGCGCAGGGCTCCTTGTGGATTGGAACGCGGCGAGGCCTTTCGCAACTGAAGGATGGGAAGTTCACGACCTACTCCGCGCTGGATGGTCTGGGCAGCGATCTGGTTGGATCGATTCTGCAATCGCGAGATGGGACCCTGTGGATCAGCACGCTGGGCGGCCTGACGCATTTGGACCACGGCCAATTCAGGAACTATGCGGAGAAGGATGGCCTTTCAAATCACACCGTCACGGCGCTGCACGAAGACGCGGATGGAACTCTCTGGATTGGCACTAATGGCGGAGGACTGAATCGCTGGCGGCAGGGCATCTTCAAGGCAATCGCGCTGAGAGATGCAGCACCGCCAGAGACGATCTATAGCATTCTCGAAGATAGCGGCGGCAATCTCTGGATGAGTTCGAACCAGGGAATTTTTCGCGCGAATCGCGACGACCTAAATCGCTACGTGGATGGCGCTGCGTCGACGGTGGCGGTCACCGCCTACGGTGTTGCGGATGGCATGAAAGTCAACGAGGCAAGCAGCGGCGGCCATCCCGCGGCGTGGAGACTGAACAGCGGAGAGCTCTGGTTCGCCACGCTGAAAGGCGCGGCCACGGTCGATCCAGCGCACCTGGCGACGAATCGCATACCGCCGCTCATGAGCATTGAGCAGATCAGTATTGATGACAAACCAGTAATTGCAAGCGACACGGTTACGATTAAACCAGGAGGTCGGCGATTCGCGTTTGAATATGCCGCACTTAGCTTCGCTGCTCCGCAAAAGGTACGTTTCAAATACAGGCTCGATGGTTTTGATCACGCTTGGGTCGATGCGGGAGGGCTGCGCACGGCCTACTACACGAATCTTCCGCCTGGGCATTACATCTTTCAGGTTCTGGCCTCCAATAACGATGGAGTTTGGAGCGTTGCTCCGGCTTCGCTTGCATTTCGGCTGGAGCCGTATTTCTACCAGACGATCTGGTTTTACGTGCTGCTGATTTTGTCCGCGGCGCTCCTTTGGTATGGGTGGTATCGCTGGCGTGTGCAGCAGGTGGAGTCGAGATTCAATGCTGTGCTGGCCGAACGCAACCGCATCGCGCGCGAGATTCACGACACGCTCGCGCAGGGCTTTGTGGCAGTGTCAGTCCAATTGCAGATTGTCTCGCGTGTGCTCGAGAATTCAACGGACGCGGCGAAGAATCATCTGGCACAGGCGCAGGAGCTGGTACGCAGCGGACTTGAGGACGCGCGCAAAGCAATCTGGGAGCTTCGTTCGCAGAGCGCAGAGAATCAGGATCTTGCCGCTCAGCTCGTAAAGATGGCCGATCGCGTGACGACCGGGACTGAGATCAAGACGGAGGTACGCGTGAATGGCACGTACCGTCCTCTGCCGGAGCGGGTGGAGGACGAGCTGGTGCGAATTGCACAGGAAGCCGTCACCAATGCGGTCAGACATGCTGATCCAAACCGTGTGGAGATTCAATTGAGATTTACGGTTAAGGGCGTGGAGTTGAGCGTTGAGGACAACGGCCGGGGTTTTTCCGGAGAGCCTCCATCGACGCACGATGGACATTTTGGAATGACGGGAATGAAGGAACGCGCGCAGCAGATTGGCGGCACACTGACGGTGAGCAGCAAAAAAGACCAGGGCACGCGCGTGAGTGTTGAAGTAGCAATGGAAGAAAAGGAATGAGAGTGACCAATGAGCGAACCGATTCGCATCCTGGTTGTCGATGACCATACTGTTGTGAGGCAAGGCCTTGTCGCGCTGCTGAACACCGTTCCGGACCTGACGGTGATTGCCGAAGCCGCTGACGGGCAAGAGGCGATTGAGGTTCACCGCAAGCACCGGCCGGACGTGACGCTGATGGATCTGCGGCTGCCGAAGTTGGGTGGCGCGGATGCGATTGCGCTGATTCGTCAGGAATGCCCATCGGCGCGCATCATCGTGTTGACGACGTTCGACGGAGACGAGGATATCTTTCGAGCCCTGCAGGCGGGAGCCAAGGGATATCTGCTGAAAGGCACCGATGCAGATGAGCTCACATCCGCGATCCGTTCGGTTTATGCGGGCAAGTCGAGGATTCCGGCCTTCGTCGCCGAGAAATTAGCGGAACGCATGGGCGGCCCCGCTCTGACCACGCGCGAGCTTGAAGTGCTGAAGAGAATAGTGGCCGGACGCAGCAATAAAGAAATCGGAAGCGATCTGCACATCTCCGAGGCCACCGTAAAGACTCACATCAACAGCCTGCTGAGCAAGTTGGGCGTATCGGATCGCACCCAGGCAGCGACGTCGGCACTGCAACGCGGCATTGTTCATCTTGACTAATTTTGGAGCGTTTTTAACGATGCGAAGATTGAGTGCAATCGGGATTTTGATTCTTACCTGCTCGCTCCTGTACGCCATCCAGGGAACAAGAAGTGCGGGTTGGCGCGCCGCGACAGAAGACGAGCTGAAGAACCTGCTGCCGACGCGCGCACCCGTGCAACAGGAGCGTATCGAGACGGAGATGCGAACCGCTTCCGGCATTACGGATGGCCGTGGCAAGTTTATAGCCGGGGTGGTTCTAATCACCGCCGGGTATTCAGCCGATGGCAAATACTCTCACTACTTCGTGACGCAAGTCCCCTTGAAGATCGGCGATTTTCAGCTGGCTCCGGGCACCTATGTGATTGGTTGGGAGCATCTGGAAGACGGACTCAATGTGAAGTTCTATGAAGCCACTTCAGGCAAGCCGCTGGGCTCGGTAAAAGCAACATTGAATCCGTCTATCACTCGGGTAGAATCATTTCGCGTCTGGCCGCCTGGGGATCGTCCACTGATGCAAATCGGGCGATTCAGTTTCGGTTATCAAATCGGAGAATAGATTTCGCGATGGCTGACCCGAAGCGGGAGAATACGAAGCAAACACAAAGGCAGCGCAAACTGCTCGCTGCCCTCGAAGGCAACTGGCAAGCGGAAATGAGCGGCTATTACACCTATCGCACACTCTCCGAGCGCGATAACGATCCAATACGTAAAGAGACGCTCCGGCACATGGCTGAGGCTGAGGCGCAACATGCCGCGCTGTGGGTCAGACGCATTCTTGAGTTGGGAGGCGAGCAACCCAAATACAGCGGCAAAGTTACAGGGGATGCCGATAGTCTTGCAAACCGGCTGGGCGGCCAGCGAATGGCGTTGCGGCGCCTGGAGATTGACGAAAGCCGCGCCATCGCCCTCTATGGCCAGCAACTTAAAGAGCTGGACGATGAGGCCAGCCTTGCCGTTCTTCGGCAGGTGATCGAGGAAGAGCGCGACCATTATCGCGAGTTGAGCAGCCTGATCCGGCAGCGCTATCCCCGCAGGCCGCAAGAAACAGAAGCATCGAAGCCGCAGGCTCTGCTGAACGAATTGCTGGCAAAGCGCAATGGCTCCGGCTCCGGAAGACAGACGGTGGGCTGGATCGGCGACGCCATCTATGGGATAAACGACGGGCTGGGCGCGATCTTCGGCATCGTGTCAGGCGTCTCTGGAGCGACGCAGGGCACCAGCAAATACGTGCTGCTGGCCGGCATTGCGGGCATGATCGCCAGCGCACTCTCGATGGGATCGGGCGCGTACCTAGCGGCAAAGAGCGAACGCGAGATATATGAGGCAGAGGTGGAGCGCGAGCGAGAAGCCATCGAAATGAACGGCCCTGAGGCGCGCGAGTTGCTGTCGCTCTACTACCAGGTGAAGGGGCTGCCGGAAGACGATGCGGACCATGTGGTCGAGCACATCGCACAGGACAAGGAGCAGTTGCTGAGGGCTCTGGCGTCCGAACGGCTAAAGTCCACCGAAGAAGCGCTTCGTAATCCCACGACTTCGGCGATTTCAGGCGCGCTGTCAACTGCAGTCGGCGCGTTTATTCCGATCATTCCCTTCTTCTTTCTCACCGGATATCCGGCGGTGATCGCTTCGGCGATCGTCTCGCTCGCGGCACACTTTGCCGTCGGCGCAGCCAAGTCGCTCATCACCGTGCGCTCGTGGTGGGCAAGCGGCACGGAGATGACGCTGGTGGGTGCGGTCGAAGGCGTCGTGACCTACGTGATCGGCATTGGTCTGGGACGGCTTGGGGGCGTAGGCGCTCAGCCATGAAAATGGCGGTAGTCCCACGGGATGAGGCCGCCGCATTTTTCCCTACGGCTGGGGCAGGACGAGCACTTCGACCCCGGAAGCCGCTTCACCGGAGTGGAACACCGTCTCCGTCGCCGGCTTGAAATCTGAAGGACTGGCATTGGGGATGTCTGTGAATATCTGTGGGTTGCGATCGACCAACGGAAACCAAGAGCTTTCGACCTGCACCATGATGCGATGCCCCTTCCGGAAGGTGTGATCAAGGTCCGGCATAGTGAAGTTTACCTCGGCCATCTTACCCGGAGCGAAAGCCTCAGGTTTTTCCCAGCTGTTGCGGAATTTGCCGCGCATCGGCTCACCGCGCAATAGCTGCTGGTAGCCGCCCATGCGCAGAGCCGGTGTATCGATCACGCGTTTGCCGATTGTGCTGACGGTATCCGGGTCGGGATAATCGCTGGGATAGACGTCGATCAGCTTGACGACGAAGTCAGAGTCGGTTCCGGTCGTCGCCACTTTCAGTTTTGGTGAGATCGGACCGGAAATGGTTAGATCTTCGGTGAGCGGGTCGGTCTGGTAGACCAGGACATCGGGCCGGGTTGATGCAAAGCGCTGGTCATCGACCATGTAGCGCTGTGGCACGGTGTCGGTTACATATCCAACGAAGGGCACGGGATGAGCAGGGTCACTGACATAGGAGTCAGAACCTTCGCTTGGAGTGGGCAGGTCAAAAGAGAGCTTTCCTCCCGCATGAAAGTACAATTCGCGCGGCTTCGCTTGTGCGGGCGGCCAGGAATCGTACTTGCGCCAGACATTTGTGCCTGTTTCAAATACAAATGCTTCAGGCATGGGTGCGCCCTTGTCCTTGAGGTAGTACTCGAAAAATGGGAACTGGATATTTTTGCGGAAATATTCTGCGGTCTTCGCATTGAACTTCACATCGCCCAGGTGATCGCCATCATTGCGTGCCCAGCCGCCATGCACCCAGGGGCCTTCGACGAGGGTATTGACTGTTCCGGGGTTGTTCTTCTCAATCGCATAGTAGGTGCGCATGGGGCCGGATAAATCCTCGGCATCAAACCATCCACCAACGGTAAGAACAGCGCAGTGAATGTTCTTCATGTGCTGAGAGAGATCGCGAGCCTTCCAGTAATCGTCATAGGTAGTGTGATACATCTGATCGTTGAAGAGCGGATTTGTGCCCTTGAGATAGAGCTTGTCGAGGTTCGAAGTGGGTCCAGCCTTGAGATAGAACTCGTAGGCATTGGGCGTGCCGAAGTCAAACGGTACGGAGAGTTTCGGCTTCGTCGGATTCTCCTGCGGCTTGAAGAAAGTGTAGAAGCCGAAGTTAGCGTCAAGCATGAATGCTCCGCCGTGATACCCGTCGTCGCCCATGAAGAGATTCGTCATAGGCGCCTGTGGCGAGGCAGCTTTGAGTGCGGGGTGCGAGTCGATGATGCTGGCCGAGGTGTAAAAGCCTGGATAAGAAATACCCCAGATGCCAACGCGTCCATTGTTGTTGGGCACATGCTTGAGCAGGTAGTCGATGGTGTCATAAGTATCGGAGCTGTCGTCTACGTCTTTCGGCGAGGTCTTCACGTCAATGTGGGGACGCATCTCGACGAAGGCGCCCTCCGACATGTAGCGTCCGCGCACGTCCTGATAGACGAAGATATATCCGGCCTGTTCAAACTCGTCGGATGGGCCGAGATGCTTGGGATATTGATCCTCGCCGTAAGGGGCAACGCTGTAAGGCGTGCGGTCCATCATGAACGGATAGCTCTGTGACGCGTCCTTGGGCACATAGACAGCGGTGAAGAGACGGAGTCCATCACGCATCGGGATGCGGTACTCGTATTTGGTGTAATGCGTCTTGACATAGTCTTCTTCGGGCGCGGCGGGTTTGTCTTGCGCAGCGGCAGAGAAAACAAGCCCAGTGACAAGTAGCAGGGCAGGGAGACAACACAATATCCGTAACAATTTCATCCCTGAATCGGGCCTCGTAAAAGTGGAAGATAGTTAGTGCAGTGTATCGAATATCTAAGGCTGCAAGTGTGCGTAGTAGTCCTGCAGGACAAAGAAGGCTTTTTTCTTCTCGCCCTTGTCGGAGATGAGCCCCTTGCGGTTGTAGCCATCCTGAATGCCGGGCAAGAGGCGCGTGGGAGAGCGGAAATCCATCAGCACCCAGGGAGTGATGCCGCGCAGAAATGGCATATCGCGGAACATCACAAACTGCTGCTTGAAGATCTCTGCTTCGTACTCCTCGGTGAAGCGCTGATCGGCGGGGCCGTGCAGGCCGGCCTTCGCGCCTCCGCCAAACTCGCTGATGATGACTGGCTTGTTCATGGGGTCTTCCCATCTGTATGTGGGCGCGTCTTCGGGCTTGCCCATATACCAGCCGAGGTATTCGTTGTAGCCGAGCACGTCGAGGTCTGCCCCGAGCGGATCATCCAGAACCGCTGTCTTGCCGTGGAATGGAGTGAGCATTGCTGAAGTGATCAGGCGTGTCGGGTCCTCTTGTCGAGCCTGCGCAACGAGCTGACGGATAAATGCCGTCCGCTCGTTACTGATCGGAGTTTCATTCGACATGGACCACAAGATCACCGAGGCCTTGTTGTGGTCGCGCCGGATCATTTCGTGAAGCTGCTGCTTCGCGACATCGAGAGTATGTGGATTCGTCCAGTCGATGCTCCAGTAGACGGGAATCTCAGACCAGACGAGGATGCCCATTTTGTCAGCGAGGCGCGTCATGCGCTCATCGTGCGGATAGTGCGCCAGCCGGATGAAATTGCAATGGAGTTCTTTCGCCCAACTCAGCAGTGTTTTCGCGTCCTCATCGGACCAGGCACGTCCGGAGCGATAGGGCGCCTCGGCATGAGCGTTGATGCCACGTAGAAAGATCGGCTTGCCGTTGAGCAGAATCTGGTCGCCCTGTACTTCGACGGTGCGGAAGCCGAGGTCGTCGGTGAGATGATCCTCCCCTGCAGTGAACTCGACCTTGTAGAGGCGTGGATGCTCTGGCGACCATGGTTCGAGGCCGGTCGGACGGACTGAGAATTTTGCCGTCCCGTCCTCGCCTACAGCCGTGCTCTGGTCGATGTGGAGATCGGGAATGCTGAGCTTGACCAGCATGCCTGGGCTTGGCTGGACGACGTGAACGTAGGCTTCGATCTCGCCGCCGTGGGTGAGATGAAGCGATTCGTCATCGATAAAGGTTTCGGGTACTTCGACCAGAGACACGTCTCGTGTTAGACCGCCGTAGTTCCACCAGTCGCTCTTGATCGTCGGGACGTGGTCAAGGGCACGTGTGTTGTCGACGGCGATGACGACAAAGTTTCCACCGTCCTGTGCGGCTGACGTGATTTCACAATCGAATGGCGTAAAGCCGCCCTCGTGATCGCACACATGCACATCGTTCACAAAGACGTGAGCTGCATAGTTGGCCGCGCCGACATGTAAAAAGACATGTGTGTGCGGTTTGGGGTGATAGTCGAAATCACGTTGATACCAGAGCAATCCCTCGTAGTAGAAGAGGCTTTCCTTTTGCGAGTTCCAGTCGCCGGGAACCTGGATTACAGGCGATTGTGCAAAGTCGTACTCGAGCAGGGGGCCGCCGGCCACGTAGTGCCGATTTTTTGCATATCCGCGAGGACTGGGTACATCGCTATTCGAGGTATTCGATCCCCACCCGCCGTGATACGGATCGACGATATAGTGCCAGGGACCATTGAGGCTTGTGGTCGTGCGATGGTCGATGTCGACCAGCAGAGAAGGCGGCTGTTGTGCGGAAGCAAACCGGGCGGCTATGAACAGAGCGATAAGAACGACCGTACGACGCATGTTGAATATGCTAACGCGCAATTACCTTTTCTCCGATGCCATCGCCTCGCGAAAGCGATTGGCGCGCTCGAACTCATCGCGCAGTTCCGGCGTTTTGAGGTTTTCACGCAGGTGCGCGAGCCGCTGTTCCAATGCCAGCAGAGATGCGGCGACTGCGTCGGTGTTGGTATGAGCGACGTCACGCCACATCGAAAATGGACTCGCTCCCAAGCGCGTCATTTCGCGGAGAGCCCGCCCACCGATGGGAAGAACTTCGTCCTTTGCGGGAAACTCATCCTCAAGCAGCGCGCTCAGCGCAGTTGAGAGGTACTGGGGGAGGTGACTGACCCAGGCGCAGAGAATGTCATGCCGCTCAGGTTCGAGATCGAGCACCCGGGAGCCCAATTTCTCCGGCCAGGCCCGCCATTCGTTGGCAATCGCACGCGACGCCGGGTGCATGGAGCGCGAATCAGGTGTTTCAGTGAAGAGCCATGCGGCGCCGTCGAAGAGATCGCCATCGGCGTTCCCTGCCCCACTGACTTCCTTGCCAGCCATCGGGTGTCCGGGGAGAAAACCTGCGGTGTGGACGAGATTGTAGCTGCCTCGCGCACGTTCAACCAGCGCGCCCTTCACGCTGCCGACATCCGTAACAACCTGGCCTGATTGAAGAACAGGCGCGAGGCGATCGAGCCAATCCAGAATGGTAAAGACGGGACCGCTGAGCAGAATGAGCTGGCTTTCGCGGGCGGTCTTGACCGGGTCCCGAGTGATGGAGTGAATCGCGCCTCTTGTTTCGGCCGTGGCGAGTTCAACGGGGTTGGGGTCCCATCCTATGATGTGGCCAGTGTATCCATTGAAGCGCAACGCCAGTCCGATGGAGGCTCCGATTAGCCCCGTACCGAGGATGGTGATGCGTTCGATAGACATGCTTAGACAGTAATGCCCACAGGTGCAGCAATGCTACGGCCGACCGCCGGAGCGATAATACGCAGCTCGTCCATGAGCTTTGCAAACTGGTCCGGAAAGAGCGACTGCGCTCCGTCTGAAATAGCCTTGTCAGGGTTCGGATGGACCTCGACCAGCAGTCCATCGCCACCCGCAGCGACCGTGGCGCGCGCCATCTGCGGAACCATGTCGCGGCGGCCTGTACCATGCGAGGGATCGCCAATCATCGGGAGATGCGACAGCTTCTTCACGACCGGAATCGCGGAGATATCCATGGTGTTGCGCGTATAGGTCTCAAAGGTGCGGATGCCTCGCTCGCAAAGGATGACATCATAGTTGCCGCCGGAAAGAATATACTCCGCCGACAGCAGCAGCTCTTCAAGTGTTGCGGCGATACCGCGCTTGAGCAACACGGGCTTGCGCACCAGGCCGAGTTCGCGTAGCAGGTTGAAGTTTTGCATGTTGCGCGCGCCCACCTGGAAACAATCGATGTAGGGGAGCATGAGCTCGATCTGCGAAATCTCCATGACTTCGCTGATGATGAGCAGGCCGGTCGAATCGCCAACCTCGCGCAGCAGCTTAAGGCCGGCAAGTCCCATACCCTGGAAGGAATATGGTGAACTGCGCGGCTTGAAAGCGCCGCCGCGAAGAAACTTTGCGCCAGCCCCCTTCACCTGCGCGGCAATCGTAAAGATCTGCTCGCGGCTTTCGATTGAGCACGGCCCGGCCATGACGATGACTTCGTCTCCGCCTACCGCGACTCCATTTGGAAAGCGGACGATAGTGCCCTCGGGCCGGAAGCCGCGCCCGGCCAATTTGTAGGGCGAAGAAATGCGGACCACTTCCGCTACACCCGCCAGCAGTTCAAAATCTTTGTGATCGAACTGCCCGGGTGTTCCGACTCCAGCGAGGATGGTCTGGAGGGCTCCGGTGGTGCGGTGCACGTTGAATCCAACTTCGACCATCCGCTCGACAACGCCTTGTATCTGCTCGTCGGTGGCCTTTTCCTGCATTGCAACGATCATGATTCTTTTTCCTGTCCTGCGCGACTTATTCGCGCGTTGTCACTCTCCACTGTCAGTGGTGGTCGGACTACTCTTGGAAGCCAGTTCCTGCCGCTGGAGCGCCCGCATCACGTCGATGATGCGTTCGTAAACGTGGGTGAGTTCAATATCGGGGAGCGGTCCGCGGTTGGCGGCGCGTACATTTTCAAAGATCACGCGCTCACGATTCGGTTCGTATATCGGCAGGGCGGTATTGCGCTTCAGCCTGCCGATCGCTTGCGCTGCTTCAGCGCGCTCGCTCAATAGCGAGACGATCTGCCGGTCAAGCTCGTCGATTTTTCTCCGCCAATCTTCGATGTCCATGCCTTCCCCTTATGCGACGCGTTCGAAGCGCGTCTGCGGTTTGAGTGCCCTGTATGCAAACTATGAAATTAACGGATCTGCAGAGCGGGCGCCCGCAGATCCCCCGTAAATCGCAGGCCGCGAATAAATCGTGCGATGGAGCCGGGCGCCTCTTGGGGCGTCGAATCTTCAATGATTCTGACCAGCGCGCTGCCGATCACTGCGGCATCCGCGAATTCACCGACCGCGACGAAGTGCTCTGCGTTGGAGATGCCAAAGCCCACAGCGATGGGCAGATGCGTATAGCGGCGCAGGCGCGAGACCAGCTTTTCGGCATCGATCGCCAACGATTGCTGGGTGCCAGTAATGCCAACACGCGAAATAGCATAGACAAATCCCCGCGAAGACGCCGCGATGCGCTCCAGGCGTTCATCGGGACTGGTAGGTGCGGCAAGAAAGATAGGCGAGAGATGATGCCGCTCAAGGAGCGTGAGGTATTCGCCGGCTTCTTCGACGATCAGATCGGTGACCAACACACCGTCGACGCCCGCCTCTTCGGCAGCGGCACAGAAGCGCTCCAGGCCGAAACGCAGGATTGGATTGAAATAGGAAAAGATGACCAAGCCTGCCTGGGGACGGGCGCTGTGCAGCTCAGCCGCGACGGCCAGAACATCGCTTAGCGTAGTGCCATGCTTCAGAGCGCGTTCGCTGGCTCGCTGGATGACCGGGCCATCGGCAAGCGGATCACTGAAGGGCACACCCAGCTCGATCACGTCCGCGCCGGCGTCAATGGCGGCGAGTGCAATGTCACGCGTAGTGGGCAGGTCGGGGTCGCCAGCGGTAAGGTAGGCCACCAGCCCGGGTCTGGATTCCGGTTTGGGGGCAAAACGAATCGGCATCGAAACTACTTACGCTCCCTTAACGCTCAGTTCGCGGGAAAGAATTCCTATATCCTTATCGCCGCGTCCGGAGAGGTTGACCATTAGTATGTCATGCCGCGCCATGGCGGGCGCAAGCCGGATGCACTCAGCAACAGCGTGCGCGCTTTCGAGCGCGGGCAGAATACCTTCGCTGCGGGCGAGCCTGACGGTAGCTTCGAGCGCCGCCTCATCTGTCGCGCTGACGTATTCGGCGCGACCAGAGTCGTGCAGCGCTGCGTGTTCCGGGCCAACAGAAGCATAGTCGAGGCCTGCCGAGACGGAATGCGTGAGGGACACTTGACCGTTGTCGTCCTGGAGCAGATAGGAATATGTGCCCTGCAGCACGCCCGGTGATCCTCCGTGGAAGCGGGCAGCATGCTCACCGAGCCTTTCTCCACGGCCTCCAGCTTCCACTCCGATGAGACGAACCTGCGTATCGGGGATGAATTCGTAAAAGGCTCCGATGGCATTCGACCCGCCGCCAACGCAGGCGATGATCGCCGTGGGCAAACGGCCTTCCTTTTCCTGAATCTGCTGCCGCGCCTCTTTGCCAATGACACGATGGAAATCACGCACCATCGTTGGGTAAGGGTGCGCGCCAAGCACGCTGCCCAGCAGATAATGCGTGGTGCGCACATTGGTGACCCAGTCGCGCATGGCCTCGTTGATTGCGTCCTTGAGCGTGCGTGATCCGGAACTGACGCCTCGCACCTCGGCACCAAGCAGGCGCATCCGGTAGACGTTCAGCTCCTGGCGGTGCATGTCTTCTTCGCCCATATAAACGACGCACTCCATGCCGAGAAGCGCACAGACTGTAGCCGTGGCTACCCCATGCTGGCCCGCCCCCGTTTCGGCAATGATGCGACGTTTACCCATGCGCTCGGCCAACAAACCCTGACCGATGCAGTTGTTGATCTTGTGCGCGCCGGTATGAAGGAGGTCTTCGCGCTTGAGATAAATTTTCGCTCCGCTCAGTTCTTCCGTAAGACGCGCGGCGAAATAGAGCGGCGTAGGACGGCCCGCATAATCGCGCAGGAGAGAATCAAGACGCGCGTGGAAGGTAGGGTCCGCCTGAACCTCAGCATAGGCATGTTCCAGTTCGTCGAGGGCGGCGACGAGGGTTTCCGGTACGTAGCGTCCACCGTAGGCGCCAAAGCGGCCGGGAATGGTATTTGTTTTTGGTGGATCGATCACGGTGCTCACGGTTTCTATCCTCCTAAACTTCGACAGCAGCTTCCAGTTTTATCTTGTGCGCTGCGATTCGCGCGTTAATAACGAATGCTCTGATCTTTTCGGGATCTTTCTTTCCCGGTGAGATTTCGACTCCGGTTGCGACGTCTACCCCCCACGGACGCAGCGTGTCGATAGCCTCGCCGACGTTCGCGGGATTCAAGCCTCCGGCTGCGACCATGCGCAGATGAGACGCAGAGCCGCGAAAACTGCTCCTGGCGGCCTGCCAATCGAAACGCCGCCCCGTGCCTCCCAACCGCGTCGCGGTTCGCGAGTCGACAAGCACCGCATCGACAGCAGCGTCAGACTGAGCCTCGTGTAGCTGCGTGTCTAAATCTCCGCCAAAATGAATCACTTTGAAGATACCGAACCGTTCGTGTCCGAAAGCCGCCGAAAACCGCTCACGCAGTTTTCGAGGCAGAGCGGGATCGTTCGACGCGTGCAGCTGAACACCAGTGAGTCCGCACTCTTCAATCGCTGCGACAATCTCGTCGAAGCTGGCGTCGACAAAGACGCCATATTTCTCGAGGGTCGAGGGCAAATGCGGCGTGATGGCGCGAACCTGCACCCGAGTAACCCGGCGCACACTTTCAGCAAACACAAATCCCACGGCGTCGGCTCCGGCCGCAGCGGCCATCCGTGCGTCATCAAGGTTCGTGTTGGCGCAGATTTTCACCCACATGGTGCTAGACTCGCTCCATCGCAGATGCGAGCATCGTTTGCAGCGCCGCACCGGGATCGGAATTACGCATCAGCGACTCGCCAATAAGGAAAGCATCGAAACCTGCTCCGCGCAGACGCTCGATGTCCTCCCTGGTGTGAATACCGCTCTCCGCGACGCGAACCGCATCGGCGGGCAGGCGGTCTGCGAGCCGAAGAGAAGTCTCAAGATTCACCTCGAAAGTGCCCAGGTTGCGGTTGTTCACGCCATAAGCGTCACAACCCAGGTCGGCGACCCGTGCCAGTTCTTCGGCGGTGTGGACTTCGCAAAGAACATCCAGCCCGTGCTCGTGCGCCACTTCGTTGAATTGCGCCAGTTCCGCATCGGAAAGCGCGGCGGCAATCAGCAGGATTGCATCCGCGCGATGGGCGCGAGCCTCAACGATCTGGTATTCGTCAACGATGAAATCTTTGCGTAGACAAGGCAGGCTGGTGAGCGAAGATGCAACTTCAAGATGGTGCAGGCTGCCTTGAAAGTACGGCTCATCGGTGAGGACGGATAAGGCTGCCGCCCCGCCCAGCTCCAGGCTCCGCGCCAGTTCGGACACGTTGAAGTCCCCGCGGATCAGCCCTTTCGACGGCGACGCCTTCTTCAACTCGGCAATGATCGCCGGAGAATGCTCGGACCTGGATCGGAGCGAGCGCACAAATCCTCGCGGTGCGCGCTCTGCGGCTACGCTCTGCAGGTCTTCCAGACACACCTGCGACTTGCGGGCCGCTACGGTCACGCGGGTCGTTCGAAGTATCTCTTCCAGGTGCACAATCTGCTCCTGGAACAAGTATAGCGACAGCTGTATAAGACAGGGTTAAGCGGCTGCTGCCAGTTCGAATCCGTCACAACCACTGATCGGAGTGACTTTCAAATGCAGCGAAGCGTGTCTGGGGTGCCCGCAGTCATCCAGCAGGTCTTCCGGCGCACTTTTCGTTGAACGGATCTGGACGAGTTTCTGATCGGATATTGTATGCGTTTCGCCAAAATGGGCACAAAGGCCACATTGTCCATCATGCAGAGAAATCATCGGGGGCACCCTCCCTACAGCTGAATACCTAAGAAGATATCCCGGCGAAGTGCGGTTGTCTCTAAAAATTAGCCCCCATTTTTTGCAACTACGACTTGATTTGTCGTATATTTAACTCGGACTGAAGCGGTCCTATATAGGGTTGCCCTGAAATTTCCTTTTCCAGCCCCCTGCGCTGACTCTTGGCGGAGAAGCGCGGGGGGATCTGGGAAACCACAGCCGGATAGACGGTGGACTTTCTTCACTATAAGTCTCCGAGCTTGTCCCTTCAACCTCCAAAGTGAGTCCAGCCGGACCGACTTCATGAGTCCGTTTCTCTCCTTTGGTATTTTCGGAGACGACCGTGAGCAAAAAACATGAAAAGAAGAAGCGACGCACTTTGAGTGGGCGCAGAGCGTGGCTGGCAATGGGAACGATTGCCGCATACGCCGCTGCCGGAAGCAGTAAAGCAACGCTGGTGTTTGCCATGGGTGGCAAGAGTCAGGCGAATGGGCAAGCTCAGTTGCCTGTGCGGCGGTTTGATATTCCCGCCGGCTCGCTGGATGTTGCACTGGCCCAGTTTGCAAAGTTATCCGGCGTGACGATGAGTTACACCGTACCGGCAGAGACGATTCCCGGCTTCAAGTCGCACGGAGTCTCGGGACTTTACACCGAGGAGCAGGCTCTCAAGCAGATCCTTGCGGGCACTGGACTCAGCTTCACTTTCTCCGGTCAGGATGCAGTGTCGATCGGCGTAAAGAATGCAGAATCGGTAGAAGTGACTGCCGCGAATGCGGACAGCATCGCGCTCACAAAGTTTCCCGCGCCGCTCATTGACACTCCACAGTCCATTACCGCGATTCCAAAGCAGACTATTGAGCAGGAGGGTGCGACCACACTGCGCGACGCGCTGCGCAACGCTCCGGGCATCAGCCTTGCGGCTGGCGAAGGCGGCTCGCAGGGAGACAATCTCACCATCCGTGGATTTACAGCGCGCAATGACATCTTCCTCGACGGCATGCGCGATTTCGGGAGCTACTATCGCGATCCCTTCAACTACGAACAAGTAGACGTGCTGGAAGGCCCGTCGGGTGTGGATTTTGGGCGCGGATCGACGGGAGGCGTGGTGAACCAGGAGAGCAAGGCGCCTCAGTCGCATCCATTTGTAAGCGTGGATGGCAACCTGGGCACCGACTTTACCCGCCGCTTCGCCGCCGATATCAACGAACCGCTGCCCCAGTTGGGTACGGGCACGGCATTCCGGCTCAATGTTGTCGGAAATGCTGCGAATGTGGCGCAGCGTGATGTGACTGTGAACCGCCATTATGGCGTGGCTCCAACCATCGCTTTTGGTCTGCAGACGCCGACCCGTCTTACCGCCAGCTACTTCCTCTTCGGCGAGGACGATATTCCCGATTACGGCATTCCCTGGTACTTCAATAAGCCTGCTCCCGTAGCAAGACATAACTACTACGGCTTTACCGATCTTAACTACCTGCGCGCGAACGTCAACATCGGCACTGTCAAGCTGGAGCACGACCTGTCCGATCGCGGCATTCTGCGAAATGTCGTGCGTTACGCCAACTACGATCGCAGCGCACGAATCACCGAACCCCAGTTGAACACCGCGACCAGCGGGACTATCACGCTACAGACACCGCTTGATCAGGTCCTGGTGAACCGCAATCAGATTGCGACCGACAGCACTGAAACCTTTCTCTGGGATCAGGCGGATGCCAGCCTTAGCGGGAAAGTTCTCGGAGTTCGCCACATGGCGGTGATTGGTGTCGAGGGCGGGCGCGAAACCTCTTCCCCCATACGCCCCACATTCTACGCGCCGCAGGTCATCAATGGTCAGGTCGCCAGCATCAACACCGTCCCGACGACCAGCCTGCTCCAACCCGATTGGAGTGTGCCCTTCAGCGGAACTGCTCTGCCCAGCTCCAATGTGCACACCAGCGCACTGAGCGTTGGAGTCTACCTGCTCGACGACCTTCAGCTAAGCCAGAAGTGGGAGATCACAGGCGGAGCCCGGTGGGATCGTTTCGACGCGAGCTACAATGGCGTCAACTACACCTATCCTTCACCGGGCAACACGGTTGTGACTCCTTCACAATTTGAACAGATCGTCGCAAAACCCACCTGGCGCGGAGCGCTGCTCTACAAACCAAAGTCGAATGGCAGCATATATTTCGCCTATGGAACCTCATTCAATCCCTCTGCGGAAACTCTCGCGTTAAGCCAAGGAACAGCGAATCTTCCCCCGGAAGAAAACCAGACCTTCGAGGTCGGCAGTAAGTGGGATATGAATGGCGGGCGCTTATCCCTGCGTGGCGCGCTCTTCCGCACGGACAAGGAAAATGCGCGTGAAGCTTCTCCGACGAACTCGGCGCTCTATGTTCTTGCCGGAAATCAGCGCGTGGATGGCGTGGAATTCGAAGTGCAGGGCCACCTGACCGATCGGTGGGAGCTGCTTTCGAGCTATACCTTCATGCATAGCGAAGTGGTGAAGTCCCAGTTCTATCCGCTATCCGTAGGCTCGCAGTTGGCCAATGTTCCGGACAATCTTTTCAATCTCTGGACCGAGTATCGCCTGCCTCGCGGCTTTGAGGTCGGGGGCGGCGGAAACTTTGTGGATAGCCGAACGGCAAGTTCCACGGTGCCGAACGATCCCACGACCGGGCTGCCCAAGGCCGTGCCCAGTTACTGGGTGGCTAATGCGATGGCGAAATATGAGATCACAGAGCGGATAAGCGTGCAGGCGAATGTCTTCAATCTGCTCGACCGCAATTACATCGATCAGATTCATCCCGGACACCTGGTTCCAGGCGCGGGCACTTCCGCGCTCTTCGGAGTGAAGTTCAAATTCTAGTTTTGCCCTAAAAGGAAGAACGATGTTATTGACTATTCCCGATGTGCTCACTCCCGAGCAAATCGCTCAGGCGCGAATGAAGCTCGCGTCGACCGAATGGGTAGATGGCCGCGTTACAGCCGGACACCAGTCGTCGCTAGCCAAAGACAATCTGCAGATTCCTGAGGGCCACCCGGTTGCCCAGGAGATCGGCGAGATGATTCTCGGGGCGCTCGGACAGAATCTGCTCTTTATTTCCGCCGCGCTGCCGATGAAGGTTTTCCCGCCACTCTTCAATAGCTACAGCGGAGGCCAATCTTTCGGCACGCATGTCGACAATGCCATTCGGCACGTGAAAGGCACATCCCACCGCGTGCGCAGCGACCTTTCGGCGACGCTCTTTTTTAGCGAGCCGGACGAGTACGACGACGGCGAACTGGTAATCGAAGATACCTACGGCATACACACGGTGAAGCTGCCGGCTGGACATATGGTGCTTTATCCCTCGTCGAGCCTGCACAATGTTCGGCCCGTCACGCGGGGAGCCCGCATATCATCCTTCTTCTGGATTCAGAGCATGGTTCGCGATGACGGCGAACGCACGCTACTCTTCGATCTCGATGGAGTCGCGCAGCGCGTCAGTACCGATCAGCCGAACTCGCCCTTGGCCGTGAAGGTGACCGGTATTTATCACAATCTGTTACGCCGCTGGGCCGAGGTCTAGGGTAAGGGTAAGGCACTGGCAGGCGGTTACTGCGCAGGGTCAGCCTTTGCCGGAATTGGGCGAAATGTAACTGAACGTTGACGGCTTCCTCTTCAGAGTTGTGGCTTGATCGCGGTGAGATGAATAACAGATCGCGATTTGGCCCCTGGCTGTTCCCACTGACTCACTGGAACTGGAAAGCCGCGCTCATCACCGCCATTTGCCGTGCCGCAGCATGCATGGTCGCTCTCTGGCATAGTCCGCTGCACGCCCGCGAGCATTTCGGCGCAGTCGAAGCTGTCTATGTCCTATTCACTGCCGGCATCTTCTCCGCATGGCAACAGCAGGCGCTCGACGCGAAGCCGCGCAGGCTGGCCTGGGCGATCGTCGTGCTCGCGATTCCCCTCGGTTCGCTTGCCGCCGATTCAGCCTTGCATCTCTGGTTGGATAACGGCAACATGCGCACCCTCGGCATTGGAGCGTTCATCGCTACCATTATCTCGGCCATGTTCCACTGGCACGTGATGCAGAACGGAGCCATGCTCGTGGGTGATGACAGTCGCTCTTTCGGTGAGGACATCACAAAATCCCCGGAGGAATCGCCCGCGATGCTGGCATCGAAGCGAGTATCACCCAAGGGGCCGGGCTCGGGCATGCGCATGCACACTTATTACATCAATCGAGCCGGCAAAGGTTTGAGCGCCACCTAGCGCACGAGGCTCGAGCGTGCGAAGAAACTTCTCTCAGAAAAAATAGCGGAGTAGAAAAACACGAAAGCGCTGTGAAGTTCAGTGGTTGTACTGCTTCAGGGCTTTCTGTAACTCATCGTGCGGTAACCCGATCGCGTTGTGGCCATCAATGCCGGTCATGGTCTTCGCGCCGACCATCGCATTCACGATCGCCTCTTCTGTCGCCTCAACGGTTGCATTGAACAGCGGCGTGATTCGCTCATTCGAAACCGTCACCACTGTGTTCGGACCGGGCTCTGCATCAGCGCGCGGATTCGCCGTCGAGAACGCAATGAAGATGTCGCCCGAGCCGTTGCCGGAGGTCGAACCGGTGCGGGCCAACCCCATCGTGGCGCGGCGGGCAATGCGCTTTAATTGACCCGGCAGCAGCGGAGCGTCCGTTGCCACCACGATAATGATCGACCCTACATCGCCTTCCGCCTCGCCGGCTTTCTGATCCTTGAACATGGAGTAAGGAACATCGTGTGGGATCAGCTTGCCGACCTGAACACCGGCAATGGTAAGTTGCGCGCGGCGTCCACAATTGCACTGCACGAGCACGCCGACCGTGTATCCGCCCTGATCCTTCGCCAGCACGCGCGATGCCGTGCCGATGCCTCCCTTAAAGCCATAGCAGATCATCCCCGTTCCGCCGCCCACGGCGCCCTCGTCCACCGCACCAGTGCGAGCGTTGTCGAGGGCCGAGAAAACATGCTCGGGCTTTACGTGAAAGCCATTTATGTCGTTCAACCATCCATCCCAGGTCTCGGCGACGACGGGCAGTGACCACGGCTGGCTCAGGGTGTTGTGCTTTACTCCCCAAGCGATGATGGCGTCGCGCACCACGCCGACGCTGTGCGTGTTGGTAATGGCGATAGGGCTTTCCAGAAATCCCGACTCCTCAACCCAGGTTGTGCCGGTCATCTCGCCGTTGCCGTTTTGAGTAAACCAGCCTGCATAGACAGGATCAGGATTTGCCTTGCCGCGCGGGAAAACTACGGTCACTCCGGTTCGTATGGGCCCCTCGCCTATCTTCAATACACCGCTGCCGGAGATCAATGTCGTATTGCCGACCTCGATACCGCGAACGTCGGTGATGGCGTTGAGGGGTCCCGGCGTTCCATCGAAAGGCACACCAAGATCGCGAGCGCGCTGCGTGGATTGCGAATGCGCGGGGACTACTGCGGCGAACAAGACTGCGAGCGAGAGGGAAAGCTGTTTCCAGTTAGGTTGCATGGATGGAAGCTATCGCAGAAGAGACCGGATTGACAGCGGATTGTGCGGCCACATATGGTCAATTGACGGTTGTAATCGGTTACCTAGAGCAATGGCCGGGACAAAGATTCGGATTTAGATAGGGAGTAAGACGTGGATCGACGTGATTTCTTGATGCAGACTGGAACTCTTCTGGCGGGTGCAACTTTGACCCCCAGATCGCTTGCCATGGTAGACCCTCTGACAACCGATGCTCCGCTGGGCGGCGCGCAACAGGGCCGCCTCATCTTACCCATCAATCGAAAGTGGCGCTACAGTCCGAAGGTGGTGGAAGGGGGGCACTCGCTCCATTTCGACGACTCTCATCTTGAGCAGGTAGTGGTCCCGCACACCAATATCCGTCTCCCCCGGAGCGGCTTCGATGAGAAGTCTTATCAGTTCGTCTCTCTGTATCGCCGTCGCTTCAATCTGCCCGCGGAAGCCCGGGGGCGCCGCGTCTTTGTCGACTTTGAAGGTGTGATGACAGCTTCGACGGTGTGGATCAACGGCCAGAAACTTGGCGAGTACAAGGGCGGCTATACGCCATTTTCATTCGAACTTACGCAGCATATCGATTTCGATGGAGAGAATCTCCTAGCCGTGGACGTGGATTCGACCGAGCGAGCCGACATTCCGCCCTTTGGTTTCGAAATCGACTACCTCACCTTCGGCGGAATCTATCGCGAGGTTTCGCTTCGCATTGTGCCCTCTACCTTTCTTGAAAATATTTTTGCGATGCCGAAAAACGTTCTTACCGACCACCCCAGCGTCGACGTTCGCTGCTTCCTTGAAGGACCTGCTTTGTCCTCACATGCCTCGCTCGATATTGAACTACTGGATGGCGACCGGGTCGTCACCAAAACCGCGCAAAAGGTGGCAGTGACGCAGCCCGCGGCATCTCAGGAGCCTGCCTCGCAGGTAGTCTCGCTTACTGGCCTGGGGCAGATCCAGTTGTGGGATCTGCATCAGCCTCACCTTTATACTGTCCGAGTCCGGGTGCTCGAACAGGGCAAAGTCATCGACCAAGACAGCCGGCGAATCGGTTTTCGCGAAGCGACTTTCACCGATCAGGGCTTTTCACTGAATGGCAAAATCATCAAGCTGCGCGGACTGAATCGTCATCAGACATTCCCATTCGTGGGCCAGGCGATGCCCGGCCGCGTCCAACGCCGTGATGCCCAGATCCTGCGCAACCAGCTCAAGGTCAACCTCGTTCGAACATCGCACTATCCGCAATCGCGCCACTTTCTTGACGCCTGCGACGAGATCGGTCTGCTCGTTCTCGAAGAGATTCCGGGATGGCAACATATCGGCGATCAGGCGTGGCAGGATCTCGCGGTTGATAATGTGCGCCGCATGGTTCGCCGCGACTGGAACCATCCCGCCATCATCTTGTGGGGCGTGCGCATCAATGAGTCGCGTGACAACCACGACTTCTACACGCGCACCAACGCGATGGCCCACTCCCTCGATCCGAGCCGCCAGACGGGAGGCATCCGCTATTTTCAGGAATCGGAATTTCTGGAAGATGTCTTCACCATGAACGACTTCGGCTTCCCGCTCAAGGCTCCGAACCATCCCCGCTATCTGAATACCGAGTTCGTCGGTCACACTTATCCGACGAAAAACATCGACAGCCTGGAACGGTTGAGGGAGCACACCATCCGTCACGCACGGGTACACGATCAACTTGCCTCCAACCCGCAGTACGCAGGTGGCATTGGCTGGTGCGCCTTCGACTACAACACGCATGCCAATTTTGGGTCTGGCGACCGTATTTGCTACCACGGCGTCAGCGACATTTTCCGCGAGCCTAAGCCGGCTGCGGGCTTTTACAAATCGCAATGCGAGCCCGAGGAAGAGATCGTGCTTGAACCGACATTTCATTGGGCGCGAAACGACGAGTCGATCGGCTTTACCGTCGCCATGGTCTGTTCCAACTGCGACCACTTGAAATTCTGGGTTGACGACGGCAAGGGTTATCGCCTGGTAAACGAGGGCGACCCCGACCGCAAGCAGTTCCCGCACGTCCGCTACGCTCCGTTTTCTGTGCCGCTCGGCGAGCAGTTGCGCGATTGGGGAGACCTGCGCATCGACGGCTATATTGCCGGCAAACAGGTCATCAGCAAAAAATATTCCGGCAAAGGTGTCGACCAGCAGTTCGTGCTGCTACCGGACGATACAGGACTGATCGCCGACGGCGCCGACACGACCCGCGTCGTCTTGCGCTGCAATGATGAGTATGGGCAGATTCGGCCATTCGCGAGCGATGCCATCGTGCTGGAGCTCGACGGTCCGGCTGAAATTATCGGCGACAATCCATTCAGTTTGCTGGGAGGCACCGGAGCCATCTGGATACGTGCCAAAGAGCAGCCCGGCACGGTCACTCTCAAGGGCACACACCCGGTTCTTGGGACGCAGACAATATCGATTCAGCTTTCCTCGTCGGCCCCGGAACAGGCTTGAGCCGTAGTTCCCTGGTTTTTTAGGCAGAGGGAGCCTTGCCCCGAACCAACGGAGGTGCATGCGGCATCGGGTCTACCCGCTGACAAATGAGTTGCCTTCCACCAGAAACCGCAGCGGATGCTCAACTGCTTTGCGGATGCCGATGCGGGGAGTGGAGCGGATGAGGTCAGGCTCGAAGCCGTCGTCATGGATCTGCAGGACGGATTTGCGGCTGGTGAGGTCGAGTCCGTTATGGGCTGCGCGGGTGATGTCGAGCGCCTGGCAGAGACGTCCGGGACCGGAGGTGAGCAATTGGGGACGGGCTGAGGCGGGCAACTTGCGAAAACGAGCCATGGTTTCGAGCCCGTCAACGGGTTCGAGGGCACGGATGAGGACGCATCCGGCGTGGCCGTCGGGCTGGCAGGAGACATTGAGGCAGTAGTACATCCCGTAGATGAAGTAGACATAGGCGAAGCCGGGCGGTCCGAAGATCACAGCGTTGCGCGCGGTCTTGCCGGCGAAGGCATGCGCTGCGGGATCGTCGAGGCCGAGGTAAGCTTCGAGCTCGACGATGCGCCCTGCGACCTTTTTGCCGTTGATGCGGCGGGTGATGAGCTTACCGAGCAGCTTGCGAGCGACGATCTCGGGCGAGTCGAGATAGAAACTGCGGGGCAGGATGGGCATGGCTCAGCTGACCGTTTATAGCTCCTTCAGCGTTGCAAGTACCTCTTCGGCATGGCCTTCGGGCTTTACTTTTGGGAAAATTTTGAGGAGCGTCTGGTCGGCGCCAATGAGGAAGGTTGTCCTTTCGATGCCGATAACTTTCTTACCGTACATGTTCTTTTCCTTGAGAACGCCAAACTGTTTGCAGACTTTTTCGTCTACATCTGCAAGGAGCGGATACGGCAGGTCATACTTTTCCTTGAATTTCTTTTGGGCCTTAGGCGTGTCACGGGAGATGCCGAGCACGATGGCTCCTTCGTTCTGGAGCTTCTTGAAGGTGTCGCGGAAGCCGCAGGCTTCGATGGTGCAGCCGGGCGTGTCGGCCCTGGGATAGAAGAAAAGAATGACGGGTTTACCGGTAAAGTCCTTGAGGTGTACGGTATTTTCCTGGTCGTCCTGAAGCGCGAAGTCGCCAACCTTCTTGTGAAGTTCCATGAATCTTCCTTTGCATCGTAGAGGATCGGGCGCGGCCTAGGCTGCGTCGTATAGGTATAGATTGTTGCTTAGACGGCTCGCTATGTCACGGGCTCGAGATCGCAGAAAGATGCTGAGACACGGATTGATCTTCGTAGGGTGGGTGCTGGGCGCGGGAATTTTCATCCCGGCGCATGCTCAGTATCCGGGCCGAGTGGACCCGAACAAGGGCACGGCGGCCGTTCCGGTGCTGCGAGCGACCGCGGTGCTCGAGTACACGGGTGATCTGACCAGGCCTACGGCTGCGCGGCTGATTCCGGTGGCGATTTGGGATGGGGAGCGGTACCAGCCAGGGGGCCTGTACATGGCGCAACCCATGCCGATGGCTGTCGAGTCGGGCACGCAGTACGAGCTGTTGGATGCAGGGCTCTCGAAGGGGCTGTTCGACGTAAAGGCGGCGGCCAACGTCTCGGGCTCATGGATCGCGACCGGGTCGTACCAGAAGCCTCTGGCGCCGAAGGTCTCGAAACTTAAGACGTCGAAGACTCTTCCGCAGTTGGTAAAGGACGTTGGGTCGGATGACGGCAAGCCGCACTTCGCGCATCGTCCGTCCGATTCGGGCAGCGGCAGCTCTTCGTCAGGGTCAGGCTCGGCCTCGGGCACCACGACGGGCAGTGGCTCTGGTTCGGGGAGCGGCGGGGCATCAAGTACGTCTGCCAATGCTCCGGCGACGGATTCAGATGGGCCGACACTACATCGGCGGACGAATACAACGACGGGCGAAGAGACCGGCTCAGGCTCAAGTTCAGGCTCAGGTTCGAATACGGCGTCAAAGTCGGCACCCGAGGTTGATCCGGATCGGCCTACGCTGCATCGTCCGCCAGCTGCTGCGACCAACCCAAACGACAACGGCGCTCCGGTTTCGGCGACTACGAATGTTGATCCGGACAGGCCCCGATTACAGCATGGACGACCGGCAGATCTGGAGTCGCTTGATGTGCCGTCGACGGTGGCG
>JBAVYX010000318.1:0-2546 GCA_049588475.1 Silvibacterium sp. | reverse complement strand
GGGCTCAAATAGTTGTACTGGTTTATTAGGCGATTTCGTCTCGATGTGAAAATCGGGATATCTTCCTCCGCAAATCATGAAGCAACTGATGACGGGCGAAGGAGCTTATGTTCTCGATGGCAGGATGTCTTTATCAGTTCGTCAGGAATCCCTATATAGAGATCGCCTAATCACTTAATTCCAAAATCACTCACAATCAACCGCGTATCCACTGTCACATGCGGTGAAATTGCGTGATACGCCCACACATGCACCCAGGCGTTCCCCGTCCGCCATGTCAGAAACGACTTCATCAACCCAGCCGGAATCAACAACAAGTAGACGAAAGTCAGCGACATCGCAGCCGCTCCAATCGAGTCGTACCGCGTGCCCGACTCAAAAATATGTATCGTCGGATAACTCACCGCCCCCAGCAGATAAGCCGTCATCGGCGAAAACAGCTTGAAGTATCTCGGCATCAAGATCGAGTAGATAACAATCATGATCGGCAGATCCGTTCCAAACAGATGTAGCCAAAATGACATCAGCCCACCAACAAGCTGCTGATGCCGCGTGAGCTGAAAGATATTTGACCCCATCATATCCATTCCGGCACTGAAGGCAAGCACCACCACGATCACCAGCACATCGTTTTTCAGGTTTGCCGATTTCAAGTTGAGTTGCTCGTTTGAGTATCCTCGCAACCGAAACACGACATACGGAATGAGCGCCAGCAGGATCCCATTGTAAGCGGCCCAAGTATAAACCTCAATCGGTGACTTCACCCGTGTCGCCCCCACCAGCGACACATTAAGATGCAGGGCAATCCCTTCGCCAAACAAGTGCTGCCCGATCAGACGGCCGGCTACCATCACCACCGCGGCATACGCCCACATCGCCAGCGTCTCTCGCCGCGCAATAGAACATTCCGGAGCACGCTGTCCCAGGTCAATCACAGGTCGCTTTCGCGTTAGCAACACAACCAAGCCGAACATAAGCACTACCAGCACCAAGTATTCCGACGATCCCGCGACCAAGCCCTTAAACCGCGACGTGTGTAGAGAAAAAAGTAATCCAACTCCGCTCAGAAGCAGCCAGAGAAGGATCGCCACGTACAAAGCCCTCTGTCGAACCACCCATCCGATTCCGTTGAAACGCTCATTGATGGCCATACTCTACCTCGCAAAATAGATTCCCTCTCTACCGCATGAGGCGCCGGATTGTTCACGTTGTGCGGGGGGACCCTTCAGGAGTCTGCCCTATCGTGCCTAGAACGTATCGGCTCACGATGAAAGCAGACAACAGATTCGGGGGCATGAATTGCTCACGTTACTGTGTGGAGTTTATCGGACAGTCGCGCGAGCAGATACGCATGAGCAGACAAGTTGATGACGGGCAGCCTGCAGTGGGTACGTCTGCGTGAACCTTAGATAAAACTCCGGAAAAGTCATCTTTTCAGTAACATCGCCGGGTCGGGCGCTCAGGGGTGTTCTTACCGAAATCGCCGTTTTCCGGGGAAGTTCGGGAGCGGGAGATTGCGTTACAAAGGAGTGGAGCGAGGATCGCCAATTCCAATCAGAGGTTCGAATCTGGCGACCGAGGGAAGGCGGAGTTGACCGCCTCCCTCAGAACATGCTCGTAGTTCTTATGCGGGTACGGGAACGTTGACCCTATGGAAGGTCGAGTTGACGACCTCACAGGTCTGAACCTTAGGTGTTCCATCGATCAGTTTTGAGAAGATCTTCACGACTTCGGGGTAAGTATTGGTGTTGTAAGCTTCTGCATCCCCTTTGTTGTCCCACAGACTGATTGCCGTCACATCCACTCCGTTGGGACTGGCCAACGTGATTTCATCCCTAAAGCCCGTTTGTTTGCGAAGTAAAGGGAGAATCTGGCTCTCAAATACGTGGCCGTACTCAGAAAGCATATTGGATCTTAGATGAACAGAGACATTGCGTGCAAACATAGGTCCTCCTTAAGAGGCCGTTGTTAGCTAATGAGGGAAAACTTCAGATGGGCTGACTTAGTTCATGGAACCTGAAAGAGGAGGAGGTGTAGTAACCTCTCATTTCTAGCTCTACCTGATCGCCGTAGGTTTGTCCATTGCGGGGAGCTTAGTCAGCAAGGCACCTGTATTGCTATGGTTTCACATCCGATCAGCGGTGCTCTCGAGGAACTGAGGTAATTGTAGTGCTGACGGCACGGCGGCCATTTACCGCGTATGCATAAGAAGCAGCCTACTTTCCTTCCTCGCCTTACACGAACACAATCCGCCCCGACATGACAACAAGCAACCGCGATGACTACAGAAGTGCCGGTAGAGTCGCGTTTAGGTAAAGTGCCCGGGGATGACCCCATCACTCCCGCAGTTTACTGAAAACCGCTTTTCAAGCAGTTCGCTCTTCGATTCACGCAATGCACTGTGGGTGTTTAAAAAGGGCTCGTCGTCGATTTAGCTGGCGGACTGCACTAAGGCAATACCAATGATGGTGTAATGTAGAAGAGGCGAGACTCTGCGGCGAAGACGAGGATGGCGAGAGCCTACGAGGACGACCTGCGGCGCAAGA
>JBAVYX010000317.1:0-5710 GCA_049588475.1 Silvibacterium sp. | reverse complement strand
GCTCGATGCGCAATCTCACTCTGGTTGCGTTGCTAACTGCGCTTCCGTGCGCATCTTTCTCGCAGATCTCCGTAGGAGTGGGAATCACCATGGCTCCCCCGGAACTGCCGGTTTACGAGCAGCCGCTCTGCCCGCAACCAAATTACATGTGGACTCCTGGATTTTGGGCATGGGGTGGTCCTAACGGCTACTACTGGGTCCCGGGAACGTGGATGATGGCTCCGGCGGTAGGCCTGCTGTGGACCCCGGGCTACTGGGGCTGGAACAACAGCGGCTATGCATTTAACACCGGCTACTGGGGGCCGCAGGTGGGCTTCTACGGCGGCGTGAATTATGGCTACGGCTACGGCGGTGTGGGCTTCGGCGGCGGACGGTGGAACGGCGGCAACTTCAACTACAACACGGCGGTGATGCGTGTGAACACGACCGTCATTCGCAACACGTATATAGACCGTACGGTAATCACCAACGTCAACGTGAACCGCGTGAGCTATAACGGCGGACAAGGCGGCATCAATGTGCGGCCAAACCAGGCCCAGATTACCGCAGCGAGCCAGAAGCGCTATGGACCAGTGAACACACAGGTGCAGCAGGAACATCTGGCCAGTCAGGACAAGGCCAACTTTGCGTCAGTGAATCATGGAACTCCTGTGCATGCGGCACTGGCGAAGCCCGCGGCCTCGGTTGCGGACTTCAAGCACGCGGTTCCGGCGAACGGGGCAAAGCCGGTGAACGTGAACGAGACGCGCCCGGTAGCGACAGCCAAGCCTGCCGCCGCTACACATCCGGCTGCGACTACGCACCCGGCGAACGAAAACAAGCCGGCTACACGACCTGAGGCAAAGCCCGCAACCACTCGGCCAACTGCCGAATCTCGTCCAGCTCCAAAACCAGTCAACGAAACCAAACCGGCTCCCGCCCCCCGGCCGACAGCCGCGGTCCGGCCTGAGAGCAAGCCTGCACCGGTCGAGCATGCCGCGAAACCGGCGCAGCAACCTCGTCCAGAGACCAGACCAGCACCCGAGAGTCGTCCAGCTCAAGCAACGCAGCGGCCTGAGCCCGCAGCAAGACCGGCTCCTCAGGCGAAACCTGCCCAGACCGCGGCAAGGCCTGCTCCGCAACACGAGAGCGCGCCTAAACCAGCCGAGGAGAAGGCGCATCCTGGCAAGGAGTAAAAGCTGAAACAGTTCGAACTACACTATCGAGCCCGGGCTAAACACCCCGGGCTCGCATTTTGACTTCACCGCGGCACAATCGAACACGCAGGAGGCACTTAGGATATGAACCCATACACGATTGAATTAAGAGCATCTCGGAACAGGGACGGGGGCACCTATCAATATAAGACCTATATTTCGTCTGAACACGACGACCCGAGTGGCGGACGCACCGTGGCAATGACGTTCGACGATGAAGGCTCTTTTCGGCAGTCTGTGAACTCCACTTTATCGCACGGCCAGGATGTCAGCACTGTTTTCTCGCGACTCCACGAAGGCCAAATATGCACCTTAGGCAGTCGAATGCTCACAGATGAGCAGGCAGCAGGTTTTGGCTGGACGTGCTGAAGCCTGTTAGAAGTCGAATGCGCACCGCTCACCCGCACGTCATCAAGGGACACGACAGCGCCGGCGACGCCGAACGTGATCGCCTTCCCGCCTTCGACAAGGTAGGCCCGTCGAATAGATTTTTGGGCCGCGGGATCGATCCTGCGGGTCCTTTTCTTGATGGCTAGATAGAGCTTGAACGGCTGCCTGAAGGACTGCCAGCTTCAAAGATTTTAAGATCTAGAGCAATGCACCGATGCGCCATCTCGTTCTGTGCCAGTGCTGCGTCGATGGAGGCCAAAGCGACCGTTTGGAAACAATGGAGGCAAATCGAATCAAAGCTGCCGTCTACGTTGCAGCGATGTGCATAATTCCCGGTCATTTAGATGCTCCCTCGATTCTCAAAGATCGGACCCTGTTTGCATTTGACGTCCGATGTTTCTGATTGGCGGGTGTTTCTGAACAAGCTGCCCATCGCGGTTTCCCCAAGGTGAAAATTGTCCCAAGCCCGGCTCCCAAAGTATGGTCAATCTTGCTCACTCGAGGGGAGCCGCCTCACATCGCTAGCGATGCTCGTGACTTTCGATCCGTGGCGACGTTTCCGCTCCATCCTCAGACTCCAGATGACTCTTCGGATCAAGATCGGGAAAATTCGCTAAGACAATTTCTTGCGGACGTCTGCCCGTACCACAAAGACTCTTTTCCGATACCAGCTGCAGAGACGGATTGACGTCAGATCGTGTTCGCCGTCCTCGCTATAATGCTTCACGCTCATCTTCCGAACTTGTCCGTGAAGCGTACGGCTCGACGGCAGCGAGATCGACGGCCTTACACAACAAACATGGCTACGCCCGCAACGAACATTGCCACTTCTCGATGGTTACGATTGTTGTTGAGATGGGGGATTCTCTCCACAAAAAAGTCCGAGCGTGAACTCCCTGCGAGTCAGAGTGAGAATCCGATCACAATCCTACAGCGCACGCCGTACAAATCGCCCAAAGTGATCCAATGTGATCAGACATCGGTCTGGACCAATTCATAGAATATGGGGTAGTGAAGAGTTGGGAATGACCGTTCCAAAGGTCGATCCAGCTTCTATCTACAAATGAGGGTGTCACATGACAACTATTTTGATTGTTATCCTGGTGTTGTTCTTGGTCGGTGGCGGGGGCTGGGGATATTCCCGTTGGCGCCGCTAGATCGCGATCACAGAATGAACGCGCAACCATACTGTAATGACCACGGCAGCGGGATGCATGAGGGAAGTTCGACTCTAAAGATAGACCCACCAACCCTCTTCAGCTTCCTGAACTAAGTCAGCCCACCTGAAGTCTTCCCGTCTTAGATTCTCTGGAAAGCCGGTGTCCCATGCCTTCAGATGCGATTTTGCACGAAGCCCAGCAACTCCACAATGTGAGTGATCGTCTTGACTCGCTGGCTGACGAACATCCTGTCGTCTCAGAAGCCCTCATCGCCATCTCAGGAAACGTTCGTCATACTGCCACGTTGCTGGAGGTGCTTGTTGTGACGAAAATGGGACCGCCCGCGGGACCTGCTCCGGCGAAGGCCTGATTGGTCATCTTCTGTTGGAACGACGTTATGAGCCACCGAGAACAGATTCTCCGCGCTGTCCGTATTAATTCTATGAAGAAGAAGCAGAACAGCAAAAATCGGTTGGAGATCGCGAGGAAGATCATTTCCGACGTTAATAGGGAAATGCAGAAGCCGCGATTGACGGAGTCAGTCCGCAACGACGGGAGATATAAGGCTGCACCAGTCGCCAAAGAACTCTAATCTGACAGAGACGTCACGGAAAATCGCGCCTGACGGTGGGCGGATCACATACTCTCAATTCGCAGACGGTTAAGTGGGGAAGCGATGCGAGCCGCGTGGTACGACGCCTTTGTAGTATTACTTGATTATTTCTAAATAGATAGTGATCCGGGCACGATTAGTACACGTTCCTGCCTAGAACCATACATGGGGCTTGCGATCGAACGGCGACTGTTCTCGCAGCCAGGAATAGGCTCGAGTGGAATTGTGGGCTTATCCTAGCTATCTGTCCGACATGACGTTGATCTCCTACATCCACGTGCTTTCGGCCGCGTTTTTGATGGGATTGGCGGCGGCCGCGCCGATGGGGCCTGTCAACATGCTGGCCGTCCGTCGCGGCATGCTCGGTGGTTGGCGCCATACTCTCGCCTGCGGAATCGGTTCCGTCACTGGAGATCTAATCCTCTTCTCTCTGGTCCTCCTTGGGGGTCACTACCTCTTTTCCGACCTGTCCA
Organism: Silvibacterium sp.; assembly: GCA_049588475.1. Classification (GTDB taxonomy): domain Bacteria; phylum Acidobacteriota; class Terriglobia; order Terriglobales; family Acidobacteriaceae; genus Silvibacterium. The sequence goes on along the minus strand of JBAVYX010000317.1, from coordinate 1,878 downwards.
ACCCGACGCTCCAGACCGTCATGACGGTCATCGGCCTGATCGTCCTGCTTCCGCTGGGGATCTACTTCCTTGTGCGTGCAGTCAAGGATCCCCTGCGGGCCTACGCCAGCGCTCGCCAACACTGGGACGTAGAAACGATCCCCGCGCATCTGGTCGCCGAACTCGCCGAGTGTGTCGCCCTCACCATCTTCAATCCCTTAACCATCGCCTACTGGGTTGGCGTCACCTCCAACTGGCTCCCTTTTGCTCATTCTGTATTGGGCCACAATGCCGCGGGGTGGGGAGTCCTGATGGTCGCCGCCGGCCTGATGGCCTGGTTCACCGCGCTGATCGTCGCCGTTCGCTTTCTCCGCCACTGGATCGGCCCGATCTTCTTCCAAATCATGAATGCCATCCTGGGCCTTATCCTCCTTGGCTTTGCCACTTTTTGTGCAATACTGCTGCCCCGCCATTTCCCGCACTGAAACGAAGCGTTCCCAACGTCCGGTGTCTCAGAGTGCCGTTATCCTTTGCACTCTGTTAAAGAGGATCTGTGAGGGTTCTCAAGAGGAAAACCCCCGATTGTTCTTGAGGGTGTTTATTCGGCTGCTTCACCTTGCTGGAGCGGGGTATCGACCAGACTTTAATCAGTCGTAGAAACAAGTTGGATAAGCTGTCAGAGGAACGATGACAACACCTGAGACCGATGACGCGGTTCAACCTTCATCCACAGCCGGCTTGAGGAAAGCTGACAGCGTTGCGCAACTAAACAGTCTTCCACACCAGCTTCCGATTCCGCCGAAGGCGAAAGACCACAGTATCCATGTTTCGCCCGCTGTCCTTGATGCTGCCAGGAAGGACGGCGAAGAAGTGCTCCGCTCGTTGGGGACGTCCCCCCAGGGCCTGACGCAAACGGAATTCGAAGAGCGAATGCGAACGGCTGGGCCAAACGAGGTGGCGCAAGAGCGACGGCGAGGCTGGCCGATCCGTCTGCTGAAAATCCTTCGCAACCCACTGGTGGTTCTGCTGGCGATTTTGTCGTCCATCTCCTTTGCTACCGGAGACGCGCGTGCCGGATCTGTCATGGCAGGCATGGTAGTGCTCGGCGTTGCGCTCCGCTTCTTGCAGGAGGCCAGGGCAGATGCGGCTGCCGCAAAGCTCAAGGCCATGATTCATGTGACCGCTACCGTCATTCGCGATGGCAACGCGCGGGAGATGCCGCTGCGCGACCTGGTTCCCGGGGACATCATCAAGCTCGCCGCCGGCGACATGATTCCGGGTGACGTCCGGATCATCTCTTCGAAAGACCTCTTTGTTAGCCAGGGCAGCCTCACCGGGGAATCACTTCCGGTCGAGAAGTTCCACGACCCCGAGCTGAAAACTGTGAGCTCACCCACAGAGCTTAAGAACACCTGCTTCATGGGGACGAGCGTTGAAAGCGGTACCGCGACAGCAGTCGTTGTAGTGACGGGAGCCCGCACCTACCTCGGCAGCATGGCCGGCTCGATCACCGCCGAGCCGCCACCAACCAGCTTCGACAAGGGCCTCAGCCGCTTTACATGGCTCATGATCCAGCTCATGGCTGTCATGGTGCCTCTGGTCTTCCTCATCAACGGTTTCACCAAGCACGATTGGAAAGGCGCCTTTTTCTTTGCACTGGCGGTCGCGGTGGGCCTTACCCCGGAGATGCTGCCCATGATCGTCTCTGTCTGCCTCTCTAAGGGGGCGCTCGCGATGAGTCGCAAGAAAGTGATCGTCAAGCGTCTCAATGACATTCAGAACTTCGGAGGCATGGATGTATTGTGCACCGATAAGACAGGAACGCTCACCGAGGATCGCGTCGTCCTGCAACGGCATTGCAACGTTGCGGGTCGGGAGACTGAGGAAGTGCTCCTGGAT
>JBAVYX010000316.1:0-2425 GCA_049588475.1 Silvibacterium sp. | reverse complement strand
ACGGCGGCGGACCATACATTCCGCATTGCCGACCACACGTCCACAATGTCGCAGAAGGTGCATAATGCTTTCGAAGGGCTTTGCTAGTGCTACCGCAGAGAGGTGTCGAATGAGGTTTAGAAATGGAGTAGTTCTTACAGCTGCTTGCCTTTCCTCGTTCGTGTTGTGTCAAGCGCAGAATGGCCATCGCCCCGAATATGTCCTGCGCATGGAATGGTCGCAGGTTGAGTTGACCGCTCACGGTACAATCGGAGGCACCTGCGCGATCATTTGGCCAGACGGTCGGTATCACTCCGAACACCGTGCCCAGACTCTTCCGTCTACAGTTGCCAAGCTCACGGTGTACGACTCTTCTTTGAACGCCAAGGGCTTGACCGAGGTTCAACGGATTTTGGATTCGGAAGACGTAAGGGAACTACCGGCGTTTGGTCCAGCCGTGATGCCGCCTTACACAGCTGCAAGTTACGCATTTACGGTGGACATTCAGCGCCCGGAGGGACTTCAGCACAAAGGATTTGAGCAGTTTGGGCTAGATGGGCACGACGGGTGGCCCCTAGATGCGCGTGAAGATGCCCGTCCAGATGACGAGAGGTCCAGGATGACTCTGGGACCAATATTGCAATGGATGCAGTCCGAACTAGATCGTGCCGAACCGAATCCAGTAGGCAAGGCCGATTTATGTTCCCACTAGGCCGAGTCGAAATGTCCGTGTGACCAGCTTTCCGGAAGTTTCGTGGAGCCGGGGGGCGAAATGTCCGTAATGCCGACGATACGGTCAGAACGGCGTTAATCCGCTGGTTGTTCCTTAACGACAAGCTGAGAGAAAGAGGAAACAACATCATCTGGAGGGGAGTCTTTGGATGTGGGGCTTGGTGAGAACTTTATGTCGACCTGAATTATCTGGCACCTTTTGTATACGTAGTAGGCTTCGGTTCGCGTGGAGAGACCTCCACTAACTTGAAAATCCTTTTCGACCTCGCTGCGCTTGATTCCAACCTTCAGATGACCATAGTCGCGTAAAGCCTGCACCACAATCGAACAGCAGGGATCAGACTCCGCCGAATGAGATTTCGCCTGCGGAAGGGCTTGCACTCCGGTGATCAGTGCACTTGGCAAGATGGTGAGCGTAGCGATCCTTAAGCAGCCACGGTAACCTTTTCGCATTTGGCCTCCACATAGAAACAATTTTCAAACGAGGTGATGATAGCGCCAGCGACATCCTTCACAAGAAAGTGAGCGTTCCAGAACATTCGTAGGATTCGGATCGAAATTGCCGGAAAGCCGACGATACAGAAACAATCTCGCTGTGGTTGAATGCTCATGTGCTATCCACCGCAGATTCACCATTCAATCGGTTGCTCAGCGACCTCAACAGGTTGTTGTGACCGATGAGCTCAAGCGTTGTCCGCTCACCTGACTCCTCCCTGCTTGCGGCCCTTCGGCTCGCCCTCCTCTTCGCCGCCATCAAGCTCCTCATGCAGTTCGCCCTCACACTCTGGACCCAACACATCGGCTACAGCTACTTCCGCGACGAGTTCTACTACATCGCCTGCGGCCGTCATCTCGCCTGGGGCTTCGTCGACCACGGCCCCATCGTCGCCCTGCAAGCACGCCTCGGCGAGCTCCTCTTCGGCGACTCTCTATTCGCCATCCGCATTCTCTCCGCACTCGCCGGAGCCGCCACCGTTTTCCTCACCGGCCTGCTCGCATGGGCCCTCGGCGGCCTCCGCCCCGCACAGGCGCTGGCGATGCTCGGCGTCCTCGTCGCACCGATCTACATCGCCCACGACGGCTTTCTCTCCATGAACTCCTTCGAGCCCGTCTTCTGGATGCTCTGCGCGCTCGCGCTCATCCGTCTCATCGACGGCGCTCCGCAGCCCTTCTGGTGGACCATCTTCGGCCTCTCCGCCGGCATCGGCATGCTCAACAAACCCTCGATCCTCTTCTTCCTCATCGCCATCGGACTTGGCCTTCTGCTTACACCACAACGCCGCGTCCTCTACACTCGCTGGGCCGCACTCGCCATCGCACTCATCATCGTCATCACGCTGCCCTACGTCCTCTGGCAGATTCACAACCACTGGCCCACTCTCGAGTTCTTCCACAACGGCAAGGTCGGAAACAAGAACGTCATCCTCGGCCCCATGGGCTTCTTCAACGCCCAACTCTCGCAGATGCACCCCGCCAACGCTCTGCTCTGGATCACCGGCGTCATCTCTCTTCTGCGCGCACGCTCTATCCACCGCGGCCGCTGGATTGGCTTGACCTTCCTCATCTTCTACGTGCTCATGTTCGTCATGCACGCCAAGGACTACTATCTCGCCCCCATCTATCCAGTGCTCTTCGCCGCCGGGGGTATCGCCTGGGAGCGCCGCTTCGCTGTAAGGCCCCTCGTCGCCGCAAACCGCGTCTTCGCCTTCCCCAT
>JBAVYX010000315.1:0-10245 GCA_049588475.1 Silvibacterium sp. | reverse complement strand
TTTCGTCTACGTTACTAACTTTTTTGGCTTTGGTCGGGGAGAGAGAATTCGAACCTCCGAACCCCCGGATCCCGAACCAACAACCGATTCACTAACCTGTTGTCTGGTTTAGGTTTGTTCTGCGTGTTGTTGGGTCTCATCGCATAGTATTCGGGAGCGAATGGACCCAATTTGCACCCAAGTTTTGAGGTGACCCCCTAAATTGTCACAAAACCTTTGGGCACATTGAATCGTAGCTCATTCGAGCAGGTCCTCAAAACTTCCTTCCAGTCGCTGAGGTCGGCTTATCGGCCCCCCTTTCGGCGGAAAAATCCGATCCTGACCGATCACCGCAGGGTACCGCCGAATTTCCTCGGCCAGTTTCCGACGCCATGGGGACGTAACCTACCTTGCCCTTCTTCAGTCTCGGGCGAAATGCTAAAAGCTCTTCGCTTTCATCACGTCGAACCACCGGAGCCGGTGAATCTCGGCCGAACGCATCCCTGTCGATGCGGCGATCAACACGATGAGCCTCATTCGAAGAGGGAGTGTCGCATCCTTACCTAAGCTGAGGTCCTATTTATGAAGCAGAATTTCGCCGCAATTATTCTCGGTGGTAACGGGCAAGTCGGTGGTGCAGCCGTCGCGGAGCTGCTAGCAATTCCGGAATGCCGAGAAGTGGTTATGGTCACCAGAAAGCCCATTGCGGCGCGGTCGCGGGTGCGCCACGTCGTTCTTGATACCGGCGCTGCTGACTTTGCCGAGCACACTGCCGCCCTTGCCCGCGAAGTTTTAAGCCAGGGCCCCGTCAGCGCCGTGAGCTGTGTGGGTGTCGGTTCTGGATCGATGCGCTGGAGCGAAGAAGAATTGCAACGACTTGAACTCGGCGTCGTGGGTGCCTTTGCGCGTGGCTGCCATGACGCCGGGATCGCCCAGTTTTGCCTACTTTCTGCGGTCGGAAGCACGGCCCGCAGCCGGTTTCGCTATGTCCGCGTAATGGGCATGAAGGAAGACACCGTGCGCAACATCGGTTTTACCCGTCTCGCCATCTTTCGCCCCGGCATCATTGTCGGCAACGCTCATACCCCAGCCTGGGCCGGTTGGTTGGGAAGCCTCGTGCCGGGGCCGTTTGGCAATATTGATCAGCGAATTCTCGGTCGCTCAATCGCCGCAGAGATAGCTTTGCACAGTCGAGAGGCTGGTGAAGTTACCCGCGAAAATGCAGCAATGAAAAAACTCGCTGCGCAGTTCAATAGCGTAACTTTGGAATTATTGCGTGGGGTCTAGGCTAGTTTAAGGGCGAGAGATAAAACTGGCGAGCCGCATTACTCCCTCAACCAACGCAATATCTTGACGCAATTACCGGGGCTCACTTTTCTTATTCGAGCCGCATATGGGGTCTCTCCCAAATCTTCCGCACTTCACTTGTGCAGACCTCCGCTGCTTCGCCCCAAGCGCCAGCTCACATGGCTCCGCCGCGAGCCCGATGTCCTCTGGCTCAAAGGATTCGGCGATGATCCCATCATCGCCGCACAAGCCATAGCCGCTGTCGAATCTGCCGTGCTGGAGCCGGTCATCCGGCCTGCTGACGGAGACGGACTCGCCAATGCTCGACGGCAGAACCTTCCTTCACGCCCGTCACCAGCATATTTATTCGCGATAGTCTTCTTGCATGGTCCATCATGCCTCTCACCTGCGCATTTTTGCGCTAATCGTCCTTGCCTTTCTCGCCGCGCTGCTCCACGCGCAGTCCGCGACGACACCCGCCACGGATCAATCGAGGATCGCGGGCGACTGGAATGGGACGTTGTCGGCGGGTAGGGAGAATCTACATCTCGTGCTCCACGTGAAGCGGGCGGCGGACGGGAGCCTCAGTGCAACGATGGACAGCGTGGATCAGGGAGAGAACGGTATTCAGGTGAGCGCGATCACGCTGAACGCGGAGAAGCTGCACCTGAGCGTGGACGCGGTCCACGGGACCTACGACGGCACAGTGAACGGGGAAGGCACGGAGATTGATGGAACGTGGTCGCGGGGGACGCCGCTGGCGCTGAGTTTCTGGCGTGTCGCCGCTCCCAGACACGCCGACATTCTCCGTGGAGCCTACGGGCCCTACCGCGCCAACAACAATCTGCTCTTCTATCACCTCGACATCCGGGTCGACCCCGACAAGCAGACCGTCACCGGCAGGAACACAATCCGCTTCAAGATGCTCAGTGACGGCAGCCGCATTCAACTCGACCTCAGCGATGCTCTGCAGGTCGACAAGATCCTTCTCGACAGAACCCAGCTCAAATACGAGCGCGACTCCGGCGCTGTTTTCATCGACTTCCCCGCGACCCTCCGCGCCGGCCAGATCTACTCCATCGACTTCTACTACTCCGGCCATCCCCTCACCATCGGACGTTTCGGCGGCATGGTCTTCACGAAGGACCCCGCCGGCCATCCCTGGATCTACACCTCCTGCGAAGACGACGGAGCCAGCATCTGGTGGCCCAACAAAGACCAGTGGCGCGACGAAGTCGAAGGTATGGAGATCAGCGTCACCGTTCCCAACGGCCTCACCGATGTCTCGAACGGCAAATTCAAGGGCTCTACTGATCTCGGCGACGGAAACACACGCTGGGACTGGTCTGTGAGCTATCCCATCAACGCCTACGACGTCTCGCTCAACATCGGCGACTACACGCACTTCTCGGATCGCTACGGGACGCTGCCCCTCGACTACTATGTCCTCCCCGCCGACCTCGACAAGGCAAAGAAGCAGTTCGCGCAGGTCCCCGGCATGCTTGAGGCCTTCGAGCATTACTTCGGGCCCTACCCGTTCGCGCGCGACGGATTCAAGCTCATCGAAGTGCCCTACTCAGGCATGGAGCACCAGACCGCCGTTACCTATGGCAACCACTTCAAAAACGGCTACCTCGAGACCGACTGGACGGGCGTCGGCCTAAGCCTCCGATTCGACTTCATCATCGTCCACGAAAGCGCGCACGAATGGTTTGGCAACAGCATCACTGCCCAGGACCGCTCCGACATGTGGATTCACGAGGGCTGGGGTACCTATCTCGAATCGCTCTACGTCGAGTACTGGTACGGTAAGGACGCTTCCATTCGCTACCTGAACGGTTACGACTCCAAGGTGCAGAACAAGGACCCTATCGTCACTGCCCGCGGCATCAACGCTACGCCTCCCGAGGACCAGTACTTCAAGGGCGCTCTCATGCTCAACACCCTGCGCAGCGTCATCGACAACGACCCGCGCTGGTTCGAGCTCATCCACGACTTCTACCAGCGGTTCAAATATCAGAACATCATGACCGAAGACGTCACTGCCTGGTTTGATCGGCAGACAAAACTCGACCTGACCCCCATCTTCAACCAGTACCTACGCCACACCGCCATCCCCCTCCTCGAGCTCAAGTTCGATCCCACGGCCGGAACCGTTGCCTACCGCTGGAAGGTAGACGAGCCGGACTTCGCCATGCCGGTGCGGGTGGGAGAACTGTCAGCCGATAACCACTGGCAGACGATCCAAGCCACCACCAAATGGCAGACCGTGAAAACGCCCCTCACCCCGGACAAATTCATCGTCGATACGGACCACTTCTACATTCGCGTGAGAAGAGAACTGGACTAAGAGCTGGTCTTACCGGTACGGATGCATCACGAGCCGCCAGTGAAGCGCATAATCGCCAAGTATCAATTCCAGCCTTGGTCGCTCTGCAAACGCGCGTTGCCCGAGATGCCATTTATCGTCTATCTGGCCGGGCGGCCAGTAGTATTATCCGGCCTATATGGGCAAGGAGATCAGAAAGATGCAGGATTGAAGATGTTTCTCATAAAGCGCGCGGGTCGACAGCGTGGGATGAACCGAGTGGAAGCCGAGATTCTATTGAGACGGTCGCGGATGTCATGCATTCGCCCGGGAGGCGGCGAGATAGAGTGAGGGGATTGTTTCCGGATTGACCGTGATTCGACTGAGAAACATCCCGAATCGCCAAAGGAATGTGACAACTGGATTTGTCTCTGGCCGACGATCGAACAGATTCTCTGAGTGGACGGGGAACCCCTTCAGGTGATTTTGAGAACCGTGTTCCGCGCTTCCCGAGATGGAGGCGTTCCCCCGGGCGTGGAGTCTTTTACTTGCGTGACTCGGTCGGTGCCTATCACCTGATGACGAGACGCCTGCTCGTGCTTTTACAGGACGAGCCACGCAGGGCTTTATCCTCGTCTCGCCGAGGTCTTAGGCGATGGTCTTCCCCTTCCGGTTGCCAAGGTCAGAAGCTGAACCGTCCGACATTCTAGTTCATGTGCAATGCTTCCGTTGGTGGCCGTGTGGAAGCGCTGAGAGAAACAACATCTGCCGTAGCGCAAAGCGAATGTCCTAGAGAGGATCGACACGGTGCCTCGGTTGGGGGAAGTCAGACCGCACGACTCATATTTCTCAGTATAGAGGCTGCGTTTGCGGTGCATTCACGGCATTGGCGATCGCTCGACGCTCATCAAGATGCGTCGCCGCGGGGAGTGTTGCGTGCAACGTGGTCCGAATCCGGGTTTTCAGCTCTTCGAGCCGAATTCCACATTGCGAGCTAAATTTCGACATGTTATGTCCGCCGTTGACGATTTCCACAGCCTTTATATGTAGAGGGCCTTTTACAGGCTTCTGCACGCCCTCTTTTGCTCGAGGTGCATATGGCAACCGCCGGAGGCAAGCGAAATCAGGCCAGCTATTTCGTCGATCTATGCCTCCAAGTGCTGTATGCCGCGAGTTGTATCCCTCAGCTAAGCAGGCAGCATGAGCGGGTTTTGCCAGTCGACAAAAATCTCTGCAAAGCTGCTACAAAACGCTTTCCAGAAATGCCTTTAGTAGATAGAGGAAGCTCTTCCAGAGCTTCTGCGAATTTGCGGAGATCCGGGAAATGATCCTCAATATGACAGCAGAGCCTAAGTCATAGCGAAACGGCCGTTGGAACAGGTTCAAGATGCTTCTGGATCTCGGACCTGATCGCCTTGGTGCAATACGAGCTCAGGAGGACGGGGAGCGCTCTGTTCAATTTTCCCTCACACGTATTCAAGGCAAATGGAAGATTAGGATTCTCTCCAAGCTCCAGCATGGCCCCGTTCGATTGAGTCAGCTACGCAAAATGCTCCCTCCGTCTCAAAAGAAAGAGCTGACGCCATATGTGGGCGAGTTGGAGAGTGCTGGCCTGATCGTCCGTATCGATCGGAGCGGCAGAAGGCCGTATGTGGAGTATTCCCTTTCAGATCCACTGGGCGTCAGTGCATTGCACCTCATCAATGCTTTGGCACAAATGCGCCAGTACTAGGCACCGCTGCACGTCCACAGCGATCTGGTTTCTTGTCCCGAAGACGAAAAAGCTGCCCAATCCAGCACCACTTTAACTGCGCGAAGAGTGCAGAGCAGGCCCGCAGATTTATGGGGTAAATTGGACACTCTGCCAGAGAGGCCCCGGATCGTAGATGGCGCCGCCCGCAACGGTGCGCCAAACTTTTCGGGTGTTGCGAATGTCGGCCAACGGATCCGCATCAAGCAGCAGTACGTCGGCGCGTTTGCCGACTTCGAGCGAGCCAGACTCTTTCTCAACACCAATTGCCCGTGCGGATCGAATGGTTCCTGCCTGAAGTGCCTCCAGGGGGGTGAAACCGGCCTCGACATAAATTTCCAGTTCGCGGTGCAGGGAGTAGCCGGGAATGGCCTGGTCCGTTCCGGCGACGATGGGAATTCCGGCTGAGTGCAAGGCCCGCAAAGTATCGATGTATATCTGCCAACGCGCAGCGGCTGAAGCTGCCCGATCTTCGGGTGCGGGAGGATTATCTAGTGCCTCTCGCAATTGAGGCGCAACGTGATCGATGCCGGGTTCCAATTGGTCGAGCGGAATCGTATTCAAGAAGGATTCGTATACAGCCATCGTCGGATCGAGCACAGTGTGGTGCGCCTTGAACGTGTCAACCATTTCCTTGTCCAGCTCCAATACCGGTAGTCTCATGGAGTTTGGCTTGCCTTCGTTGTCCAGTATCGCGTGCGCTCGATAGCGAGTGTCAAACACAATATGGTTGATCTGGTCCATGCCGTCGTTTACACCTTCGATGGCAGTCATGCCATCCGGGATATGCCCAGTGACCGTCATGCCGCGGGCATGTGCATCGGTACAGATGGCCTTCACGATGTCAGGCTTCACGGAGCTGTAGATCTTAATCTGGCGCGCCCCTGCAGCGTTGTACTTCTCTATCCAGGCGAGCGCCTGGTCCGGCGTGTCGGCAGTGACGGCGCCGAGCGACATCGGGCCGGTCCCATCGATGATCCCGGCAAATTCCAGATGCGGTCCAATGGCAGGATCTTGCTTTCGGTCTAACTGGTCATGCACAGCTCGGATGAAGTCGAACTCATTGCCCACATCGCGAACGCTGGTGACACCAGCTGCGAGATAAATGGGCCCCCACTCCACTTGCTCATAGTGCGCATGCATATCCCAGAGTCCGGGAATGGCAAACTTCCCGGAAGCATCAAGGACCTTCGCACCCGCAGGAATGCGCACGCGGCTGCGTGGCCCTGCCGCAGTGATTACGCCGTCCTCGATCAGGATCACGCTATCCTTTACTGGTGGTGCGCCCGTGGAATCTTCAAGCGTTGCTCCAGTAATGACGAGCATTTGCGCGGGCGAGACACGCGCGCTGGCAGAAAGCCGTGCAAGCTCTGCAAGGTTCGCTTTGACAGCCGAGGCGATGAATGTTCCGAGATTATCTTCGTAGGGTTCGCGAATGGCCTCAAAGTGGTCGAACTCGGCATCTGTGCTGACCAGCGCGACAAGGTTTTGTGCGTCGTCGAGCCAAAGCGCCTCCTGGCCCCAGATCAGGCCGCCAACAGTGTAGCCGTGGGCAGTATGCCCATCGATGGCCAGTGTGCCGGCGGGTTTGACGTGCACTTTGGTTGCCGCGGGATAGACGGTAAATTCAGCCGGCTTTCCGTGCAGCAGCCACCAGCGCAGCATCTGCTCCTGCATGGCGACTGGCGAGTAACCGTCGGTAATGAACCACGGATCTATTGCAGCAACGGTAGCGGTCTTGCCGCTCCGCGTGACGGAGATGCTTTCGTCTTTCACCGTCAAAGCGTCATCCATGGGAGAAAGTCTCGATGCACGTCCCTTTGCTTCGTAGGTGAGGGGCGCCATACTCGTCGTACGGGCAGTGAAGGTGGTTTCGAGAGGAACAGCAGACCCGCGATCCGTGAAAAGAAAATGTGATTTAAGCGTATAGACGTCGCCCTTTATTTCGATGGAGTATGTTTCCTTGCCGATGGAGTGGGCAAACTTGTGCAACACAAAGGTGCCGGAGGTTTGCGGTTGCAGAGGCGCCTCTTGGGACCCTGCGCAAGCTGCGACTGCGACAATATAAGCGACGACGAGCGGGCAACAATGGCGACGCGGCAACAAAGTTTCCCCCTTGGATTAAGCAAACGCATTCTAAACACAAGTGCCGTTTCCTCCTAGCAAATCTTCTGCCCCTTGTGTCGTCGGGCGTCATTGAATTTTCCACGATACGGCCGTCGGAAACGCCTTCAGTTACAAAGGCTCGTTGTTTCGGCGCCTGCGGTACACTTTCGGATATTCGCCTTCCCCAACTCTTCTGCGAGGTTTGCCTTCGTGTCCAGCGATTTGTACGTGTCCCGTGTGCTGTGGTCTTCTTTCCTGTTCGTCTCGACTCTCGGCTATTCGCAACAGACGGCGATCCAAATTACCGCCGACCTCACCGATGCTCCGCGCAAGCTGTTTCACGCAGAGATCGATCTGCCGGTGCAGCCTGGTCCGCTCGCACTCACGGAGGCGGCCTGGATCCCCGGCCATCACGCCGAGAAATTCGTCGAAAGCGACATCACCGGCATCGTCTTCACCGCAAACGGCCAGACGATTTCCTGGCAGCGCGACGACGTTGATCTGTACAAGTTCCATCTGACCGTGCCGCCCGGCGCGACCATGCTGCACGCCCACGTCGACTACATCGCCAGCGCGAAGGCGACGCCCGAACTCGCGGTCCTCGAGTGGGAAGACCTCATGCTTTACCCAGCGGAGGTGCCCGTCCGCCAGATCGCGATCCAGCCCACCGTCGTTGTGCCGCAGAACTGGGGCATTGCCACCTCGCTGCGACCCATCTCGCCGTACGACCCGCAGCATCCGGCGGGCGGAACGGTCCACTACGCCGCGACTAACGTCGAGGGGCTAGAAGATTCGCCCATCATGACGGGGATCAACTTTAAGGAGTATCCGCTGAATGCGGCGGCGCGAAGAGACGCTGACGCCCAAGGCCTGGGCCAGCAGAAGCCGGTCTACATCGATGTCTTCGGCGACACGCCGGAGGACGCCGTGCTACGCCCCAGCGTCGTCGCTGATCTCGAGCATCTGGTGACCGAAGCGGCGGCGATGTACAGCTCCACGCACTACGAGAGCTACCACTTCCTCCTGACGTTGACGAAGTTCCCGCCCTACGGCGGTCTCGAGCATCACGAGTCGTCGGATAACTCGCTGCCCGAGGGCGCGCTGCAGACAGACGCCGCGCTCGAAGTCGGAGGACCCGTGCTCTCGCATGAGTACACCCACTCGTGGAACGGGAAGTACCGCCGTCCCGCCGGCCTCGCCACGCCCAACTTCGCTGATCCTATGAAGGGCGAATTGCTATGGGTCTACGAAGGCCTGACGGATTACCTGGGCAACGTGCTGGGCGCGCGCTGTGGCTTCATGACCGGCGAGGAGTACCGCGCCTACCTCGCCTCCATCGCCGCCGAGCTCGACAACACTTCCGGCCGCCGCTGGCGAAGCACGGAGGACACGGCGGTGGGCATCTCCGGCCTGCGTGGAGGATCGGCATGGGCAAACTGGCGACGGAGCGCGGACTACTACTCGGAGGGAGACATCGTCTGGCTTGACGTCGACACGACCATTCGCAAGCTGACCAACGACCAGAAAAACCTGCACGACTTCCTGGCGATTCTTGTCGCCGGCAAGGGCACCACGCCGCCGCAGATCGTTCCCTATGGCTTCGACGAGCTGGTGGCCGATCTCAACCAGGTGGTTCCGTACGACTGGGCGAAGTTTCTTCACGAGCGCGTCGACACCGTACAGCCGCATGTGAATATCGAGGGAATCGAGCAGGGTGGATGGAAGCTGGTCTATACCGACAAGCCGAACGCGTACGAGGAGGCACGTTCCTCCGCCTTCAGCCGCGGTCTGGCTGGCGCGAACGTCTGGTACTCACTGGGGCTGAACCTCGATGCGCAGGGCGCGATCAGCGACGTCCGCGTCGGCAGCCCGGCGGACGCAGCGAAGCTGGCGCCCGGCGAGAAGATTCTGGCCGTCAACGGGAACGTCTATTCAGGGGATGCCATGAAGGACGCGGTGCACGGCACGAAAACTGGCGTTCCGATGAATCTGATCGTGCAGAACGACACCCACGTGCGAACCGTCGCCATCGATTACCACGATGGCGAACGCTATCCGCATCTTGAGCGGATCGACGGCACGCCCGATTATCTGGACGAGATCACCAAACCGCTGACGCCCGCGCCGCGGGCGGAGAAAGAGAAGACGAATAGCGGGCAATAGCCGAAGCGACCCTTGCGAGGCCGCTGCCTCGAATTGCGGGGAATTCATCCTGGGCTGTCTCGGCGTGTAGCCGGTGTTGCGGCTGGGCGTCTGCTCGGCGGTCGCCGGATGCATTCCAAAGATCCGGGCGGCTTCAGTGAATCCAATGCAGTGGCCGCGCATGGATTGAGCGCGGGGCGGCCGCCCTTAGGCGAGCTGATCAGCACTGCGAGCTCGGATTCTGGTCAATCTTTTCTCAACTGTTGATTGCAGGCCTTAGCGCGTTTCCAGTGCTTAGGGCGAACAGAGATGCGAACCGGTCATTTACTGGTTCTTCCAGATTTTGCTTGCACCCGAGGTAGCGCTCGGTCGGCGTGGCCTTGAGTACCGTCCCTATCTCGCGGAAGTACTCCGGTCCAATGGCCGCCGGCGTGATGATGCACAGCACCTTTGCGTCCTGCGTGGTGCTGTTGCGGAAGCTATGCACGGCTCCGCGGGGAACGCAGGCCGCCTGTCCTGGGCCAACCTCGAATGTTTTTCCTTCGATCTGGGGAGCGCTGGAACGGTACTGGAAACCGCCCTGCCAAAAGCGAGAAGACGCGGGCCCGATGTCGGGAACGCTCCATCTGGCGCAAGCACCATCGAATCGTGGACGACGCGGACGCAAGAAGGA
>JBAVYX010000314.1:0-10116 GCA_049588475.1 Silvibacterium sp. | reverse complement strand
TTCCGCAGGAATAGTTTTTAGCCACTGCGAGATCTCATCGGCGAGCGCAGAGATATAGGTGCGGCCAATCTCATCAAGGTCAGCGGGCAGGGTTCCAGAAGTTGGATAAAAAAAACGCGCGTAAACGGGATCGGGGTCGGGGCATCCGATGAGCTGGAGTTCTACGACATAATGGGCCGGCACCATGCGCGTGTAACTGGGGTGAAATTGCCTATCCAGCCCCTCGGACTTGAGCCAGTCAAAAATGGTGTCGATACGATGAGCTACGACCAGTGCAGGGCCTTCAGAGCGCTTGGCCAGGAAATAGCGCATGGGCCGGTCGAGGGAGCGCGCCATTTTGACGGTCTTGCCTGACCAGGCAAGAAGAGCGAAGGAACCCTCTAGTCCGCGCACGGCTTCCGGCGGCTGCTCCAGCAGGAGCCTGCGTGCTTCTTCAATGCTCAGGTTGTAGATCTGGTTTGCGTCGGGGTCTGTAAGGTCAACGACTCGTTCAACGTAGTGGTCCACAATCAACCTCAAATTGCGTTTGTTGTACTACCCAGTCTACTCTGTGAAAACTCGTAATCATACGCATTGAATCGACCCGGATGCTGTGTCCGTCTGTGAACATTGATTCTCAAGATTGGACAGCGGCCGTCTTGCACCAGCATCGTTACTACATGCCAATCTGATTGTCCTGCTTGAGCTTACAGATCATGTTCTGTAGCTTGAGCCTTGGTCCGCAAGTTGCTGATAAGTCCACTGCTGAAGTGTAGGCTGATACACCGGGAGGCGGGGATGGCGCATTTTGAGCGGATTCGCGATGTGATTTCGGGGCCGTTTAGTCCGGACATTATGCGGCAGAGGACAGCGGCGGGCTGGCAACTGGTTTCGATCGAGTGGCGGCGGGAGCTGCCGGCGAACGAGGCTCCTTCCGAGGGCGCTTTCAACGAAGACATCCCCTATGGACTGCGCATCTCCGATGACTGCCAGCGACTGGAGGTCGATCCTCACGAGAACGCCGCGCTGGTGCTGATGATGGAGTTGCTGGTACAGGATTTTCCCATTTCGAGCGTGGCCAGCGATCTGAACGAAAAGGGCTTCCGCACGCGCGCCGGAAAGCCATGGAATCCGGTGACAGTCTTTAACATGCTACCGCGGTTGATTGAGGTGGGGCCGAGGCTCTTCTCGACCGACGACTGGGAAGCACGACGGCAGAAGTTCGCGAGGTTTATCTAATTGCAGTTACGGCGCGTTGACCGCGACGGGGCTCGCGTCTGCATTCAGACCAAGGGCGCGGAGGATTGCGGGATCCGGCGTGATTTGGGTGCTACTGCGTTCCACAACACCGAAGTTGCCGCGGTAGTCCCACATGGCCCAGCCAATGTGATTTTCTTCGAGCGCGGAGCGGACATCGCTGATCCAGCGGGCGCGCGAGGCCGGGTCCGCCGTGTCACGGTAAGCGCCGAATTCGTTGCAGATGAGCGGAACCTTGCGTTCACGTGCCCAGGCAGCGGCGAAGGCAATCCGCGCCGAAATGGACTGGCGGCTCCATCCGCCGATTCCGTAAAGAAACAGATTGTAGCGGGCGGGGTCGCTGGGAACGTTTTTCATCTGCGCGGCCAGCGTGTCCGGCGTCGCCGGATAGGGGATGTCCTTGAAAAAGACCCATTCGCTCGATCCCCAGGACGCTCCCTGATGCGTGAACTGGTATGGCTCGTAGAAATGGAAGTTGTAGATCACGTTGGCATCGCGCAGAGGTTCGAGCTGGAGTAGGTCGGGGAGGCTAGAATAGTTCGCGGCCGTGGCAACGATGGTGTGATCGGTGTCCACCCCGCGAATCGCCTCCACCACACGCGCCTGAACCCCCATCCAGCGATAGGGGTCCTGCACTTCGGGTTCATTCATCAGCTCGAAGAACACTTTATCGGGATCGGTTTTGCTGAAATGAGCGGCAAGAACGCGCCAGAGCAAGACGAAGTCGTCTACTCCGCGCTCAGTCGCCAAGTTGCGCTTGTAGTCATCGTTGGGAAAGACGCAAAGCATCACCGCGAGATGATTGGCCAGAGCCCGGTCGATGGAGCGATCGAGGTGCGCGACGGCCTCGGGGTTTGCGGGCTTGAGTTGCCCGTGGCGCACGATGAGCGATGGCTCCACGCCCAGGCGGACGGAGTTAAAACCCATCTCATGGATCAGCTTCAGATCGGCCTCATTCGTAAATATGTCGAAATGCTGCTGAGATAAATCGCTGGAACTGGCGAACCATCCAGAGAGATTGATGCCATGCTGCAGAGAGGCCGCACGTTCAAATGCCGGGCTTTGCGCAAAAGAAATCTGAAAAGTAGCAAGAAGCACCATCACTAGTGCAGCTCTGCGCATAGAATAGGCTCTCCGAAAGGAAAATGTATATTGTATGACACGAACTTAATCTCCTGCCAAAACGTCAATTCAGCTCATAGGACACGGTTGAACCACTATGCCCTTGACGCAGTCTACTTGAAATGAACAATGTGATGTATACGTTTGCATTCCAGTGTCGCTGGCTGGTAAGCAACATCACTGAGAGAGCGGTATGGATCGCAAGCCAACAATGAATGACGTAGCCCGCGTGGCCGGCGTGGGAACCATGACCGTCTCGCGCGTCCTGAATGAATCGGCGCCCGTCTCGGCGAAAGCTGCGGAACGCGTCTATCAGGCTATCGAGAAGCTTGGATACCGCCCGAATGAGATGGCGCGAGCACTTCGCGGCTTGAAATCGCGGACCATTGGCATTATCGTTCCGTATCTTTACGATCCGTTCTTCGCAACCATCGCGCATGCGATCAATACGGTCGCCAAAGAAAATAACTACTCGGTCATTCTCACCACCTCCAATGAAGATGCCGACTCGGAGTTCGCCGAGGCCGAGTTGATGCTGCAACGGCGCGTGGATGGGCTCATCGTGATTCCTGCCGACGCGCGTCGTTCGCGACTCAGCCGCGCCGAGTTCGACAACACGCACATCGTCACGCTAGATCGCCCTGTGCAGGACCGGAGATTCGATACCGTTCTGGTGCATAACCAAGGCGGATCCAAACGTGCCGTCCAGCACCTGATTAAAGAGCACGGCCACAGGCGGGTGGTTTTCATTGGGCTCAACAAGCAGCTATACACCGTGCGCGCACGCTTCGAGGGCTATCGTCGCGCCATGCTCGAAGCCGGCCTGCACGCGGAACCTTCTTTCAAATGCGCCTCCCAGGAATTGACATCGGCGGTGATCGCCAGTGTGATGAGTGAGAAGATTCCACCAACTGCCTTCTTCTGCTTCAACAACCTGACCACACGCTACACACTACGCGCGCTGGTGGATCTGGGGGTGAGGATTCCCGAGGAAGTGGCGCTGATCGGCTTTGATGACTTCGAGCTCGCGGAAATCCTTTATCCCAACCTGACGGTTGTGCGGCAACCCGTGTATGAGGTGGGGCGCGTCGCCGCCAGCCTCCTTTTCGACCGGCTCAAGCAGGATGAATTCCCCAAGGATGGCAACAGGATTGTGCTGCCCGTCGAGTTAATCATCCGGCGTTCGTGCGGATGTCGGCCCCACGCTGCGCGGAATAACGGGAACTGAATCGCCTCAGAGCCCTGTTAACAGGCCCTAGTGTGCGTCCAGAAGCTCCTTCAACTGCTGAATATTTCCCCAATCAACGGCAGATTGTCGGCGGAACCATCGGGCCCGAGGGCGTTTATTTCCCCGCGGGCAGTCCAACGATGAATTCGGTGTTGCCCGGCTCGGAGGTGAACGTGATGGTTCCTCTGAATTGACCTACGACGATGCGGTGAGCGATGTCCAGGCCCAGGCCCGTGCCGATGCCCTGCGGCTTGGTCGTGAAGAAAGGCTCGAATATCTGCTCGCGATGTTCCGGGGCTATCCCGGATCCCTGATCGGAGATGCCGATAAAGGCCTGCTCGCCTTCGGTCCAGGTGCGGATAACGATTTTGCCGCCTTCTGGCGAAGCGTCGATTGCATTATCGAGAATATTTGTCCACACCTGGCTCAGGCCCGTCCCGGTGGTTTTGATTGTGGGCATTTCCGCGGCAAAGCGCTTTTCAATGGCGATCTGCTTATACCGGAACTTGTGAGCGAGGATAGTCAGCGTGCTCTGTATGCTGTCATGCACATCGATTTCACGCTCGCGATTCTTGTCGTCATAGGCATACTTCTTCACGGCGATCACCAGGTCGGTGATGCGGGTGATACTCTCTTCGATGGTTCCCACCAGTTGCATGCTCGAAATGAGCGACATCAGCCAGTTGAGCGCATCGGAAAGAAACTCGGACGGGAAAGCCGCATGAGCGCATTCAAGATCTTCGCGCTGCCAGCCCACGGCCACCAGCGTAGGAGCCAGTTGCCAGGCGTTCTCCACCCCAATGCTCTCCAGCCAGCCAAGTAATTCATCTTCCGCATCGGCTTGCTCGAGCGTGCTCATTGCCGCAGGTTTCTCGAACTTCAAAACCTCCTCCTGCAACTCGCGCAGGCAGTCTTTTTGTTCCGGCGTGAGCGGAGTGCGAGTGAACCGAAGGCTTATCTGCTGCAGGCGAACAAGATTTTCACGCAACTGGGAGGATGCGCGGCGAGCAGCGGCTCCAGGGTTGTTGAGCTCGTGCATAAGGCCGGCAGCAAGTGTGCCGAGCGAGATAAGCTTTTCACGATGCAGGGTGAGCACCTGGTAGGCCTCCAGACGCCGGCCCATATTGACCAGAATTCCGGAGCGCACCACGGGGCAGGTTCCCATGAGGCTCCAAAAGGAGGCTGGACTCACGCGCACAAGGTGACTCGCTGTAATCACTTCGCCGCGTGCCGGGGCTGACGAGATTCCGGTGAGAAGTGGAACCTCACCGAACGTATCGCCTTCCTTGAGCGCGCCGAGCAGCGTAATTCCGCCGTCAGCCTCGGGCTTGGTTACGCGCACTTCACCCGTAAGCAATATCCAAAAGAACAGGTCCTTGTCGCCCCGGTCGAAGAGTAGCGAGCCTGCCGGCGCTTCGACCAGTTCGACATCCCCAAGGCACTGGAGATCCTGCTCTTGGGTCTGCTGAAAGATAGGTATTTGCCGTATTTGCGCAAGCAGCTCTTGCGCGGGAATCGTTTTCGTGCTCAGGTTAGTTTGCTTCTCTTCCATCGATTCGCTTTTCTCGTCACTCTAAAAACGTGCCAAATATTGATGCATAAACTGCACGGCGATCGATCCCTCGCCGACGGCGGAGGCCACACGCTTTACCGAGCCGTGCCTGATGTCGCCCGCCACAAAAACCCCTGGCAAGCTCGTTTCGAGCAGGAAGGGCTCCCGGTCTTCCTTCCAGCCGCGCGGTAACTTGCTTTCCACCTTAAGGTCCGGACCGGAGAGAACGAAACCGTTCGGATCGCGCATGACGTCTTCCGGCAGCCAACCGGTCGTCGGCGCCGCTCCTATGAATACAAATAATGATGAAGCCGAGCGCACTTGCTCCCCGCTGGATGTGCGGATTTTCAGGCACTCGAGCCTGCTCTCCCCCATGGCCTCAACCACCTGCGCGCGCATCTCCACCGTTATATTGGATGTTTGAGCGATCTGATCGATCAAATATTTCGACATGGTCTTTTCGAGCGATTCAGCGCGAACCAGCATCGTTACCTGACCGGCGTACTTTGAAAAATGCATGGCCGCCTGCCCCGCCGAATTTGCGCCTCCGACGATATAGACGTGCTCGTCTTTACAGGAGCGGGCTTCGACGAGGGCAGCCCCATAGTAGACGCCCAACCCCGTGAGCCGCTCGATTCCCGGAGCGTCAAGACGTCGGTAGTTGACACCAATCGCGATCAAGCACACGCGGCAGGACACCTCGCGGCCGTCGCCCAGGCGGACCAGCCGGTATTGGTTTTCCGTACGAATGCCTGTCGCGCATTGCGTAAGGAATTCGGCCTTGAAGCGCGATGCCTGTACATAGGCACGCCGGGCAAGATCCGCTCCGCTCAGCCCCGATGGGAAGCCGAGATAATTCTCAATGCGAGAACTCGATCCAGCCTGTCCACCAGGCGCCTCCGGCTCGATCACCAGCGTGCGCAGGCCTTCGGATGCGCCATACACGGCAGCCCCCAGTCCCGCCGGCCCCGCTCCAATCACCACCAGGTCATAAAAATCGCTGGCCGCGTGGGTGCTCAGCCCAACTCTCTCCGCCAGTGCCTGCTGGGTGGGTTGAACGAGCGACGACCCGTCGGGAAAGAGCACAGCCGGCAACTGGTGATCATCAAGCTTGTAACGAGTCAGAAGATCGAAGGCCTCGCCGTCCCGCTCCGGATCGAGCCACACGTAAGGAACCTGATTGCGGGACAGAAAATCGCGCACCTGGTGATCCTGCAACGACCACCGGGGACCTACCACCCGAAGGCCTTCAAAAGGTGCGCGATAGCCTTCATTCCATGCCTCGAGCAGGTCGTCCAATACCGGATAGAGCTGCTCTTCAGGCGGATCCCAGGGTTTGGTCAGGTAGTAGTGGATTTTGGCTGCGTTGATAGCCCTGATCGCGGCCTCTGTATCGGCGTAGGCGGTCAGCAAGGCCCGCTTGGCGTCCGGGTATATTTTCTGCGCCTTCTCCAGAAAGTCCACACCCGACATTCCCGGCATGCGTTGATCGGAGAGAAATAGCGCGACTGCATCGCCCCGCTGCTCGAGCTGAACGCATGTGTCGAGGGCCGCTTGTCCAGAACCTGCACGCAGGATGCGGTATCCCGCGCCATACTTCCGGCGCAAGTCCTGGATGACGGCCTCAAGAACGCTGACGTCGTCGTCTACGGCGAGAATGACTGGCTTCCCCATTGACCCAGTGTATTACCAGTCTGGGGTCGAACGGGTAAACGCGATCTCCGATCCCGTCAAGGAAAAAATGTCAGCGTCCAGGGTACTTTTTTCTTTCAAACTTCATGATTCTCGGTTAGCCTGTTTGCATATTTATCAAGCACCATAATGTTCTTAGCCATAACTTTAAACAACGAAGTTATGATTTGGTACTCAGAGTGTCTATTTCAGTTACACCGAGTATGCAGGATTGCCTTGAGTCGATAAGTTGTGTATGCGTAAATGTCGCGCTTGCCATGTAATCGATCATTTGAGAGAACTTTGCGCGCTCGCCGCGCCGAGTCTCGGTTTTGCTGAAAAAGGATGGCACGGAGAGCATGAATAAGATAATTTTGGCAGACAATCAGGCGATATTCCGCGCAGGAACGGCGAAATTTCTAACCATGGAGGATGACTTCCGTATCATCGCGCAGTGCGGCGACGCGGAACGGCTTTATCAGGTTTTGGAAGCATTCAGAGGAGCGACGTTATTGTTCGCGTCCGCGATAAAACCAAACATACATCAGCTCGTGGAGCGTGTTCGCTCCCAGGGCAGCCTTTGTATCGTGATTGCCGAAAATAGCGAGTCCACAAGCGCTTATCTCTCCGCGGGCGTGCATGGCGCTGCACATCGCTCGGTGAGCGGTCCGGCGCTGATCGACTGCGCCCGCCGTGTCGTCCGTGGCGAGCGCGGCGTGCAGATGGCTGGATCGGGAACAGCAGCCCAGGAAGAAGACCAGGTGGGCGCACGGGTTCGAGATCGCCTCACCCCCAAGGAAATCAAGATCGTCGGGCTCATTGTGCAGGGCTGCAAGAACAAGGAAATCGCCATGCGCCTGACTACGACTGAGCAGGTTATCAAGAACTATTTACGTAGTATCTACGACAAGACCGGAGTTTCCGACCGGCTGGAACTTGCGCTGTTCACTATTCACCATCGCATGCTGGCCGAGGCTGCGGCGGCGGCTGGAGACCTGATCCTGCAAGCCAACTAAGGCCTTTCTTAGAGTGGCCTTTCCTTAAAGCAAAGGCCACTTGACGATATCGGCTCCGCCCGCCCGGTTCTACTCTAGCCTGCCGATAAACTATCGAAGATAGTTCATAATCGACTAAGCCGAATAATCGTGGCTTCGAAGCGTCCTCGCCTGGAGCAGGGTGTCTAATATCTGTACGAGCTCGCGAGGATCCGCAGGCTTTTCCAGATATATGTCCGCCATCGGCTCCGCGGCCTGAAATGCCTCGGCAACATATCCAGACACAACCACCACGGGGGCAGTCGAATGCGCCTTTGCCGCTTCGACAATGGCGCGGCCACGTTCGTGGCCCAATCGCCAATCTGTCACCACGGCATCAAAAGCGACTCGCTCAATTTCTCGAATCGCATCCTCGGCAGAAATGCAGGTCGTTACTTCGTAACCTGCCTGTTCCAGTATTTTTCGTTTTAGCGAGACGACGTCTGGATCGTCATCCACGCAGAGGATCTTTGCCAACAACTCTCTCCACGGACTCGGCCTATTGTGCGCAAGTCTTTGGCTCATGTCAAATGCCCGGAATTGAACACTGCCAAGCGTGCGTTTCTATAACTGGCGTATTTTCTCCGCAACGGATTTAGCCTGAGTAAATAAGTAAAGATACTCCGGACCACCCGCCTTCGAATCGGTTCCGGACATATTGAAGCCGCCGAAGGGATGCGCTCCGACCATCGCGCCCGTGCACTTGCGGTTGAGGTAGAGATTCCCCACATGATATTCGTGGCGCGCGCGATCGAGCTTCTCGTGGTCTCTTGAATAGACCGCGCCAGTCAGTCCGAATTCAGTGTTGTTCGCGATCGCTAGCGCGTCGTCGTAATCGCGCGCTTTCAGAATTGCCAGAACCGGGCCGAAGATCTCTTCCTGGGAAATGCGAGCGCCCGGAGCAACATCGGCAATTACCGTAGGCTGGAGGAAGTAACCTTTTTCGGGAGTCTCCACTGTCTCACCGCCCGCAATCAGCCGTCCTTCCTTCTTTCCAACGGCTATGTAATCCAGAATCGTCTTGAGCGCGCTCTCATTTACGACCGGACCCATATTTGGATTCGTCGACGGATCACCCACCGTCAGTTTCGCCACACGTTCGCGAACGCGCTCGACAAACACATCGTAGAGCGGCTCCTCGATAATCGCGCGGGAGCACGCCGAGCACTTCTGGCCGCTAAAACCAAAGGCCGCCGCGACCGTGCCCTCCACCGCCTGATCCAAATCGGCGTCGGCGGAGACGACAATCGAGTCTTTGCCGCCCATCTCCAGGACCGTGCGCTTAATCCATATCTGGCCGGGCTGGGTCTTCGCCGCCCGCTCGTGAATATCGAGTCCTACTTCCTTTGAGCCGGTGAAGGCGATAAAGCGCGTCTTGGGATGCTCGACGACTGCATTGCCAAACGTGGCACCCGAGCCGGGGCAAAAGTTCACCACGCCCGGCGGCATCCCAGCCTCTTCCAGCACATCCACAAATCGGGCGGCGATGGTCGGGGAGTCGCTCGACGGCTTGAGAATGACGGTGTTGCCGGTAACAATGGCCGCAGCCGTCATGCCCGCCATAATGGCAAAGGGAAAATTCCACGGCGGAATCACCGCGCCGACGCCCAAAGGGATGTAGATCAGCTGGTTGCGCTCGCCTGGATATTGGATTGGCGTGGTAGCTCCGGCCAGGCGCAATGCCTCACGTGCATAAAACTCGAGGAAATCAATGGTCTCGGCTACATCGGCATCGGCTTCTACCCAGTTCTTGCCGACTTCATAGGTGAGCCACGCACAGAACTCGAACTTGCGGGCGCGAATGATCTGCGCCGCGCTCAGCAGCAGGGAGACGCGCTCTTCGACAGGAACGAACTGCCAGGTAGCGAAGGCGCGGAGAGCAGCCTGCACGGCCTGCTCGGCATGCTCTGCGCCCGCCTTCTGGTGAAGACCCACAATCTGCGCAGGCCGAGCCGGGTTGCGTGACTCGATCTTGCCCGCAGTCCGCAGACGTTCGCCTCCAATGATTAGCTCATACTCGTGGCCAAGCATGTCGCCCACGCGCGTGAGCGCCTCTTTCATCGCATGGACATTTTCGTGCCTGGAGAAATCGATGAAGGGTTCGTTCTTAAACGCGCCTTGCGGAGAGCGCGGCAGGATGACGGTAGAGACTTCGGCGGTAGCCATAACTATTCAGTTTATCCCGTTTTCGCTGTTCGCGTTCTGAGACTCTCTTCCAATACAAGATGAGCCTGAAGGGGGGAATTGATTCCAATACAAGATGAGCCTGAAGG
>JBAVYX010000313.1:0-6708 GCA_049588475.1 Silvibacterium sp. | reverse complement strand
CTAAAAATCATCACCAAGGGCATGGTATTTCCGTGCGCCCCAAGAAGCCACCCGTTAAGTCTATCCTCAATAAGTTGTCGTTTTCTGACGCCGTATGGCGGCAGAGGCTAGCATTCCACTTTGACGTATCGTCGCCTATGGTGACTTGTGTTTATCGCAGTCGGGATTCATCGCGTATGTGGACGAGCGATAAATTGCCGAGTCACTCAACGACTCTCGCTCGTTAAGCCGCAGAACCTTCGTCCTACGGTTGAAATTCTGGCGGGAGCGACGGGACTCGAACCCGCGGCCTCCTGCGTGACAGGCAGGCGTTCTAACCAGCTGAACTACGCCCCCGCGTAAAAAACAAATCCCCCTCCCTTCCTAGATGCGCCTTCCACTGCCGAAAACTTCCCCAAAAGGTCCGAGAGTTGCCGTGACAGCACAAAGGAAACACGTAACTAACAGAAAACAGGGGGCAACGGACGACACCTTTAGCGCCCTGGGGAATTGGCGGGAACTCTTATTGCACCCTTAACGAACCCACGACCTCTGCCTACATGACCTCTGCTTCTCTACCCAGTCAGGTTCCATTGGCAACCATGAAGATCAAAATGCAGACAGCAACAGCAAGAGCACCGATCACTAGGTAACGCATATTCTCTTCTCCATTTTCAACGATGGCCACAGACAAAGTCGTTGCACAGGAGCACCTTCGTTCGGCGAACCCGCGCCGGGTTCGAGCCATTTTCAATGCTGAAATACTTATTGACTGCAATCATTCAATCGGTCTCAAGCGGAGGCAACCGCTTCCCAGCCAGGTAAAGGTCGTAGCCGCGCATGGTGATGGCCTGCAGGCTGGTTTCTTCGTGCGGCGCCAGCTCGCGCAGCCGCTTCCGGTTGGGCTTCGACATGCGAATCGTGATGGTCACCAGATCGCCCGTGAGTCGCATTCAGACTGCAGGGAGCTGCCCCAACCCCTCAGACACAAAAAATGCCTCCAAGTCATTTGTAGTGACCTGGAGGCTTCTGCATTTCTGCAACGCCGCGTTCAACTATAGACGAGCGTTGTGACGGCATTGCGCCGAGCCGTTAATAAACATCGAGTGTGGGCGCCGCGACAGACAGGACCTCGCCATAGGAGAGCAGCCAGTGGCCATGGACTTTGCGCGCCCGTCCGGTATTAGGCATTCCGGGAAGACCGAAGGTGACGTTGGAGACGAGCTTGTCAGCATTATTCACATCGAAGTAAATGCATTGAAAGTAGATCTGGGCGTTGTACTCATCGAGCACAGTGACGACTTCGGTAAAGATCGGCGTGAGGGATACCCAGTCGTGACCCAACACAAAGGCTCCTGCGTGATTCGTGTAAAGGTCGCACAGCGTAAGCGACCCGGGCTCACAGCTGGCCGTACCCGGTATGCCCTTGCCGCTGTAGGTCACCCCCCCTGCGATGAGAGTTCCATCGTCTGTCCAGACTGCAAGCACATCTGCAATGTGCTGAGCCTTGGTAGCCTCGTCGATTCCGGCATGCGACACAGCCTTGTGGAAGGCGGCGTGTAACAGTTTTAGTTCGTACAGATCCTTGTATTGCGCGTCGTCGCGCCGGTCATCGGCGAAGGCGGCGGTCGATCCCGCGATTATGACGACGGCGGCAAGCATGGTTGTTAGTTTTACTTTCTTCATGGCGTTCTCCTTAGTGGTTGTGTTTCTTGCTCATCGCCTTTACTCATTATCATAAGGTTCAGAACTGGAGCTCCTCGCCGAGCGCTGTTTTAGAGCTTGGCGAGCAGCCGACGCGCTGCAGCTTTGGGAGACCCTGAAGACCCTGGTTCGCAAGCATAAGCATTGGAAGTACTGCGGTCGACGGCTATATATTCATGCTTGAGCTTTGGTCAGACCGGCGCAAAAACCAAGAAGCAGTCCCAGTCTGTCAATCCACGCAGTGGGGAATAAAAGTGATTCATGGTTAAGGACTCGCTACTCGCAGGGAATTCGCAGGAAGCCGTGGTAGACGCCGTTGGCGTCGGCATAATAGCCCGCCACCGTCCCTAAGTCGTTAATGCCCGCAGGAAGAGTAAAGATTGACCCTACCGGCTCCACCGTCACAATGTTGCCTTCGGGGCTGCGCAGATAGACGTGATATACATTCGCCGCATCGATGTAGACTCCGGTGATTGCTCCAAGGTTATTCAGGCTTACAGGGCAATCTGAGGGACAGCCTGTTCCCTGGGAGTTACCCGTGCCGGCACCGGGAGCGTTAAACGACGTAAAATTTCCGTCGGGAGTGCGAAGGAAGCCGTGGTACACGGTTTTCGAATCCGTGTAGATCCCAGCGATCGCGCCGAACTGATTGAGCCCTGCGAAGCAACCGGGACATCCCGTCCCTTGGGATGGGCCGGTGCCCGCGCCTGGGGCCTCAAACGTGCTGAAGCTGCCGTCGGCATAGCGTATGAGGCCGTGCTGAACAAGGTTCGCGGTGTTATCCATGTAGTTCCCGACGCTGAGTCCCAAAAAGTTGACGTTCGAAAGCTCGCTACCGTAACAGCCTTGTGATCCATTGGTTTCGCACTGACCTGGAGCAAGAAACGCCGAAAATTTGCCGTTGGGATAGCGAACGAATGAGTGGAACAAGTAGTTTGAGTCCGTGTAGTACCCTACGACGGCTCCCTCCAGGTTAAGAGCTATTGGAGTAGAACCGTATCCGCCCGCGCCTGGCACGTCGAACGTCGTGAATTTCCCATCGGGACTGCGGAGGAACCCATGACCGAAGCCGCTCGCGTCGTAGTAGGATCCGGTGATCACCCCCAAATCATTGATTGCGGCAGGGGAGGTCCCGTTGTAGGCACCAGTGTCCGCGCCGGGCGCTTCGAACGTCGTAAATTTGCCATCAGGATTGCGCAGGAACCCGTGGTAGGTTTCGTTCGTGTCTTGGTAGGAACCCGTGACTGCTCCCAAAGCATTTATCCCACTGGTGTATGTCCCGTTGTAGTCCCCCGGCTTTGTGTCCGCACCGGGAGCGTCGAACGTGATAATGCGAGACTGCTGCGCGTTGACCACTGAACTCAGGAACGGTGCGCAGAGAAGGACATATATGGCAGGCGCGACTTTGCAAAGCAGCCCAAAACGACTTCGAAAAGCACTCGTGTTTTTTGTCATCGTTCCCTCTTCGTTTAATAAAAATCCGGCTTTACCTACAAACGCGCCATCTGGAGGAAAAAGGGATCATTACAAAATGGGGAAGTGCAAAGACCGTGAATCGCAGGTAGAATCTTGACCATCGGAGTTGCAATAACTGCTGATTTTTGAACCGGATACGGTTGGGGGTGGGTCCTTTGGTCCCGGAAGCGGACGTAACGGCCCTGCTTGTCGAAGTGGCGAAGGGAAACCAGGCCGCTCAGGAAAAGCTTGTTCCTTTGGTCTATGACGAGCTAAAAAAGCTGGCTCGTCGGTATATGCGGCGCGAGCGGGCCGACCATACCCTTCAGACTACGGCTCTGGTTCATGAAGCTTATCTCAAACTGGTTCGTCAACAATCTCCCAATTGGCAGGGCCGCGCTCAGTTCTTCGGGGTTGCTGCCCAACTGATGAGGCGCATTCTGATCGACCATGCCCGCCGCCACTTACGGGAGAAACGTGGCGGAACTCAGGTGGTTCTGCCCTTGGATGAGGCATTTGCTTTTTCCCCGGAACACTCCGAAGACCTGCTGAAATTGGACGAAGCTCTCGACCGCCTGTCGAAGCTCGATCCGCGCCAAAGCCGCATCGTCGAGTTGCGTTTTTTTGGAGGCCTGAGCGTGGAGGAAACCTCCAAGTTTCTGAGCGTCTCCCCGATAACAGTAAAGCGGGATTGGGCTGTGGCGAAAGTCTGGTTATACGGCGAATTGAGGCCCGGCAATGGAGATGACGCCAAAACAGTGGGAACTCGTTAAAGAGCTATACGAGACCGCGCTGGAATGCAGCCCGGCACAGCGAGCCTCTTTTCTTGAACAAAACGAGCGCGACGAAATGGTCCGCGCCGAAGTGCACCGACTCCTTGGCGTGCACGATCGTTTGGGCACCTTTCTATCCAGCCCGCCATTTGTTGACCCTCGCCGGACCGGCGCAAATCCCCCAGAACGACTGAAACCAGGTGAAGTGTTGGCTGGGCGCTTCCGCATAGTCAATTTCGTCGCCGCCGGAGGTATGGGTGAGGTCTACAAAGCCGAAGATTTGCTGCTCGACCGAATTGTTGCTCTGAAACTTTTGCCAAAGGAGCTGGCCGAAGATCGGGAATCGCTGGAGCAATTTCTGCGCGAAGCGAAAACCGCTTCAGCTCTAAACCATCCCAGCATCTGCACTGTGTATGACTTTGGGGAAGATGCCGCGAGAGCCTTCATCGCGATGGAGTACTTGGAAGGCGAGACACTTTCGGCGCGAATCCAGAGGGGTCCGCTCTCGACGGTCGAGGCGCTGAAGATCGCGATAGCTGTTGCGGGTGCACTCGGCACGGCACACCGTAAGGGCATCGTTCACCGCGATCTCAAACCAGGCAACGTCATGCTCACCGAAAGTGGGGCAATGCTGCTCGATTTCGGGCTGGCAAAGTACGAACGACCCGTCGTGTCAGCGGAAGAGACCTTGACAATCCTTACCGGCGACGCGCAGGTGGTTGGCACGCTGCCGTACATGTCTCCTGAGCAGTTGCATGGTCAAAAGGTTGATGCCCGTACCGACATTTTTGCGTTTGGCGCGGTTCTATACGAGATGTTTACAGGAAAGAAAGCATTCCAGCGCAAGTCCAATAGTGAAACATTGATTGCAGTAGACCGTGAAGAGCCCAGCCCTCTGCGCGACTTCATCGAGGATGTTCCGAATGGATTGGGCCGAATTATTCGCCGCTGTTTGCGCAAGCGCCCCGAAGAACGCTATCGAAGCATGGTACAGGTTGAGCAGGAACTCAAGGATTGCTCCGAACTGATTTCGGAACCTGCCAGTGGTGTCAATCTTAGAGTGCTTTTCCGGCAAAGCAGGCAGGTCCGTGTCGCAATCCCCGCGCTGATTATCCTCTTAGCCTTGATAAGCTTTGTTGGCTGGGGGATTCACCGCAGTTCCAAAGTCAGTTGGGCCAGGGACCAGGCGTTACCGCAGATCGGCAAGCTCATCGAACGGGGCGAACTTGGCGAAGCCTATGCACTTGCTATTCAGGCCGAGCGATACATTCCAGCTGACCCAAACCTGGCCAAATTCTGGCCCGATATTTCTTGGTCCGATTCAATCATCACTAGCCCCCCGGGGGCGTCCGTCTACCGCAGGAATTACAACTCTCTGAACGCCAAATGGGAATTTGTCGGACTCTCGCCCATCCACAAGGGGAGGTTTCCCGCTGTTGATTCGAGTTGGAAATTCGAGTTGCAAGGGTATACGACCCTGGAACGGGCTACATTCCCGTCCGGCCCCATCATCGTGACACTACACGAAGACGGAAAGGCTCCCAGCGGAATGGTCCCTGTTGAGTTCGAAGACAAAGGTTCTATTCAAAGCGAGCCTGTCACCCTGTGGGGAATTGCAGGCTTTGAGGCCCTGCCTGCTGTTCGGGTCGCCCCATACTGGATCGATAAGTTCGAGGTCACTAATGCAGAGTTCAAACGCTTTGTGGACCAGGGAGGTTACAAGAAGCAGAAGTATTGGACACACGAATTCCGAAAGGATGGACGCGTGTTTCCATGGGCCGATACGATGAAACTCTTTGTCGATAAAACGAACAGACCAGGACCTTCCTCCTGGATACAAGGTGAATATCCGCGAGGTGAGGACGAATATCCCGTCATGGGTGTGAGCTGGTTCGAGGCTGAAGCTTATGCTGACTTTGTAGGCAAATCGCTTCCGACTATTTACCACTGGACAGCTGCCGCATCCCCGACGGACAGCTCCAGCCTAATACCGGCCAGCAACTTCAGTGACAAGGGACCTTCGCCGGTCGGGGCGTACCACGGTATGAGCTGGTGTGGCGCGTACGATATGGCAGGCAACGTGAAGGAGTGGTGCGCAAACGAAGCGACCTCCGGCAAGCGCTACATCATGGGCGGCGCATGGGACGATCCAATTTATATGTTCAACGATGCCGACGCTCGTTCACCTTTCGAGCGGTCCCCTAAGTTTGGTTTTCGCTGCGCCAAATATGTGTTGACTGGTGAGGAAGCCAAAGCAGCAGACGCTCCGATCACAGTTCAATTGCGCAATTACGGCTCTGAAAAACCTGTCTCTGATCAACTTTTCCGGGCATACAAGGACCAATACTCTTATGACAAGACGCCGTTGAATGCGAGGGTGGAATCCGTCCAAGAAACCGAGGATTGGAGACAAGAAAAGGTCTCCTTCGACGCGGCTTACGGCGGCGAGCGAGTCACTGCGTACTTGTTCCTGCCCAAAAGAGCGTCGCCGCCGTTTCAAGTCGTCGTGCATTTTCCCGGCGCTGGTGCCGTTCACATGCGATCTAGCGAGAAAGAGCTCCCGAGGTATCTTCCAGACTTCGATTTCATTATAAAAAGTGGACGAGCGGTCTTATTCCCTGTCTACAAGGGAACTTTTGAACGCGGAGGCGGACCGAAGCCGATCTACTGGCCAAACACCAGCAGTACTTATCGAGACAATGTCATATTCTGGTCTAAGGACCTCAGCCGGTCGATCGACTACCTTGAGACACGCCAGGACATCAATTCCAACGAATTGGCCTACGAGGGTTACAGT
>JBAVYX010000312.1:0-2398 GCA_049588475.1 Silvibacterium sp. | reverse complement strand
AGGATGCACCGCCACAGCCCATGGTCCAGGACAACACCGATAATAATGTCCAGGATCTCAAGAACCAGCTCGCCGCCGAAAGGCTCAAAGAGCAACAACAGGCGGTTAACGCGAGCAACGCCGACCCAGCACTGGGAGTAGCCACACCGGCGCAACAGGCCGCGGCTGCCGCATACAGTCCAACCGGGCAGCCGATGCAGTGCATTCCCGGGCAACCGTGTCCTCAGAGTTCCTATCCTCAGCAGCAGGCTCCCGCGCCGCCGCAACTGACCCCCGCGCAACAGCAGGCCCAACAACTGGCAGCCAAAGAGCGTGAACTGGCATATGATTCTCGTTTCGCTTCGAATCTTGCTTATGTCCATCAGGACAATCTGCCGGCGCAATTGCGGAGCGCAGAAGGAATGCGGGCCGCTGGATCCGAATCGATACCAAATCAGAATCCGATGAGTTCCGATCAGACGGCGGTCAGCAACTTCGTTGCGCCACGGCTGGCAGGCGAACAATCATCGCAGCCACCGACTCCTCAAGCGGTTAAGCGGAACACGGAAGTGAATATCGATTCCGCCATTGGTCAGCCGTATGTGATTTACGAGGGTCTCACGATGGACACCGTTCTGATGAACCGGCTTGATGGTGACGCCGTCGGTCCGGTTAAGGTCCTGGTCTCGAATCCGGTCTACTCGCATGATCGCCAACACGTGCTTATTCCCGAGGGCACCATCGTGCTAGGAGAGGCGCGCAAAATCGGCTCAGTTGGATTCGGACAGCAGCGCCGGCTGGCCGTACTCTTTCACCGCATGATTATGCCCGATGGTTATTCCGTTGACCTCGATCAATTTCATGGTCTCGATCAGATCGGAGAAGAGGGCCTGAAAGACAAAGTCAATAACCACTACCTTGAAATCTTTGGCACTTCGATCGCGCTGGGGGTAATTGCTGGCGCAGCTCAAATTACGCAGGGCGGCGGTGTCTATGGCGGCTCTGGATCGCAGGCATTCACCAATGGCGCAGCATCTTCGGTTTCCCAATCTGCAACCACCATCATGGATCGCTTCATGCAGATCCCTCCCAACATCACCATTCGAGAGGGGCATCGCGTCAAGGTCTACTTCACGCAGGACATACTTTTACCTGCCTACGAAAACCACACCATTCCGCAGACGTTTTAGGAGATACGCATGAAAGGTAAATCGAAATTGATCTTCTCTTCCGGCGTTATCGCAATTGCGGTGACCGGGTGCCAGAGTCATCAGAACAAGGTCGATGCACTCCAGAAGGAATACGACAGGCTTGGCGCTCAGTTTCAAAAAGACTGTTCAGCCGAATACTACAAAGTGCCTCCGACGCTAAGCCCGAAATGCGCCGATGAGAAGAAACAAACCGACGACGCCTACAAGCGCCTTCAAGAGGAACGTGCAAAGCAGTAATGACTGAAAAGGAGTTCTAATGAGAATCACATCGTCTGTATTCCTTGTTTTCCTTGCAGCTTCCACGACTGCAGCACGGGCGCAATTCGGTTCGGGCATCGTCTATGATCCGACGCAATCTGCTCATGCCGTGCAACAAATCGAAGAAGCTAGACAGCTTTACACAACCACCGTTCAAACCGAGCAGAAGGTGATCGCTGCTTACAATCTTGCGCGACAGATGGCAAATCTTCCCCAGTCCCTTTTCACATCGTTCACCAATCTCGGACGTCAGCAGTGGACGATGCTTACCCAGCCCGCCAACACCTATGGCAATTCGCTGCAGTGGATCAATGCCGCCTTGACCGGGGCGGGAGCCGCTGGAGCGAACCAGGCGGCCAGCATTCCACGCATTGGCCAGATCATCGGCTATGGTTCGCTAAGCGCTCAGGGACGGCAAGTCATTGCCGCACACGGCGCCACGGTAGATCTCTACGATTCTGCAAACGCGAGCAGCTTGCAAACGATGGGCACGATCCGAGCGAATGCAGCCCAACGGGAGTCGGACATAAGCCAGCTTGAAGCGGCGACACATTCGGCTGATCCTGCTCAGCACACCGAAATGGCTACGTTGCAACGGATCAATCAGGCGCTCCTCATCGAACTGCGTACTGAGCAGGAGACGAACCAAATGCTGCAGATGCAGGCGCTGCAGCAAATAGTCGGCCAAAAGGTTCAGCAGGACAATCTCAAGTCCCTGTTTTTGCTCGGTAACGGGTATCAGCAGACGTTCAACTCTGTTACTCCCCAGCAAACTACTGCCGGGACGCAGTGGGCATTTCACTACTAACCGAAGTGCGAGACAGTTATGGATTTCCTTATTCTCATCAAGAACGGCTGCGACAGTCTCACGGCAACGGTTGCTCCTTCGGTCGATTCTCTTGGACTGCACATGGTGATTGCTCTCGCTACCATCATGCTCGTCTGGTTCG
>JBAVYX010000311.1:0-7927 GCA_049588475.1 Silvibacterium sp. | reverse complement strand
GCTGCGAAACTCATCCAACTGCCGTTGTAGTTGCTCGATGGGACCAGGAATGGGCGTTGTAGTTTTGCTGTTCAATTTCAGCCGACCTCGGTGACTGATTGAACTTAGCAACGTGACTCACATGGCGACACGCACGCTCGCCGAAAACTCACGCTACTTTGCCGCGGTGGTGCAGTGGAAAGGCTATCGGGAAGCCTCACGACACCTCTATGTTGCTCAACCTTCCATCAGTCAAGCAGTATCTGATCTTGAGAGCGAGCTTGGCATCAAGCTCTTCTCACGAGAAGGACGAGCCGCACGGCTCACACCCGAAGGCGAGGCGTTTTACGAGGAAGCGGTCAAGACCTTGGCACAGGCAGCAAGGTCCATCGCAACTGCGCAGCGGGCAGCCAAGGGTGAAATTGGGAAGCTCGGTATCGGTTTCATGGGGTTTTCCAGCTGCCGCTTTCTGCCCGAGCTCCTGCGGAAATATAAAGCCCGTCATCCCGGGGTGGCGTTGCGTCTTGTCGAAGATGTGCCTCATGGACAAGATGTCGCCTTTGACCGCGGGGAGATCGACATCGGCTTCACGCGGCCGCCTTCCGCCGATCGAAGCTCGTCCTATGAGTCTCGTCTGCTTTTTCGGGAACCGCTGGTCGCGGCCCTTCCCAAGGCTCGCAAAGTGACGACGAAACGCGTCCGCATTTCAGATCTCGCAGGTGAGCGCTTCATAGTCTTTCAGCGCACGAGTTCGCCCGAGGTCTTCGACACGATCATTCGCGTTTGCAATGACAACGGCTTTTCACCCCGCCTGCACCATGAGCTGAACAACATGAACTCGGTACTCGCCACAGTTGAGGCCGGGGAAGGAGTCGCCATCGTTACCGCCACGGCCAGTAATTTGCGCGCGGACAATGTCTCTTTCTTTCGCCTTCAGCCCGACGAGGTTCGGATCGACTTCGTCGCCGCATGCCAGAGGAAGGAACCGTCGGTGGTACTCCAATCGTTCCTTGAACTCCTGGACGAAGAACTGCCCTCTATCCGCGAAATAATGAAATTTACCTGATCGATAGCTACGGCCTATCGGGCGATAGAAACTTGCGACGCATCCTATCGCACCTGCCAGAGTCTCTTGTTGTGTACGCGGCAACAGCCGTCGCAGCAAGGAGCTCGAAAATGTCAAGCAAGCAGAAAACAATCATCGTAACCGGCGCTTCGCAAGGTATCGGGGCAGGCGTCGTGCAGTCTTTCCTCGATCGCGGGTATAACGTGGTCGCGAACTCACGCAACATCAGCAAGTCTGGGGCCTTCAAGGCGTCAGACAAACTCGCGCTCGTCGACGGCAACATCGGTGACAGCGCTGTGGCCGCAAAGATCGTCGAGACAGCCGTCACGAAGTTTGGCTCGGTTGACGGGGTGGTGAATAACGCCGGCATCTTCTTTGCAAAACCGTTCACAGAGTACACTGCCGAGGATTTCAAAGCCTTGTCTTCAGTCAACCTTGAAGGCTTCCTTTATTTGACGCAGGGCGCAGTGAAGCAGATGCTCGCGCAGAAGTCGGGCGGCGGCGTCGTGACTATCACAACGTCGCTGGTGGTTAATCCCATTGCCGGCGTCACGTCCTCTGTGCCAATGATCACCAAGGGCGGCCTCGAAGCGGTGACACGCAGCCTGGCAAGCGAGTACGCGAAGGAGCACATTCGTTTCAACGTAGTCGCGCCCGGTATGGTAGACACGCCGATGCACGCAACCGATCCTAAGGACTTCCTCAAGACCCTCTCGCCGATGAGTACAATTTCGAGCGTGGAGGACATTGCGGACGCTGTAGTGTATCTCACGGAAGCTCGCCATGTGACCGGCGAGGTGCTACACGTGGACGGCGGTTCGCACTCCGGCAAATGGTGAGTTCGCACGGCGCACAGCCGGAAAGCGCGTAGCGACGACTGCAGGAGCTCGGTAACGGGCTTGAGGTCATGCTCGAAGTCGAGGAGTAATAGAGGCGGCCCATCCCGCCTCTTCTTCTTTAAAGAGGTCGATATGCCAAAGAGATGGAATCAGACACGCGTCGCCACTGCCCTTGGGATTCAGTATCCGATCATCCAGGGACCCCTGGGTGGCTTCTCGTCACAACGGCTGACGGCGGCGGTATCGAACTTCGGTGGATTGGGTTCCTTCGGTGGCCACAGTCTTGAGCCTCAAGCCATCACAGACAGGATTGCGGAGATACGTTCACTGACAGCGAAGCCGTTCGCCATGAACCTGTGGGTCTCGATGGAAGACCCGGGAGCGGCCGCTTCCGATGCTGCGGCATTCCATCGCGCTCTTTCGCACCTCGCACCTCACATCGAAGCAGTTGGAGGAACACAGCCCGACTTCGTGCCCCACAAGCCGATTCGTTTCGAAGATCAGGCGCGCGTTCTTCTCGACGCCAAAGTGCCCGTGTTTTCGTTCATCTACGGTATTCCGCCGAAGGAGATTCTTGACGAGGCCCGGAAGCAAAATATCGTCACCTTAGGCACGGCGACCACTCCCGATGAAGCGATTGCACTCGAACAAGCTGGGGTGAATCTGGTTGTTGTCTCGGGTTTCGAAGCCGGTGGTCACAGGGGCTCGTTTCTGCGCTCATCAGAAGACTCGCTGACCGGAACGATCTCACTCGTGCCGCAGACAGTCGACGCGGTAAAGATCCCCGTAATCGCAGCAGGCGGCATAGCCGACGCTCGGGGTATCGCGGCAGCGTTCGCTCTCGGCGCCGAAGGAGTCCAGATCGGCACGTCCTTCCTTGCCTGCGAGGAGTCTGGGGCGCACCCGCTGCACCGGGAAGCTATTCTTAGCGGCAAAGCCGGACATACCTCACTGACGCGCGGGTTCACAGGCAGGCTCGCTCGCGGCATCCATAATCGAACTTGTGGAATCCTTGAATCGACCTGGTACGAAGGTCCTTCCCTATCCACTCCAGCGAGCGCTTATGCGCAATCTTGCTTTGCCAGCTCAAAAGGCCGGCAAGGCCGAGCTTCTTGCGCTGTGGGCCGGGCAAAGCGCGAATCTCGCGCGTTGCCCAAGCGTGGACGAGTTATTGGTTTCGCTTGTGGACGGTGCGGCGGAGAGGATCAATCGCTAAAGCTTGACCAATGCCAGGCCTAATTAAGGTTCGACGAGCTTCTGCGGATGAACCGAGCTTTAAAGCTAGCTCTCAAAAGTCTTTGTTGGCGGCGGACGCCGTCTTAATTGCTCCCCGGGTGGGCTCCATGTTTCTACTAACCACAGTGCTGTGCACTCGTGGCAAAGCCAAATGAGCTTTCGCTCGGCTGGCCCGGTGTCTCCTCGAAGTCTATCTATGCAATCGACCCAGTGCAGGCTCCCGCTTCCGGAAATACAAGGACTCAAGACCGCAGGCTGGGATCGCGCATTTCATGTCGTATGTTCTCAACGCTTTCTCACCGCAAGGAACTGTGCTACGGGTCGATAACTCTCTTCACAGTCTTGGCCGATTTTGTCTCCGATGTTTTCGAATACGATGATCCGATTAAGCGCGAACAGTGGAGGTGAATCCATAGGACCAAGGTATCGATCGATACCTTGGTCCTATCCGGGACAGAGCACTCCTCGGCGATTCAGGCTCTGTTAACGAAACGTACATTGCGTTCCACCTCCGGAAAGACCAGTGACAAAATACGGCGAAGTGGGGGAAAAGCGAACCACAGATTTCACCCCGAAGTTACGAACGCCATTTAGTAAGAAACAGATCAGCAGCGAAGCGAGTGGACCTGAATGAGACGGCTCGGGAAAGTTATTGCGCTGTTCCCGAGAGACGCGCAACTCCCTCGCGTCAAAGCAAAACCAATACTAAGGTGCAATGGAGGTTTCCCTGTGAATGGGGCATTATGTGCCCTAGAGTGTCGGTACGAACATGACCTTACGAGAAGGACTCAGCTGCGTGGTCGATCTATCTCCGAGATCAAACCTTGCCGCGCACTCTTGGGACGCATCAGCCTTCTGGATAGGCCGTTGGACAAAGCGTTCTAAGCGTTGAATTGGTACGGAAATGGGACCCGCATGACGGATACGCGTTTGCTGGTATCGGTAGTTGATGATGATGAATCGGTGCGCGAATCTTTACCTGAGTTGCTGAAGGAATTGGGATTTGCGGCACGTGCTTTTTCGTCGGCAGAGGAATTTCTGAACTCCGACACCCTCTTACGGACCGGATGCCTGAT
This sequence comes from Silvibacterium sp., assembly GCA_049588475.1. GTDB lineage: Bacteria > Acidobacteriota > Terriglobia > Terriglobales > Acidobacteriaceae > Silvibacterium. Next base: position 3,731 of record JBAVYX010000311.1, on the reverse strand, counting down.
CCTTGATATCGCGATGCCCGCCATGAGCGGTCCGGAACTCCAACGCGAGTTAAAGCGTCGTCAGGTACAGACGCCAATCATCTTCATTACCGCTCACCAGGATGAGAGAGTGCGGAGAGACACCGTCGACCAAGGGGCAGTGGAATGTTTGCTTAAGCCTTTCACTGATACGGCCCTACTTAATGCGCTGAATGCAGCGCTTCGGGTCAGGGAGGTGTGATTCGCGATACGGCTTGTTTTGCGGAGGTAAAATGATTTGCAGGTAGCTATGTTTCTCAGATGACCTCGCAGCTCATTTCACGAACTCCGCCCCTTGTGTTCGTTGTCGATGACGACATCTCTGTTCGTGAGTCCCTTGAGGCCTTGATTCGCCTGGAAGGCTTGGAAGTCCAGACGTTCAGCTCCGCGCAAGAATTCCTTGCGTATCCTCGTACATCCGCACCAAGCTGTATGGTCTTGGACGTTTCTCTTCCCGGCCTGAATGGTCTCGAACTGCAGAAACGCGTCTCGATTGAACACCGGGATATGCCGATCATTTTTATCACCGGCCATGGCGACATACCTATGACGGTGCAAGCGATGAAGGCAGGCGCTGTCGAATTCCTGACCAAGCCTTTCGCCGACCATGTCCTGTTGAATGCCATCCGGAATGCAGTTGATCGTAGTCGGGCTGTTATTGCCCGTGACGAGGAGCTTCGTTCATTAAAGGAGCGGTACGCTCAGCTGACCCCCCGTGAGCGCGAGGTAATGGCCCTGGTTGTCGTCGGCTTGCTGAACAAGCAGATCGCAGGTGAATTGGGCATCAGCGAGATTACGGTGAAAGCCCATCGTGGCTGCATGATGCGGAAGATGAACGCCGACTCTCTGGCTGAATTGGTCAATATGGCCGCTCGTCTTCGTCTTCCGCGGTCGCCTGCGGCCAGGACCTCTGCGTCTAAGTAAACTCTTCAATTGCCCTCACCAGGCTGTGTTCCACCCAGTCCTTATAACGACACTCTATGGAAACAAAAGTCGTTCCCGATTGGGGCATCGGGCCACAGGGTCGTGACAAATCGGATCCTCGCCGACTGATACCAAGGTATTGATCGATACCAACGTCCAATAGATGCCTCTCCGCCCATTCTGGCTTAATCACAATGTGCATTGGATGCGGACAATTCGCACGGGTCGATTGCTGTCTGTGAGGCTGCTTGCGCGTAGCGCGATGATGACGTTCTTTCTATCGGTTGGAACATGGGGTCAAAAGGCTCCGGCCACGCCGAATGCACCCTGGATCCCAGGCGATCACGTATTGGCGCGCCACGAAACCGCTGTCGCCCCTCATGAAGCGTCGATAGATGCCGAGCACGTTTACAGTTTAGGTGAGCTGATTGACATTGCGGAATCGAACAACCCCACGACGCAAGCAGCTTGGAATCGAGCCAAGGTGACTGCGGCGTCGGTCGGAATCGCGAAAAGCGAGCTGTATCCGACAATCATCGCCACGGCGTCTGGAAGAAATTATCTTAACCCACTACTTCTCTATCAAGCATTCACCAAGCAGGATCTAGGCGTCTTTGATACAGGAGTCCATCTGGCTTATACGCTCGTGGACTTCGGTGCGCGACGCGCGGAGATTACCGCGGCTCAAGCACGACTTGTTGCCGCAAACCTGTCATTCAACAATGAACATCTAATTCTCATCCGGCAAGTCAGCCAAGCGTACTTCAACCTGCTCAGAGCAAGAGGACTGCGGGAAGCTGCAGAGGTTTCCCTGAACGATGCCAGGACTACAGAGGCCGCTGCGCAGGAACGACGTAATAACGGGCTTGCTACCGTCCCGGAAGTGCTGGAGGCTAAGGCTGCGACTGCGAAAGCGGTCTATGATTTGCAGAGTGCGATCGGGGCTGAAAAGGTCGAAATAGGAAATCTCGCCAGGGCTATTACCACGAATCCTGTGAAACCGTTGAAAGTGGAACCACTCGATCAACTGAGAATTCCAGACAAACTGGATCAATCAGTCGAGGATGCCATAAACACGGCGTTCAAACACCGCCCCGACCTGCAGGCCGACCAGGCCCGTGTGAGTGCGGCGCAGGCTGAAGTAAAACATGCTCAGGCTTCCTATTACCCATCGCTGACATTTGACGGTTCAAAAGGTTGGATCCGCGCCTTCGGAGAGCAACACGGCTATCCTGGCACCTATGCGCAGACTCATACCTACGATGCCATACTCGGTCTCAAATGGACGGTTTTCGACGGATTGCGTCGGGAAAAGAGCATCAGCCAGGCGAAGGCAGAAGAGAAAGTGGCGACGGATGAGGTTCGCGACCGTCAAGACGAGATTACAAATCAAGTCTGGAACGATTACTCAAATGCAGAGACGGCGCTAGAGCAAAGGCTGGCGGCAGCTGCTTTATTAACCGCCTCACAGGAGTCGTACTCGGCCGCGCTGGAGTCGTACAAAGACGGCGTCCGCAACTTCCTGGATGTACTGGCGGCGGAAGATGCTTTAGCACAAGCCCGTGCTATCGACGTAACCGCCCGCACTCAAGTACTTCAGACCTTCACCGATCTTCAGTTCGGAACTGGCGACTTACTGGCAAATCACCCGAGAGGCAACCACCCATGAGCTCAAATCACCAGTCATGCGAGCGTTCCCCGCGCACCCATCGAGTTTGGATGAGCATTGTGACGAGTGTATTTCTGCTGGCGGCTTCGGGGTGCTCCGGCCCTCCGGCGTTCAACGTCTTGGGATCGTATTTCCCGTCATGGCTCGTATGTCTGGGCATTTCGATTGTATTGACGTTGTTGGCTCACGCGTTCGTTACAGCAAAGAAACTTGCCGATCAGCTTTGGCCTCTACCGGTCGTCTATTCATCGCTTCTTTGTCTTTTCACTTGCACTCTCTGGTTGATCTTCTTCGAGTAATGGAGGAATCGCTGTGCAATTATCAATCCCGCAATCCGTATTTCGAGGCAAGGGATCGCTCATTAGCGCATTCATCGTTGTAGCTGCACTTATCTCAGCGGGGTCGGTACTTCGCGGGGTGGTGTTGTATCCACGCACCGATGACGCCGAAGTAACAGCCAACTTTATAGGTATAGCCCCCGTGGTCGAGGGTCCCGTGGTTGAGCTACCGATTCACGATAACGACCTCGTCAAAAAAGGAGATCTGCTCTACAAAATCGACGATCGGCCTTATTTGTATGCGTTGCAGAACGCGCTCGCTGCACAGGCGGAGCTCGAGGGCGAGATCGAGAATGAATCCCGTCGAATCTCCTCTCAAGTCAACCACGTTGACGCAGCGAACGCGGGCGAGCAGAGCGCCGAGGCGAATGAGACCATGGCAACCGACCAAATCGAGGTTGCGGAAGCCGCCGTTACGCGATCGGAGGCTGCACTCAAGCAGGCGCAAGCTGACGAAAGTTACGCTGTAGGCAATTTTCATCGTATCGAGCCGCTGCTTACAAAGGGCTTCGTGACCGAGGATGATGTCCATAAAGCTCGTACTCTAGCCGACGCGAAGACAGCGGCAGTAGACCAGGCGAAGTCTCAATTGCAGCTGGCAAAAGCGAGTTTACTGGCTGCTTCTGCTCAAAAGCAGCAAGCCACGGCACAGATTTCACAGAGCCGGGCCCAGGTCAAGGAATCGGCCCACTCGGTTCTGGTCCTGGCACCGTTGCTCGCGCAGCGCGAGCAACGGGCTGCAGCGGTTCGACTAGCTCGATACAACTATGAGCAATGCAGCG
>JBAVYX010000310.1:0-1946 GCA_049588475.1 Silvibacterium sp. | reverse complement strand
CCCCAGAGAAAGGCGCTGAAGATCAAGCCCATCTCCATCGTACTGAAGTGGAACTGGTCCTCAATAGCTTTACCGGCGACGCTCAGGTTCAGTCGGTTCAGCGTGGTTACCGCCATGATCGCCATCGCGATCATGAGAACAATCCAGCGGACTTTTGTTGGCGCCTGGGCGGCTTCAGCCGTACTCTTCACAGATTCTCCTCACAGCTCTTCCAGTGTCATACATGGAGTTTGAGCACGGAACGAATCTGGCAATCGGCGTTCCGCATACCAGTCATCGTCCTCGTCTAGAAGATAAGCTTGACGCTTAGCTGTATCTGACGCGAGGTGGTTTGCGTCCTGGTTAAGGGCGTCGGGCAAGGTGCTGCCGTCGATCTTCGGCAAGTGGCCGAAAAGCGGAAACGACTCGCACACGACGCTCAAGATGGGCAAGATGTTGATGCGAGCCGTTTTCGATTTGGAGGCAAGAAGGAAGCCGCAGGCGTTTGTCGCGGATGCGTGAGTCTATGGATTTTGAATCAGAGCCTGCTGATAATTAATGAGTTGCACTTTACGACGCAAAGCCGATAATAGCGAACTTTTCCGGCCCATACAGCCTCAGTATGGCACAATTCAGCGTCCGCGGCGCCTGCGGCTTCGTTCTTACCGGTTTCGCGGACAAGTGATCCTTGCCAATTGACCCACTGCCACTTTCTCGACGAGCCGAAATCGCTGAGTCACTCGAACCCTGGATCGATACTGGGAAGTCGGCCAGTGTGTGCGCCGGGATAAACCGGCATGAAGGAGAGGATGAAAGAGCCTTACGAGAAAGGTCTAGCGAACCGCTCGGACCCGAGTTTTGCGCCGCGCCCCGTGAGGGGCGAGGCGAAGCGTAAACAGGGGATAGGTGGGCTGGGTATTGAGCTCCGAAAAGACGCAATCAGGATGCTGACGCCTTACACTGTTGCGGAAAGCCACATGGACGGGAACGATAACGCGAGTCCCCGGACAATCCTGCGTAGTCGAAGACCCCAGAGCACGCCTAGAAACTTCATGCACGAGAACCGGGAGACCTCGGAGATATCTGTGATCGAAGCTGACCATAGTACGGCGGGAGAAGGCCAAGGCCGTACTGCCCGCGTGCACATCTTCGAGGAGTCGGACAGCGGTGTAGTACCGATGAATCACTCGAACAAAGACGGAAGACTGTCAGCGGAGAGTGAGGAGGGAAGACCGCTGATCAAGGAGAACACCCATCAACCTCACACGTTCCCGACACAGAGCGGGGTATAGCGTGTCCCAGGGGCTGGCGAGTGTGCGGAAAGCAGCACGGAAAGATAAGAGGGTGCGGTTCACCGCTCTCCTCCACCACCTGACCGTCGATTTGCTGCGGGAAAGCTTTTATGCCCTCAAGCGAAAAGCCGCACCCGGGGTCGATGGCGTGACGTGGCAGGAGTATGAGCCCGTTTTGCAGGAACGCCTTATTGGCCTGCACAGCCGGGTGCATCGCGGCACATACCGGGCCAAGCCATCGAGAAGGGTATACATCGGGAAGACCGATGGGCGGCAACGTCCGTTGGGGATTGCGGCGCTGGAGGACAAGATCGTCCAGCAGGCCGTGGTCACCGTCCTCAATCAGATATACGAGGAAGACTTTCTCGGTTTCTCGTACGGTTTCCGCCCGGGGCGCAGCCAGCATCAAGCGCTGGACGCGCTGTCGTACGCGCTGCGATACAAGAAGGTGAGCTACGTTCTTGACGCCGACATTCGAGGATTTTTCGATAACCTCGACAAAAGCTGGCTTATCAAGTTCGTCGAGCATCGCGTGGCCGATTCCAGAGTCCTGCGGCTGATCCAGAAATGGCTCAACGCCGGGGTGATGGAGGACGGAAAATGGTCAAACACAGAGATAGGTACTCCTCAGGGTTCGGTGGCCACGCCCCTTACACAAAAGGTAATTTTCAGTTC
>JBAVYX010000309.1:0-10182 GCA_049588475.1 Silvibacterium sp. | reverse complement strand
GAGCGCCTTGCGAAACAAGCGCTTGGCAGCGTCTGCGTCACGCAATGCTGACAGCAAGAAATCGATGGTGGCACCCTTGGAATCGATGGCCCGATACAAGTAGCACCAGCGACCCTTCACGCGAAGGTAGGTTTCGTCCAGTCGCCACGACTTGTTGGTCGGCTTGAGATGCCTTCGCAGTCGCTGCTCCAACTCCGGGCCGTAATACTGCACCCAGCGCCAGACGGTTGTGTGATCGACATAGAGACCGCGCTCCTCCAGCAGCTCCTCAACATCGCGCAGCGAAATAGAATAGCGAAGGTACCACCGGACCGCACAGAGTATGAGGCCGGCTTCGGTCTGCCGCCATTTGAAGATCGCCGGTCGGGTTCCCATTTCGCGATTCTTTCACGTCACCAGCCAGCGGCTCTGAAAGTTGCAACACATCCCTTAATCGGGCAGTTCGCCGATAGAGCGAGGCTCAACCGTCGGGCGGCCCTCGGCGGTATGGCGAAATTGGCTGGATGCCTGGTAAGCCTTGAAGCGGGCGCGCATGATGCTGCCTAGCGGCCGATGCGCGGCCAGGCTATGCCAGGGAGTGAAGCTGAGCTGCTCGTCAACCCAAAGCCGGCGGGCATCCGAGTATGCGTTCTGAGGTTGCGCCGTAATCCGGGCAAGCGCTAGAGGAGGGCTGAGCCTCTCGTCCCATTCGACAGAGGCGTCCTCGACAGGCATCTTCGTCAGGTCGGTGCAAAGCTGAACGCGCAGCTCCCACACTGCCGTTTCCTTTTGAAAGAATGATACGATGCTATCCTTCAAGCAGTTCCATGAGTGCGGGTGATCGACGTGTTTGCCCCGGAGCGCGTTGAGGTTATCGGACAAGGGGACCAATCGCATCTTCCCAAAATAGTCGCCGAATCGCAGCGGCGCCGCAGTGTGATACATCTCCCCGAGTGGATGGGTAGGAGGATGGCCAAAGCCCTTGAGGAGGGCAGATTTTTCTCCAACCAATTCGAGGGCTTCTTCCGCGGTCTGTGCCGCGGAGCTCACCGCCTGCTTCAATGCCTCAGAATCATCTGCGTGTTTTGCACGCAACCGGATGGCTTTTAGGAAGTCGTCTACGTTCGCGGCAAATGTACTGGCATTATTAAAGATGAAGTCCTGGGTTACCTGGTCTGCATGGTTTGGAAGCATCTCTCCCTCCACGCCGACGACCTTGATGGCAAGACCGCGCGGAGTGGAGATGTGGTCGGACAGTACGTCGCCAGGTTCGCTTGAGAATCGCATAACTGCGCCGTAGCTCGCTGGTTTCGCGAATAGACCTTGCCGTAGTTCCTCGCGAAGATCCGCCAGAACTGTCACTTTGGCCTTCACTAGACCGTGGCTCTTCGCGTGAACGGCGCGCACTGTATGACGCTGCCGGTCTCCTACTCTTTTTGCAATATCCAGCAATGTCGCCGCGATTTGCTCCACCGTCTCGGCCTCGCCATGCTGTGTCGTTTCCACTCCATCCGAGTAGCGAACAAACATCTCTTGTGCCTTCTGTTGCGCCCTCGCCATATCGTCTCCTCGTTAGTCGGGATCGGGCGGGCGGCCCATTGCTTCGCCCTGAGCTTATTCGCCCGCATTCAGCACAGCGTGGCCCGGTGCCACCACCGCGTTAGCTACAAAGGTTGGTCCTTATGCTGTAGCTTTGATCGCTATCTGGCGCAGATCTTTCAACGATGTTGGTCGTATTAGCTGAGGGCACTGAACACTGCCCAATCACCAAACTGCGGTGTAATCCGTGAATGGTCGATTGCGGTCTGCGCAATCCTCTCCGCTGTCGTTGCAAGTCCGATGTCTCCTTCGACGAGCGCAAGGTTCGGTGATGGAGGGAAGCTTTCGCCCGAAAGCTGGGCGCGTTTCCAACAACGCCATAACCGCGATCCAGAAACGCTCGGGCAACAGCTGCTCCGATGCCTTGGGAGGCTCCCGTTACGATGGTTGTCCTTTTGCTTGCCATGACAAATCTCCAGCGGTTATTCGATAGGGATTGTAGCGCCGCGGGACCACGCAACGCGTTCTGTTTCGAACTAGATGTTGAGATTAAGCCATAGACCGGGAGACTGTTCTATCGTACGAAAGTATTGGTCGATACTTTCGTAGAAGTGGGTCCGAGAAGCGGTTGGTTTGAGTGATTGCGGTTCGTTACTTGGAGCAGCTCAACGCGCCAGTTCTTACATGTTTTCTCCAGGCCGCAGAGTTGAGCGCATATCGATTGATTCGACGGGGCTCGCTCGCATATACCAAAGTATCCCCGATACCATCGTCCAATTGCGCTTCCTCCGCACTTCCGGCTCAATCGAGAGCAGGAGGGAAGGATGAGCAACACAAGCAACGAAGGAAAGATACGGCTGGTTCGTCATTCCGATGCATTTTGGAGGGTTACGTTCGACCTTCCGCCCCTGAACATTTTTGGACCTGCGAACATTCCACAACTCGAAGAAATTGTGTCATCGCTCGAATCCGATGATCGAGTTAAGGTCGTTGTTTTTGACAGCGCGATTGACGGATTTTTTCTGACCCACTATGACTTCCTGGCAAAGCCCGAGGAGTCTGCTAAATTCCCTGTGGGGCGGACTGGCTTGCAGGCCTTACCTGACATGCTTGCCAGGTTGAGTCGTGTGTCCGTTGTCTCCATTGCATCGATACGGGGCCGTGCAACCGGTGTCGGCAGTGAACTCGCCCTGGCAAGCGATATGCGCTTTGCCAGCCGGGAAAAGGCGATTCTCTCGCAATGGGAAGTCGGGGCCGCGTTGGTTCCAGGGGGCGGACCCATGGCTCGATTGCCGCGTTTGATGGGTCGCGGGCGAGCGTTGGAAGTGCTCTTAGGTGCGGACGATGTCAACGGCGATCTGGCGCAGTTGTATGGCTATGTCAATCGTTCGCTGCCTGACGCTCAACTCGACGCATTTGTCGACGCCCTCGCGACAAGAATTGCATCGTTTGACAAGCAAGCAATCGCAGAGACGAAGCATCTGGTTGACCTGAATAGCCTGCCTTCCGACGCCGAAATTGTGCCAGAATGGGAGGCCTTTACCGCTTCTCTCGGGCGTCCCGCGGCCCAAGAAAGACTTCGCGCTCTGTTTGAACAAGGCTTTCACGCGCCTGGTGATGTTGAAACCCGGCTTGGATACCACGTCGGGTCGCTCGGTCTTGTGGCAGCGACGAAACAATCAAAGCGGCTACGCTAGCGGACCAGGTAGGGCTCGACGTGTTCGGCGTTGGAGAACACTACCGCCTCGATTTTGGCGTCTCGGCTCACGAGTGCGATGAACACGAATCTTGCCGTTCGCGTTTATCGGAATCGGACCCACATTCACTACAGCGATTAACCCTGAAGCGCAGGCGAAGCCATTGGACGAAAGTATCGATCGATACTTTCATCTCGGCCAATACCATCGTCTAATTGATTTTCCCCGCATCCTTTGGTTTCATCCCCTAGTAGCAGCCTCATTTCGTGCTGGCTCGCATCGATCACTGGGCATCGCAGGCTCGGTCAACGAGTTGTGTGAGATGCAGTCAAACGAGCAGTGACAAATCTTTCGAACGGCTTTCACGGAGGAGCGAATATGGCGAATTCATTGCAATTGCGAGCGGATAAAGAAGCACGCATAGTCTCCCTCTCAGGGTACGATCTGATCAATACTCCGCGGCTCAACAAAGGCACTGCCTTCACCGATGACGAGCGTGATGTCTTTGCCTTGCACGGCCTGTTGCCGCCGCACGTAGGCACACTTGAAGAACAGCTCGAGCGGCGCATGCAGGCGCTCGACAACGAGGCAACGTCGTTCACCAAATACGCATTCCTGCGTGACCTGCAGGACATCAACGAAACGCTTTTCTATGCATTGGTCGTGGGCAACGTGGAAAAACTGCTGCCGCTCGTCTACACGCCCACAGTAGGTGAGGGCTGCCAGCGGTTCAGCGAAATCTGGAGAAAGCCGCGCGGCCTGTTCATCAGCTATCCCAACAAAGATCGTATTGCGCAGATTCTTAGCCACTCGCGCTACGATGACATCCGCTGCATCGTCGTCAGCGACGGCGAGCGTATTCTCGGCCTCGGCGATCAAGGAGCAGGAGGAATGGGCATTCCCATCGGAAAGATGGCGCTGTATACGGCGCTGGGTGGAATTCATCCGGAGCACTGCCTGCCCATTCTTCTCGACATCGGCACCGATAACGAGGATCGGTTGAAGAGCCCGTTGTATATCGGCTGGAGGCACGACCGCGTACGCGGGCAGGAGTATGACGACTTCGTCGATGCCTTCGTCCAGGCCGTCAAGGCGCGCTGGCCGCATGTGCTTCTGCAGTGGGAGGACTTCGCTGGCAACAATGCCGCGCGGCTCCTGGCGCGTTACCGCAATCAGCTTTGCACTTTCAATGACGACATTCAGGGAACCGCGGCCATAGCGACGGCGACGCTGATCTCCGCCATCAACGTCACTGGAGTTCCACTGGAAAAACAGAGAATTGTGGTCTTCGGCTTCGGCAGTGCGGGCCTCGGTATCACCGAGTTGCTGACGCAGTTCACTGAAGACAGTGGTATCGGAAAAGATCAGGCGCGGGCTTGCTTTTATGGAATCGATCAATACGGGCTCATCACCAGGGGGCGAGCAAACGTGAATGCAGAGCAGGTGCCTTACGCGCGCAATGAAGACGAAGTGCAGAGTTGGCGGCAGCCCAACGGCGAGATCACATTGACTGACGTGATTCGCCACGTGCAGCCCACCGTGATGATCGGCGTCTCAGGACAGGCTGGTGCCTTTATCGAAGAAGCCGTGCGCGAAATGGCAAAGCATGTTGAGCGGCCGGTGATCTTTCCACTCTCCAACCCTACATCGCGCAGTGAGGCCACTCCCCAAGACCTGATGGACTGGACCGAAGGACGGGCGTTGGTCGGTACGGGCAGTCCGTTTGAGCCGGTGAATGTTGGCGTACGGCGGGTGCCTGTCGCGCAAACCAACAACTCCTACATCTTTCCCGGACTTGCCCTGGGAATCGTCGCCTCCCGGGCAAGGCATGTCACCGACACCATGGTCAAAGCGGCAGCCACGGAACTGGTGCGGCATCTGCCGACGCAGAAGAACAAGGCCGGAAGCCTACTGCCGCCTCTATCGGAAGCGCGGGCACTCGGCAGGCTCATCGGCGAAGCGGTTGGCAGGCAAGCGATCCTCGACGGCGAGGCGCAGGTAACCAGCGCAGATGAACTGATGCACGCGATCGAGGCCAACATTTGGGAGCCGGTGTACGAACATTACGTGCGCGCATCGTAAACCGGCGGCGGGAGGTTCGACGATATGACGGTAAACGAAACAGCGGCACGTTCTTTTCGCATCGAAGAGGACGCCCTTGGCGAGGTTGAGGTTCCTTCGGAGCGTCTCTGGGGCGCTCAGACGCAACGCTCGCATTTGAACTTCACCATCGGCGTGGAGCGATTCCAGTGGGGACGGCCGGTCATCCGCGCGCTCGGCATCTTGAAGAAATCCGCGGCGCTGGCCAACGGTGAACTCGGCCAGTTGCCCGAAGACAAAGTTAAGTTGATCGTGCGCGCGGCGCAGGAGGTAATCGAAGGCAGGTGGGATGCAGAGTTTCCTCTGGTCGTCTTCCAGACCGGATCCGGGACGCAAACCAACATGAACGCGAACGAGGTGATCGCGAATCGTGCCATCCAACTTGCGGGAGGAGTTGTGGGTTCGAAGAAGCCGATTCACCCTAACGATGATGTGAATCACAGTCAATCGTCGAACGATACGTTTCCAACGGCCATGCACGTCGCCACGGTCGAAGCGGTCGATAATCTGCTGGTACCGGCCGTCCGTGAGCTTCGTGACACTCTGAGCGCAAAGGCGCAGGCGTATCACGACATCGTCATGATTGGCCGGACGCACCTGCAGGACGCGACCCCACTGACTGTCGGGCAGATGATGTCGGGCTGGGTTGCCCAACTGGACGAGACCCTTGAGGGTATTCGCAGTTCGCTTGTATTTATCTATCCACTAGCAATCGGCGGAACTGCGGTCGGCACGGGACTGAATGCGCATCCGCAATTTGGTGAAGTGACCGCCAGGCGTATCGCGGAGGAGACTGGCAAGCCATTTACCTCCGCGCCAAACAAATTCGCCGCGCTGTCTGCTCATGACGCCATGGTCGCCGTGAGCGGTACCTTGAGAACTCTCGCCGGCGTACTTATGAAGATCGCCAACGACGTGCGCTGGTACGCTTCCGGACCGCGTGGAGGAATTGGCGAACTGAACATTCCCGAAAACGAGCCGGGCTCGTCGATCATGCCCGGGAAGGTGAATCCGACGCAGTGCGAAGCGATGACTATGGTCGCGGTTCAGGTATTTGGTAATGACCACGCTGTCGCCTTCGCCGGTTCGCAGGGCAACTTTCAACTGAACGTGTATAAGCCCGTGATCCTACATAACGTGCTCACGTCGGTCGAACTGCTCGCTGACTGCTGCCGATCTTTCAACAAGCATTGCGCCAACGGAATCGAACCGAATACGAAGCGAATCCGGGAGCACCTTGACCAGTCGCTGATGCTGGTGACCGCCCTCAATCCACACATCGGCTACGAGAAGGCGGCCAAGATTTCCCGCACTGCTTACCAGGAAGACATCAGTCTTCGGGAGGCCGCTCTGAAGCTTGGCTTCCTCACTGCCGACCAATTCGACCACTGGGTACGGCCAGAAGACATGACCCACCCGATCCTTGAACGTATAGCCGTCGAACCGGTTCGGCCCGTGTAGAGTGCCGAACCACATAAACCCCAAATCGTCCCGCACGGAGTTGTTGACTCGGATTTGCAAAGGCCCCTGAGCAGTCGAGATGTGCGCGAAACGAATGTCAGTGGCGTAGCCGACGGGCAGTTTGTGGACGGCATACCAACGTATCGGCGATACCTTGGTCCAATGGCGTCGGGCTCCAGCGTGTGGCTTAATCACATCTGCACACTAAGGGAGGAGACTACATGCACACTATCGGCCATTTCATCAACGGCCAAAGCGTCACGACAACTGGCGCCGTCAACAGCCCAGTCTACGATCCGAGCACCGGGCAGGTGCAGGCCCGTCTGGAGCACGGTGACGCCGCAATCCTGGCGGAGGCTGTCGCGGTCGCCAAGGCGGCGCAACCCGCTTGGGCCGCAATTGACCCTCAGCGCCGGGCTCGGGTGATCTTCAAGCTCAAGGCATTGATCGAAGGGCACAAGCAGGAACTCGTCCACCTGATGTCCTCCGAACACGGCAAATTGCTGGACGACTCCATCGGCGAGTTGCAACGCGGGTTGGATGTGGTGGAGTTTGTCTGCGGCGTCCCACATTTGCAAAAGGGCGAGTTCACCCAGGGCGCCGGCCCGGGCATCAATGTCTATTCGATCCGCGAACCATTAGGAGTCGTCGCCGGAATTCCGCCCTTTAACTTCCCCGCCATGATCCCGCTGTGGATGCTGGCCCCTGCGATCGCCGTCGGCAACGCCTTCATCCTGAAACCGTCGGAGCGTGTCCCTTCCGTCGCCGTTCGGCTCGCGGAACTCGCTCTCGAAGCCGGCGTGCCGCCGGGGATCTTCAATATCGTGCATGGTGTCGGGGCTGTAGGTGAAGCAATCACGGATCATCCCGACATCAAGGCCGTGACCTTCATCGGCTCAACGGAAGTGGCTAAGCTCGTCTACGCGCGCGGCGCGGCCAACGGCAAGCGCATGCAATGTATGGGCGGAGCCAAGAACCACGGCGTCATCCTGCCCGACGCTGACCTCGACCAGGTGGTCGCCGACGTCCTCGCAGGGGCCTTTGGCTCCGCCGGCGAGCGGTGCATGGCCATGCCGGTGATCGTGCCCGTGGGCCAGAAGACGGCCGAGGCGATTCGCGAGCGTCTGCTGCAGGAAATTCCCAAGCTGCGGATCGGCGTCTCCACCGATCCCGACGTGCAAATGGGTCCGGTCGTCACCGCCGAACACAAGAAGAAGATCGAAGGCTATATCCAGCTGGCTGTCGAGGAAGGCGCCGAGCTGGTCATCGACGGGCGGGGGCGGAGCTTGCCGGGGCATGAGGATGGGTACTTCTTGTGGCCTACCCTGATCGATTACGCCACGCCTTCAATGAAGAGCTACCAGGACGAGATCTTCGGCCCCGTGCTGCAGATCGTTCGTGCGGACACCTTCGAGGAGGCGCTGAGCTACCCGAACGTCCATCACCAAGGCAACGCGGTTTCGGTCTTCACGCGCAGTGGAGATTGGGCCCAGCGTTTCGTTGGCGAGCTCGCAGTAGGTATGGTGGGCGTCAATTTTCCGATGCCAACGCCGGTTGGCTACTACAGCCATGGCGGCTGGAAGGACTCAGCTTTCGGCGACCTGAACCAATATGGCGAGGACAGCATCCGCTTCTTCACGCGCACCAAGGTCGTGACACAGCGCTGGCCGCACGGCCAACCGGTCACGGACCACTAATCTTCCACCTGACGTTCGGCAGAACAGAGCTCTGGCCTGCCAGCCAATCCAATTGAGCAGCACAATTCAAACCATCTGAAAAGGACGCACCACTATGAGCACAGTTGCAACCGCCGCGATTAGCGCCAGGAACGTCCCATACCTTGGTATCCCCAATACCTTTGTTCAATAGATTTGTCTCGGAATTTCTGGCCTAATCACAACGTTCCACCAACGATCAAAATCATTCCGGGCGAAGATGGCTTTCCATTTATCTCTTCAGCCGAGCACAAGATCTCGAGCGTAAAGCCTGGAGTCAGATCAGGGACGAAAAGCAGCGGCGAGCGCTGAGACGTATAAGCCAAGTTGTTTTATCGGCGCCGGCGGTGGGTACTTGCCGCTGCTGATACGGAAATCGGAGATTCCAGAGGGGGTGCAGCGATGAGTCTTTCAGATCCAGCGTTTTGGAGCCGGTTTCAGTTTGGCTTTACGCTCATTTATCACTACCTGTTTCCTCAACTCACCATGGGACTGAGCTGGTTCCTTGTGTATTGGAAATGGCGAGCTCTTAAGACTGGAGATGAAAAATACAATCGAGCTGTCCGGTTTTGGGCCAAGATCTTTGGGCTCAATTTTGCGGTTGGCGTCGTAACCGGCATTCCCATGGAATTTCAGTTCGGAACGAATTGGGCAGGCTTTTCCCGTTACGCGGGCGGCACGATCGGACAGACATTGGCGATGGAAGGGATGTTCGCGTTCTTTCTGGAGAGCGCCTTCGTCGGCGCGCTCATTTGGGGGGAAAAGAGATTGGGTCCGCGCTATCACTTCCTGGCAGCGGTAGCGGTTGCGCTCGGAAGTTGGCTGTCCGGCTACTTCATTTTGGTCACGAATGCCTTCATGCAGCATCCGGTGGGCTATCAAGTCGATCCGCGAGGATCACTTGTCATCGGGAGTTCTCGTGCCTACCTGCTGAATCCGTGGGCGTTGATCCAGTTCTCGCACAATCAAATAGCGGCCCTCGTAACAGGCTCGTTCGTGGTTACAGCGATTGGGGCGCTCTATGCACTGCGCCAACCTCATCCGGTCCAGGCGCAGCTTTATCTGCGCGCGGGGACGTGGGCAGGGCTCGTCGCTTCGCTTCTGGTTGCCTTTCCAACGGGCGACCAGCAGGCCAAGATGGTGGGAAAGCACCAACCGGTAACGCTCGCTGCAATGGAAGGTAAGTTCGTGGGCGGACCGGACGCGGGTGTCGCGATGATCGGGCAACCTAATGTCGCGGCCCGGCGGCTCGACAATTCTATCGAGATGCCCGGCGCACTGAGTTTTCTGGCCTATGGTCACTTTGGAAGTTATGTACATGGGTTGGACGAGTTTCCTACGAATGCATGGCCTGACAACATCGAGATTCTCTACTATTCATTTCACTTAATGATCACTCTGGGCACGATTTTTATCGTGCTGATGGCCTATGCGAGGTTCGAAGACTGGCGGGGTCGATTAGAAACCAACACCTTGCTCCTGTGGGTTTTGATGCTGGCGCTTCCTTTCCCTTACATTGCAAACACTCTTGGATGGATGACGGCAGAACTAGGGCGTCAGCCCTGGCTGGTCTATGGCCTTTTTCACACCAGCGACGGCTATAGCAAAGTAGTGAGCGGGGGAGACACCCTCTTCACTTTAATCGGCTTCGCCGGCCTTTACTTTGTGTTCGGTCTGCTCTTTCTATATCT
>JBAVYX010000308.1:0-8690 GCA_049588475.1 Silvibacterium sp. | reverse complement strand
GTGGATGAGTCTCCAGCCGGTTATTCCTTGGCGGGTTGCGCTCCCGCAGAGCCCGCCTCCGCTTCACCGGCCGCGCTCAGAATGCGATAAAGTGATCTGGCCGGTCGATTGATTTTCAGTGAACGGCCAACAGTGTCTTAACTGTTTGTGTCAGCCAAGGGGGCAACCCCACTTTGACCCCACGGTAACAATGACCATACGTTCCAAGTCGTTCTTTTTAGGCGCCAGCCGCTCCGTGTGATGCCTTTTAATTACAACGATTTAAGAACTCATAACCCAAAGAGCTGCGCCCCGTTTGTCATTTTTGCGGAGACATATCCGTTACCGCCGATGGAATGACTGGGAGAATGATCTGGGATGGATGCGTCGCGTCCAGATAGACCGTGTTGTCCGCGACCTGCGAACGGCGGTTGTTATTGAGAGGCTCTCCGGTGTTTGGGTTGATGTCGAACCGGGGAAAGTTGCTGCTCGAGATGTCGAGACGAATCCGGTGCCCCCGTTTGAACACAAGCGATGTCGGATACATCTCAATTCTGAATTCGAAAGGTTGCCCGGGCGTGAGCAGCTCGGCCTTGCCGAAGCCGTTGCGATATCGTGCGCGCACAATGCTGTCGGCAATGTTGAGATCCACACCGGCCGGAAAGTCCGCGTTGGGAGGGTATACGTCAACCAGCTTCGCGGTGAAATCGGTATCGAGAGCGTTCGAAGATGCCCAGAGCCTTATGATGAGGCGACCCGTAACCTCAATGTCCTTTGTCAGAGGCGGTGTCTGAAATACCAACACATCATTTCGAGTCGATAGAGGTTTCGTGTCCGAGCACAGCCAGAAGTCGAGTCGGCACCGCTGGTCGGCCGCTCCCTGGAACATTAGCGCTCCTTGCGATGAAACATTCCCGCCCAACGTTGGTACCGGGTTCCGGGGATCGAACTGATAAGTGATGGGTTTGTCTTCCGTCGGTTTGTCCGGCGAGAGGATTCCGTTTGCGTGTAGATAATAAGGGGTGGATACGGTCCGTGCCAACGGCCATTCCTGTTCGTCGCGCCAGTTGCCTCCCACGAAAATGCGCCCCTCAGGCGTCTTATGAGCGTCGCCTCCCCCCATCACGTAGATCCGCACGGGAGGTTCACGATCCACACCATTGTCAATGCCTTTCAACCAGTGATCGAACCATCTCAGTTGGAAGGCCGTGAGATCAAGCGCTGCGTCGTCGGTGAACTGCGCTTCGCCAGCGTAGCTGAGGTTCTCACTGCTGTGAATCCATGGTCCTATGATCAACCGCTGAAGACTTTTCTTTTCCCTTCGCAGCTCCAGATAGTTCAAGTTGGCGACCTGCGCTCCCCAGGAGTCGTACCAACCGGTCGTGTGGTACTCCGGGACATCCTCATATTCGGTCAAATGGTCGATTACGCTGGCGCCCGCATCCTTCCAGAATGCGTCGTAATCGCCATGGCTCATTGCCTCAATCAGCCACGCTTCGTAATCCGGAGCAAACTTGAGTGGGGTTGTTCCGGGCCGCAACGGAAGACCGCGCACATATTCACGAACGTGCGTACCCATGTCCACGAGGGCTTGTGCAGCCTCGGGATTGGAAGCTGAACGCTTGGCGGCCGGGAGTGCGTCGGGAGTTCCGGTGGCATTGCCGAGCGTGAAGACCCAGTTGAAAAAGCGCAGCTCGAAGGCTCCATTGTGCCGGACACCGTAGCGGCCGAAGTCTGACATCGCATTGCGGGGAATCATCGCTTTTATATAAGGAGCGTTGGCGATCGCCAGTGCATGTTGCGTCGCACCTGCGTAGGACGATCCGATCGTTCCGATACCACCATCGCACCAAGGCTGTGACCCAATCCACTGCGCGGTATCAAAGCCATCGTTCGGATCGTCGACGAGGGGACGCCAGTGTCCCTCGGACTTATAGCGGCCACGCACATCCTGAAGCACAACGACGTATCCATATGGCGCGAAGGCTTTCGCAGCCTGGACAGCGTCATCTTTGTTGTACGGCGTGCGCATTAGGATCACGGGAAACTTGCTGTCGACGACCTGACCGTTTTGCGTGGGGCGGTAGATGTCGGTCGCGAGCTTCACTCCGTCCCGCATGGCTATCATCACGTTCTCGGTCTCAGCGATCCCGTAGCTGGCATCGGCTTGAACGTGGAGCGGCACGCTAACAGCGACCAGTACCAGCAGGCATGCGAAAGTGGAAAAAAGGGTGACGAACCTGTATCTAAGGCTCTGCATCAAATAAGTCTTCCTGACGGTGGTTTCAGCGTCATTGGAAATGAATCGCCATCGAGAGTCTGCAATATTAATGGACTCGGGGAGAAATTTAAATCCCAATGATTGTGGCTGGTCGCGGGCCAGGTTGCTGGTAACACGACTCATGCTTGCCCAGCGGACCATTCGGTGCATCGGGCTGGACTCCGGATGAGGCGAGATGCTACGCTCAGCCGGATTCCTGCCCTGGCACTCCATGAATAGACGCGCGCTTCTCACTGCCTGTGGCGTGGGCTTTGCGTTTTCCGCCAACTATACGAACCATGCACCGATGCTCGCCGTTCTGCGCGAACACTTCGCACTGAGTCAGGGTCAGGCGGGACTGATCACAACCGCCATCTTTCTTACTCACGCGCTGATGCAAGTGCCCGGTGGCCGCCTTGCGGACCGTTTCGGCTCACTCCGCGTGCTGATCCTCGCGCTAGCCTGGGTTGCGCTGGCGAACATGGCTCTCGGCCTTTCTGCCAGCTACGGGCAACTAATCTTCTTCAAGGCCATCGCCGGACTTGGAACGGGTACTTGTTTTGCCGCCGGCGCGCGATACACGGTAGCCAGCTTCCATGGACCAGCGCTGCATCTCGCCCAGGGCGTCTATGGAGGCTCCGTACTGCTAGGGGCTGGATTCGTGATTTTCGCCGTCCCGCAGATGCTGGATGTCCTGGGCTGGCGCGGCGCATTCATGGGCTGTGCTGGGATTGCGCTGGCGCTTTGCCTGTATTGCCTGTGGGCCGCTCCCCGGCCTGAGTCCGGTGCAGCTCCGCCGGTTCGTTTCGCTCAGATGCTTGGATATTCCGGGCTTTGGCTTTTGGGTGTCGTACAGATGGCCACTTTTGGTCTAACGATCGTTGTGGCTACCTGGATCACAACGCTGCTGCGGCTCACGCTCGGCATGCCGCTCAAGACCGCCGGCCTACTTGGTTCGCTGGTCCTGCTCCTCGGTATAGTTACGCGTCCTCTCGGCGGCTGGCTGGCGCATCGGATGCGCATGCGCGCTCTCGCAGGCATGTCTCTGGTGCTAAACGCTGCCGCCTGCACAGCGCTTGCCGCGACTCACTCGTTCTGGCTCACATTTGCCGCCATCGCTGGCCTAGCTCTGGGTTGCGGCGTGCCCTACGCTGGATGCTTCAACCGCGCCGCCGCGCTTTTTCCTGGTCGAGCCGGCGTAGCCATGGGCTTCGTGAATATGATCGGGATCGTTATGATCCTCGCTGGAGCGCCTGTGATCGGCTGGCTCGCGGATGCGACGGGCTCTTTCCGATCAAGCTTTCTCGCCCTGGGCGCCTTTAGCGTTGTTGCTGCATTATCGGTACCATTCCTGCCAGCGGAATCCGACAATCTAGCATGAACCTGAATCACCTCTTCGATCGCTCCTTCCGAGGCCGCCCTGATCAGATTGCGCTTGAGTTCCAAGGACAGATCCTCAGCTTCGCTCAGATTGACGATAGCGCTAATCGCATGGCAGCCCTGCTCACCGCACGCGGCCTGGTTAGGGGCGACCGCCTCTGTGTGTATCTTTCAAACTGTCTTGAATTCATCGATCTCTATCTCGCCTGCATCCGTCTCGGGGTGATCTTTGTACCGATCAACATCCTCTACCGTGAACGCGAGATTCAGCACATCCTCACCGACGCTGAGCCAAGGGCTGTTGTCGCGCGCCAACCAGTGCCCGGCAGCGCACCTTTGTGGCGCGTCGAAGAACTGACTCTTCCCGAATCGGCCCAGCCCGTCCGTGTCAGTCTCGATGGCGACTCACCCGCCGCGCTCGTTTACACCTCGGGCACCACGGGCACGTCAAAGGGCGCCATCCTCACACACAATAACTTTGCTGTAAATGCACTCAACCTTACAGCCTGCTGGGAAATCAATGCGGAAGACCGTTTCCTTCTCGCCTTGCCGCTCTTTCATGTGCATGCGCTAGGCAATGGCCTCCACTGCTGGCTTGCGAGTGGCTGCCGGATGCGGCTGCTGGAGCGATTCGAACATCAGAAGGCTGCCACCGAGTTCCTCGGCTTTCGCCCGACCCTTTTCTTCGGCGTTCCTACCATTTATGTCCGGCTGCTCGGCCTCCCCGTCGAACAGGCACGCGAGATCAGATCCTTCATGCGGCTTTTTGTCTCAGGTTCAGCGGCACTACCCGCGCAGGTGCTCGAAGAGTTCCGCGAGCGCTTCGGCCACACCATCCTCGAACGCTACGGCATGACGGAGACATTGATGAACATCTCCAACCCTTACCACGGTGAGCGCAGACCTGGCACTGTCGGCTTGCCGCTGCCTGGCGTCTCTGTGCGCCTTGTCGAAGGTGAAGTTCAGTTGCGCGGTTCCAACGTCTTCGCGGGCTACTGGCGCCGCCCGCAGGCCACCGCAGAAGCGTTCGACGATGGCTGGTTTCGTACCGGGGATATGGGACAGGTCTCCGATGACGGCTATTACACACTGCTCGGCCGCAAGAGCGATCTAATCATCTCCTGCGGCTTCAACATTTATCCCCGCGAGATCGAGGACTTCCTCCTAGAGCAGGAAGAGATAGCCGAAGTGGCGGTAGCCGGGCAGCCGGATGCCATTCGCGGTGAGGTGCCCGTAGCCTACATTGTCGTGCGCAAGCCATTTCATCCGGCAGACCTCGAAGCGCGCTGCATGCGCGTCTTCGCCTCGTTCAAAATCCCGCGTGCCTTCATCAGCGTCGAAAGCTTACCCCGCACAGCCCTGGGTAAGGTGCAAAAACGTCTGCTGCCTCCATGGAAGCCATGAGGCCGTCGTGTGGCCACGTGGAGAACACATTCAGAGTCGTTAATCTTCTGAAGCGCGCTTCCCGGAAGTTATTCTTTGCTTTTCCACCCTTTTGAGCGTCAGCTACTAGCGGAAAGCTTCCAGCGGCATAAGAAGCAGTACACCTTGCGCCGGTCCAATAGCGGTCCAATAAACGGCGCATTCAGGGCTTTTGAGGGATTTAGGAGGCACCCGTTCCCTTTAAAGTCAATAAATTACGTCAGCTGAGCATCCTTTCACGGCGATAACACGGGTTCAAATCCGGTCGGGGACGCCGTGAAGTGAGATGACTCAGCGGGATCCGCTGATTTGTCATCTAGGCATTAGTTATTAAGTTATTAATTTCCAGAACAGAGATTAGAATTCAGGGCCTGTTAACAGCACAAAAATACGCGGGAGATAAATACAGACGCCGATCTTGCGCTCTCAGCCGTTAGATTGCGCGCGACCTACATTCTGCTTATGCTGACCTTCTGATTCATGCCGGAGGCAGAACGTGTCAAGCCTGGAAAACATCTATCAAACGCCCCTCGAAACGGCGAAGCAATATGCCGTAGTCGTCTCCGGCGCCATCAGTGCTGTCCGGGAAAAGCATGACCATCCCCCTAATAACCTGACTTTTATGCAGGTCTATGCCAGCAAGCCTGTTTATGCCAAATGCACAGCCGAGGCTGGATGCCTGTCGATTGAAGCCACCGATCACGGCACCGACGGCACACGGGTCTATTTCCTGCCCTGGTCGATTGGGTCCATTTACCGGATCCGGCCAAAGGCCGAAGATACAGTTGGATTGAATGGAAATCTCTTCTTCACCCCCAACCTCGACGGCTGCATGGTCACAGTTGAAGGCACTCCGCAAAATCCCACCATCTATCACGCGAATTCAAAAAACCCGCCGCTCAATTTTTACGAGAAGGAGCTCCTCAAGGACGTGAGGGGACAGCACAACGAAGGCAAGGTCGAAAACATGATCAAGATCGGCAAAATGAAAGCCGACCAGGTGGTGTTCAGTAAAATTCTACCCAAGAAGCCGACGCCGCCCGTGTTCAACCCTCCGGCTAAGGTTCACTTCGATCTGCTGGAATACGACCTCGGCTCAAAGAGCGAGTTCTCTACGACTCAATTGGAAATTAAGGGCATGTCACCCTTCACAGGTCTTCCCGTCACGAGCGAAGACCTCTACTTCGGGACGGTATTCGGAGTGCGTAAGAATGGCGCGTGGACCTTCTATAAGCAGTCGTATCGGTTGGAGAGAAGCAAATCCTGGAAAGAAGATAAGGGTCTGCCTGTGCCGGTCGAAACGTGTAAATACAGCGTGGCAAGAATCGAGCAGCTCTGGCCCTGAGTATTAGGGAAACTCTGATCAAGTGTTTAGTCTCGGCATTTGATGGTGCATTCTTATCCAGGGAGTGGAAGGAGGCACTATGGGCCAGGTTCTACACCGAGGCGCCACCACGACAGAGGCGGTCCGTCGAGCGATACAGCATAGTCAAGAGAGCCTGAGAACATTGGCGCTTCGTCATGAGATCAACCCCAAGACCGTTGCGAAGTGGAGGAAGCGCTGCTCGGTGGCCGATCTTCCTACCGGGCCGAAGCATCCCCGCTCCACGGTTCTGACGGTGCAGGAAGAAGCTGTCGTGGTTGCCTTCCGCAGGCATACTCTGCTGCCTCTCGATGATTGTCTCTATGCCTTGCAG
Source organism: Silvibacterium sp. (assembly GCA_049588475.1). Taxonomy (GTDB): domain Bacteria; phylum Acidobacteriota; class Terriglobia; order Terriglobales; family Acidobacteriaceae; genus Silvibacterium. The sequence continues at coordinate 1,952 of JBAVYX010000308.1, read as the reverse complement.
GCGACGATTCGTCATCTGACCCGTTCCTCCCTGCATCGTTGTCTGGAACGCCATGGCATCAACCGGCTGCCGGATGTGGAGGGCAGCAAGCCGAGAAGGAAGAAGTTGAGCGCTATCCGATCGGCTACTTCCACACCGATCTGGCGGAAGTGCGTACTGCGGAGGGCAAGCTCTATCTCTTTGTGGCCATTGACCGCACCTCGAAGTTTGCTTTCGTGGAGGTGGTCGAACGTGCCGACATGCAGGCTGCAGCAAGTTTCCTCGAAGCTCTGGTCGCGGCTGTTCCTTATCGCATCCACACCGTGCTCACCGACAACGGCATCCAGTTCGCCGATCTGCCGAAGAATCGCAAGGGGCCAACGGCCCGCTTTCGCGGCCATCCTTTTGACAGGGCCTGTCTTCGGCACGGCATCGACCACCGGCTCACCAAACCGAACCATCCCTGGACGAACGGCCAGGTCGAGCGTATGAACCGCACCATCAAAGAAGCCACTGTTCAGCGCTACCACTACCACAGCCATCACCAGCTGCGCACTCACCTCAGCGACTTCGTCGCTGCCTACAACTTCGCCAAACGACTCAAGACTCTCGGCGGCCTTACCGCCTACGAATTCATCTGCAGATACTGGCAGAAAGAACCGGATCGGTTTACTCTCGATCCCATCCATCAAATGCCGGGACTAAACACCTCCTGCTTATCTGGTTGTTTCAGCAATGCACTATATGTTGGGTTCTACTCTGAACGGGCGCCACTACCACTCGTGACCAGCTGAAACAACCAGACAAGCAGAAAACACCTAATAACAAGAAGATGACCTCTTCCATGCGCATTCACCGGGTGACCTTCGCAGTTGCGATTACCTGCGCCAGCCGCGCGACCAGCCTGCATGACCGGCTGCTGGGTAGAGGGGCGCGTGGCCGGCGCGCGGTCTCTCCGGCGAACTCTCCAGATGTCCGCATCTCCCGACACAGTATCGCCAGCGGCGACAGTTCACTCGATGCGGTTTACGTTGAGCCTGCAGGGCGGGCGTTGCAATCCGTGGTGCTCATCTGTCACGGCATCGGAGAGATCGTCGATGGCTGGCTTCCAGTGCAGCGGCTGCTTGCAGCCAATGGGGCCGCGTCGCTGGTCTTCGATTACTCGGGCTACGGACGAAGCAAGGGACGCATCGGAGCGGCTCAGTTTGAAGAGGACGCAGTTGCGGCCTTCCATCACCTTCATGGGCTTGCGCCGTCGTTCCCCGTGGCCGTGCTGGGGTTTTCTCTGGGCAGTGGGGTCGCCGCCGCCGTCATCAATCGTGTGCCCGCGAGCCGGCTTGTGCTCTGCGCCGGCTTCCCGTCGTTTCAGGCTGCGGCATGCAGCCTCCTTATCCCTGCACGCTGGGCCCGCTTTGTGCCGCCGATCTGGCGCGCCGAGGAATCCATGCGCAGCTGCTCGCTGCCGGTATTGGTAGTTCACGGGGAAAAGGACCGGACATTTCCGGTGGAGTTAGGCGAGCAGTTGCACGCCCTTTGCGGGGCCAAGGCCGAGCTGCTCATCATTCCCGGGCATGGCCACAATGAGCCGTTCCGCCATCCGCGGCTTGCTTACTGGGGGCCTATTCTTGATCGGCTCGCGGGAGGTTCGCCCACATGGTGCGCCTGAGCTTCGCCCAGCGTGGAGCCTGGGCTTGGAGTTGACGCCTCGCCTAAATTGGGGTGCTCTCTGCGATGAATTTACCGTTGCTGGGTAAAGGTCGAAATTGGGGTCCTAATGGGGTCCAATAAGCGTTTCTTAGGGTCCTAAAAGGCACTTTGGAAGCCATCCGTGCCGTTTGGTTTCTGTTAGTTACCGCTTTAAACTCGCTTGACACGGTAGAGGTCAGGAGTTCGAGTCTCCTCGTGCCTACCATCTCTTCAACAACATACGACGGCACCTGAGAACGAACCCCGCAGACCGTTCGATTTCACCG
>JBAVYX010000307.1:0-4002 GCA_049588475.1 Silvibacterium sp. | reverse complement strand
CTGGATTTTTCCGAGGATAAGATCGGCATCGGCAGTCCAGACAAAAGGTGTGGGCTGGCGGTTTCGTTCGCGAAGATAGTCCAGCATGGCTGTTTCCAGTTGTGCGACTGCGGTATGGCTGCCACGGCGGACACAGCGCTCGGTGATCTCGGCAAAGAGACGCTCCACCAGATTCAGCCAGCTTCCGCTGGTGGGCGTGAAGTGCACATGATAGCGGGGATGGCGTGCAAACCAGTTCCTCACTCGCTGCACCTGGTGCGTGCCGTAGTTATCCATCACCAGATGCACCTGAACATCGGCGGGGACGGCGGCATCGATGCGTGCCAGGAATTTCAGGAACTCCTGGTGCCGATGGCGCCGATGACAGTTGCCGATGGCTTCGCCGGTGGCCACATTCAGGGCTGCGAACAGCGAGGTGACACCATGCCGTTCATAGTCATGAGACTGGCGGCCGGGCACGCCTGGGGCCAGCGGCAAAATGGGCTGGGTGCGGTTCAGCGCCTGCACCTGACTCTTTTCATCCACGCACAGCACCATCGCATGTTCCGGTGGATTCATATACAGTCCGACGATGTCCCGCACCTTCTCGACAAACTGCGGGTCTTTGGAGAACTTGAAGTTCTCCACGCGATGCGGCTGCAGACCAAAAGCGTGCCAGATGCGCACGATCGCGGTCTGCGACAAACCCGTCTTCTGCGCCATCAGCCGCGTGCTCCAGTGTGTGCTGTTGGCGGGCATCGATTCCAGCGTCCGTGTGATCACCGCTTCAACCTGCGCGTCGCTGATCGCGCGCGGAGCCCCCGGCCTTGGCTCGTCCAGCAGACCTTCCAGCCGCCTCATCCGGAAACGCTCGCGCCATTTGCAAACTGTGGCCCCGGTGATATGCAGGTTCTTCGCCACGGCTGTGTTGCTCAGGCCCTCATCGCAGCCAAGCACAATGCGGGCCCGCATCGCCGCGGCCTGCGATGACTTAGGCCGACGTGCCAGCAGCGTCAGCTTCTCCTTTTCCTCAGCCGTGACATGCAGCGGTTTGGTGGGACGGCCCAGTGCCATACCCAACTATGCCTGATCCCACCATATTCTTCAACGTATTTCTGACTCGGGACACTAGATGCGAACAATGTGTTTCACGGATTCCTGCGGTATTGATGACAGGAGGGCCGAGTAGCTCAGGCGCTCCGCAGGTCGTGGCTCATGACCTGAAACAGGTGGAGGCCATCGAGGCCGGAATGCATGATGTGAAGATGCAGGCTCCAGCAGAATCAGGCAGAGGTGGAGCGGCAGATCGCAGAGTTGAAGGCCCAGAACGAGTCCTGCAGAAGCATGTCTCAGAATGATTCCGCGAATAATGCGGCCTCGACAACGAGGAACCCGGTTCACTCGCGTAACTCCCGCATTGTCAGCAATACGGACATTTCAACTCCAAACTTCCGGCTTGCCGGTAAGAACGAAGCCGCAGGCGCCGCGGTCGCTGCATTGTGGCATGCTCAGGCTGTATGTGCCGGGAGAGATCGCAATATCGGCTTTGCACCACAAAGCTCTAACTGCTGAATTATTAGTAGACTGCGATTGAAAATCCATAGACTCACCGCGACCGCGGCAAACCTGCGGTTTCCTTCTCCCCAGAAACTTCGGGGGCTCCAGGCGTCTGTCCTGCATCTCCCCATATTGCTGTTTGGATCAAGAGCGCGTTGTCAGGTCCGGGATAGCACAATGCTGGCCACATAGCAGGCGAAAGAAATGCTGACGCCTATGAGAGGCACACTGAAAAAATACGCCTTGCAGAGCACGACAATACCGCCAAGCATTGCCAGCCCGACAATGAGCAGAAACGTTGACCGAAAGAGTATCTGACCGTAAGCTAATGCGAGATAACCGAACACCAATCCAAACAAAATAAGTCCCATGCTATGGCTGGCATTGAAGCCAAGCCAACACCGCCACATAGTTGTTTCTTTTGTAATAACAGGCGAACTCTGGGTCATGCTAATTTGCAGCGCGGGGTCGCGGGGCGTGAGGCTTGGGCCCCAGAACGTATAGACCAGGTGAAGAACTCCGAGCGTGAGGACAATGCTCGCACTAACAACCATAAGTATTCTTGCGGCCAAGATAAACCTTTCCGTCGTCACCGCAGCTGAACGCACTCTTCGTTCGGCTGCAATTGCACGAGCGTCTTTGAATCGTTCCATAATTTCAGTGCTCGTTGTTCGTCATATGACAGTTTGGAAGATCGCTTATCACTGAGTGTGCCGTTATTCGACTGAAAGTACCTGCCAGATCCGTTCCTATAGGCCGGATCGGCAGCGACCTTAGCAAGCGATGCACCAGAGAAACTGATGGAACCCTGAGTTACGCCAGCTCGTTTCGCGATCCATTTCGCCGAGGGGGTTTTCACGAGGCGCTGTAGAGGCCTCGGCATCGTCCGGAGTAGTCCAGTCTCGGGCACAGACCCGGGGTCGAACGCGATCGATGCGACTGAGCTACCGGCCCGCCGTAACCGCCGGTGCAGTTCGTAGGCATAGAGGATCGTGCAGAGTTTTGATGTCGAGTAGCGCTTTCTCGCCGAGAGGAAATTCTTGGCGTCTTTCCCATTGTTGGCAAGACTAATGGCGTCCGGTTCAGCCACAATGCCGATCAATTTTCCGTCGGTCGTGTCGGGATCATGCGTTCCGCTCGCGGTAAATACGATACGTCCGTTGTCTGCCATTTGCTCAGTGAGCAGCTGGATCAGTAAGAAATGTCCGAGGCAGTTGGTCGCGAACGTTGTCTCATAGCCGTCCTTAGTATAAGAAACTGGTCCAGCGAAATATCCGCCGGCGTTACAGAGTATTGCCTGAAGTGAGGCGACTTGGCCACGGTCGAGCATCGCACGAAACCTTGTTGCTGCCTCTCTCACGGAGCTCAGCGAAGAGGTGTCGAGCTCGAGTGTGCTGACCGTTACGCTGTAGGTCCTCCGGAACTGCTGCGCCGCGGCTTCCATCTGTTCCATGCCCCGCCCAGCAAGAACCAAGTCGTAACGCCAGCTGGATGCAAGTTCTTTAGCGCATGCAAACCCAATCCCGGAGTGACCGCCTGTGATGAAAGCTGTTGGCACGATGACCTCTTTCGTGGAAACACTCTGCCGAGGCACCACTAACCTTAAAAGCGTCTTCCCAGACGCGACCGTTACGCGGGTAACAATCCGGTCTTTGCGATATTGGCAAGCCAGGCATAGGACTTCTTGGGGGTTCGTTCGCCCGTCTTGACATTCTGAGCAACCAGGCCAAACTTCGAAGTAAAACCCAGCTCCCACTCCCAGTTATCGAGCAACGACCACACGAAGAAGCCTTCCACCCGGCTGCCGTTGTCCATCGCCCCGCTGACAGCACGCAAGTGAGAGCTCAGATAGAGAATTCGGAAATCATCATCGATGATTGCGACGCGGTCACCCACGGGGTCGGAACATCCGTTCTCCGTCACGAAGAGACGCGGATTATCGTAATTCTTGGTCAGTCGAGTGAGAATTTCCTGGAGGCCGTTAGGGTCGATTTCTCGGCCAGACGCATCGTGGGCGACGCCGTCAGGCGTTTTGCCTCCGCCTATGAAACTTGGACCACTGAAATCCGCTTTGACATACGCCGGTGAGTAATAGTTGACGCCAATAAAGTCGCAACCCTGATGAATCGTGCTCATGTCGCCGGCCTTCACCACATCGGCCAGCATCGGATGGGCTGCCAGAGGGTATTCGCCCTTCAGCAGTGGGTCCAGGAACGCTCCGGCCCATACTTCTTCAAACGCAAGCGCAGCCGCATCGTTAAGTAAGTGGATTCGCCCTCCCTCTGGCCGGACAGGCGCAAGTGCCAGTCCGACTCCAATCGTCAGATCATTTCGCTGCGCGCGCATCGCTTGAATGGCTCGACCCTGGGCCAGGTTTAGATGGTGGGTGACGGGGCCGAGCAGCTTGGCGTCGTGCAATCCTGGGGCATGACTGCCAATGAGGTGGCCTAGTAACAAGTGAACGTT
>JBAVYX010000306.1:0-40638 GCA_049588475.1 Silvibacterium sp. | reverse complement strand
GTTCCGATACTGCCGCCGATATTGCGCATGAAATTGATGATGCCGGAGACGCTATTGCCTTTCTCTGGAGGAACTCCGATGTAACCCGCCGCGGTGATGGGGACAAATAGGAATCCGATTCCTACGACTTGCGCAACGCGCAGCCACATCGCAAAGCGGAAGCTGACGAACAAATCAATCTGGTGCGCGCAATAGAACAGTCCAATGGCAAGGCACAGCCATCCCGTCGCGATCAGCCATCTGGCTTGAATCTTTGATGTAAGCCGGCCGACGATGGGCATCATCACCAGCAAGACAACTCCGCCGCCGGAGAGGACGAGACCCGCAAGTTCTGCTGTGTAACCCATTAGCGTCTGCAGAAATTCTGGAATTAGAACCAGGGTGCTGAAGAGCATGAAGCCCATCATGAACATCATTAAGTTCGCTGCCGCGAAGTTGAAGCTCTTGAACAGGTGGACATCGATAATCGGCTCTTTGCGGAACCATTCCCAGATGACCAGCGAGATAAGACAAACGGTTGCCGTTATCGCCAGGGTCGTGATGAAGTGCGAGCCGAACCAATCGTCTTCCTGTCCCTTGTCCAGAAGGATCTGCAGCGAGCCCACTCCCAGCGCCAAGAAGGATATTCCGATGTAGTCTACCTTGATGCCCCCGCGCTTGAGGCGATGGAGAAACGGCGGATCTTCGACCAGGGTGTACGTGAAATAAAGAGCGAGAAGGACCACGGGTAGCGTGATGAAAAATATCCAGCGCCAGGAATAGTTGTCAGTAATCCAGCCCCCCAGCATCGGCCCGACGGTAGGGGCGAGAACTGCACTAATGCCATAGAGAGCAAACGCGGAGCCGCGCTGCTCTGGAGGAAACGTATCGTTGAGAATGGCTTGTGCCATCGGTTGCAGTCCTCCGCCACCGACGCCTTGCACAGCTCGAAAGAGCAGCAATAGCGGCAGATTGGGTGCTAAGCCGCAAAGCAGTGAACTCACCGTGAAGATAGTAAGCGACATCATGAAATACCGCTTGCGACCGATCACCTCCGCGAGCCATCCGCTGATGGGTAGGACGATCGCGTTCGCAGCGAGGTACGAGGTGAGTACCCAAGTGCTGTCGTCGTAGCTGGCTCCCAGGTCGCCGGCGATGTAAGGCAAGGCAACGTTGGCAACGCTCGTGTCCAGGACTTCGATAAACGCCGCCATCGACACGATGACGGCAATCGCCCAGGGGTTTACCTTAGGGCGCCAGACGGTGTCTGACGGAAGAGCCAAAGCTGTGGCGCTCATCGCAAGTACACTTTTGCTTCGACATTCATACCCGGCCGAAGCTGGTGGTCACGATTTTCGCCTGGCTCGAGAACGATCTTTACGGGAACACGCTGAACGATTTTCACATAGTTGCCCGTTGCGTTTTCGGGTGGCAGCAAGCTGAAGATGGGTCCCGTTGCTCCGGCAATGCTGTCCACATGACCGCGGTATGTGCGGCCGTTCGAATCAAGGACAATTTTTGCTTCCTGTCCCACGCGCATGTGTTTGAGTTGGGTCTCTTTGAAATTCGCGGTGATCCACACCTGATCCAGGGGAACCACGGTGAGCAGCTGCTCCCCAGGGTCGACATTCAATCCGACGACAACCTTTTTCGTGACCTCCCCGGCCACAGGTGCCAATATTTTGGTGTATCCCAGATTCAACTGCGCTTGCTCGACAGCAGCTCTTTTCTGGTTTACATCCGCCATGGCCGAAAGCGCTTTGGCGCGCGTTGACGCAACGCGCTGCGGCCCGGCTTGGGCATCTTCGTAGTGTGCCTGAGCCTCAGTGAGGCGGCTGTGCGCTTCTTGAACGGCTTGTTGAGCTGCGGCCTCGTCTGCTTCTGCCGCAGTTACGGCGGCGACATCGGTCGCTGCGGCGGCATAAGCATGGTCGTAGACTTGCTTCGGTACCTCCTCCTTCGTAAGCAGCAAGTGATAGCGGGTGACGTCATCTTGGGCCTTTACATTTTCCGCTTGCGCTTCCAAAACGCGGGCGTGGGCGGCGGCGGCTTGCTTTTCTGCTGCCTGGATCGCTGCTTCCGCGTTCTGAATAGCCGAGGATGTGAATTTTAATTGGCTTGAGGTATCGACGGAAGATATGGGCACATCGATATTCGAACTTTTCGCGGCAGCCTCTGAAGTGTCCAGCGTTGCCTGCGCTTTTGCCAAGGCCACTTCATCGTCTTTTGGATCGATTTCCACGAGCGTGGAACCTTCCTCGACCCATTGATTGTCCTCAACGTGGACCTTCTGGATATATCCGGCAATGCGAGCGCTGACAGGGTAAAGATGGACGTCCACCTGCGCATCGTCGGTGGATTCGAAGCCGGAAAGATAGTGCCAGAGGAATGCACCAGCAATGGCCAGAACAACAAAAGAGGCAAGAAAAATCCAACGTTTGTAGGAGCGCCTTCTCGGAAAAGCCGAAATTGGCGGGTCAGCTGCGGTGGCGTTGTCCGCTGCTGTGTTTGGCGGAGTTGCTTTTGCCGGATTTGTTGCCGGATTTGGCTCAGCCGTAGTCATTTTTCCTCCACATATTCAGCAAAGCGTGATTCCGCGACGCCGGTCGCTCTTGCCAGAGATATTTTGGCGACGTTGTGGCTATAAAGACTGGCAATGTAGGCGTCATTCGCGATTGCCAGCGCATCTTGCGCTTGAACGACTTCAATGTTGTCAGTAACTCCCGAAATGAATCGATCTCGGGATTGTTCCAAGTTCTGAGTAGCCAGCGATACCGCGCTTTTCTCAACAGAAACTTCTTGCGCAGACGCTTCCAGATCGAGATAAGCGTCCCGAACCTCCTGATCGATCCTGGCTCGTAAGTCTTCCAGTCGCTGACTTTCCCCTGTTAGCGAGGCCTCGGCCCGGAGAACATCCCCATGTACTCTCCCACCCTGAAAAATAGGAATGCGGAGTGTGGCAGCCGCATCAACGGTACCATGTGACGAGCCCGGGTTGACTCCAGAGAGACCATAGTCGGTTTCCGCACCTAACGATGGATACCGCTCGGCAGAAGCGGCCTTTCTCGTGAGCTCAGCGGACCGGACCCGATTCACCTGACTCTGAAAATCCGCGCGAGCCTTGTAGGCGCTTTGGATCGCCTCATCGAGACTCGAGGGCGTCAGCTCTTGGTAAGGGGCATGGGTGGTTATCTCGAACTTTTGGCCCAGAGGAAGTCCGATAGCTCGCGCCAAAACCAATTTCTGCTTAGCTAAATTATTTTGCGCGACAATCAGTCTCTGTTCGCGTGATTGCAGTTGCACCTGTGAGCGCAGAACGTCCACGGCCGAGGCAAGGCCCGCGGTCTTCTGGTCGGATGCCTGCTGAAAAAGTGCCTTGGCGGTATCCCGTTGGGATGTGGCTGACTCAACCTCCGATTGGTCGGCGATGACCAGCAAATAGTTGGAGACAATCACAAGCACGACCAACTCGCGAGCATCTTTGGAGCTAAACTCTGCCGATTTTAGCTGCGCCTGTGAAGATCGCGCCCGCTCGATGGATGCCCAATCAAAAACGGATTGTGTGAAATACGCCCGCGAGTCGAAATATCCAAATGGGCCAATGATCGGAGGTTCTCCGGGAATGGTCAGACCGAAGGCCGCCCTTACATTGATTTGATGAACTCCGAAACCGGTATCGGTGACAACATTGGGAAGCAGCTCGCTCAGCGCTTGCCAACGCTGTCCTCGCGCGTCGGTAACGACATCCGTGGCCAAGACTCCTCCAAGATTTTGCTTGAGTCCAAGGGCGACGGCGTCTTCGAGGGAAAGCGCCACTGGCGTTGCGCTGAGTTTTCCCCCAGGAACTCCTCCGAGGTACGGATTCTGCGACAGGGTTTGATAGTCACTCTGCCTGGCTTGAACGGCTGTCCGCGGTGCTCCTGTTACATCGGCCAGAGCAATCGGGTTGTACGGCGCCGGCGTGGCTGGCGGGTTGTACTGGGCAAGGGCCCCTGCTCCGCCGAGAAGTGCAGGACTAAGGAGGAGCAGCTTATTCCAGGGTCTGCATCGCATATCGTATCCTTGCTGGAGAAATTTGCTAGAGAAATTTCGCCTCTTCCTTCAAAGATTGACCGAGCACTATCAACCGATCCGCCAGTCACGTATTTGGTTCCTTGTTCGCTTTGAGCCATCTTAATCTCCCGCGCGCCTTCCCTAGCTGCACATGCGTAGATCGCTTGTAATGAACACGATACACCAAAGGCTTAAAAGCAAAACAATCAACATTGGCATTCATGATGGGCTCCTTGTAAGGCAGGGCAGCCTCGATGTGGCTGGGCGATTGATCTGTTCCAACGGGGGTGTCGACGAGCAGAATAACCTGTTCTCAGATAGGGCTGCTCTTCGCCGCAATTGGCCGCAATCACATCGTCGTTACAACGCGAAACTCTGCGTTGCGGCATATGCTTCGGCTGCCTTTCCAAGGGATAGGTTTCGATCCTGGCGCGTACCCCGCGCAGTTCGACAAAGCGAGGCGCGTTATCCGACTCCGTCGGCGTTCCCCCTGCCCATCTCTGAACAGTCTTACCGCCCCTGATGAGCTGAACCCAAGCCACCTCGATAGGATCGGAGATTATGCCGATCAAGAGAAGCTTGCCGTTCGGACCAAACCACGAATCAGTTCGGTCATTGCCTTGGGGTACCGTGGACGGGTGAACGCGCGAACCAATGCGAAAAGGCAAGAGTTGCCCTTCAGGGCCAAGAACGCGTAGTCGATTTGAGAAGCCTAACTGCAATCAGCCCAGATGGTGAAAACGTCCCCCTGCAGTTGAGTCGGAACAAGATCGAGCTCCAATGTGGTGTATATATGATGGCTCTTGAGATAACTCGCTCGTGACGCTGAGCGCAACCAACGGGAATCGGGAGATGCACTCAATGACGCAGATTCAGACTCTAAAGGCAAGGATTAGCGCAACTGTCATCACCTCCATGACAGCTTTGACACTTGCATCTCGATACCATCGCAGCCAGTCTGCCACCGTTATCATCCGCAGCTATGCGCCTCACGTACCAGGGAAGTAGACATGGCCTACGAGCCCATTCATCTTCCGCATCGGGAACGCTTCAGCGACTGGTTTCCGGAGTTTCTCAAAAAGGAACTTACACCCTATCCCGGCCGCGGCGCGCTGGTGGCGCGTATCGTCATCTCCGCAACTTTGACCATGATCCTTATCGTCACCTTCCGCATTCCCGGTGGCTTCATTGGCGCATTGACTGCTTTTCTCTTTTCGCGCGAAAATCTGCTTTCTACGGCCCGCTCAGCGATCTTCATGATTGGTTGGTTCCTGCTTGGCGCGCTGTTCATCCCTATCGGCGCACCGCTGTTTGCTTCCACTCCTGAAACCCATTTTCTCTGGGTCGGTTGCAGCCTCTTTCTTGCCTTCCTTATGCTCCGCTGCCTTGCAAACTACGCAATGGCGATTGGCTCCGCGATTGTCATTGGCAATGTTGTCAGCATCTGGTACCTCCCCGGCCCTACGGAAACCAACGTTGAACTGACACTGTGGTTCATCCTGGCAACGAGCATCGGTGCGCTGGTGACGCTGGGAGTTGAAGTCGTCTTTCGCGCGCTGCACGGCGGCGATGACCTCGTGGAAGGAATTGATACCCGCCTCGCACTCATCGAGAAACTGATGGCAGATTACGCCAACGGCCGGCCTGTTTCGCCCGCTACGCAAGCCGGTCTTGCCCAGTTCGCCATGGTGGGGGCTAGTGGGCTCCGCCGTCATGTGACCCGCGCAAACTATGGCCAGCTCTATCGCACGCAAATGACCACGCTGGTTTCACTCGTAGCTCGTTCGATTGATTTTGGCGCTGGCCTCGCTAGTGCTTTTCCCTCTCTACCGGCGGAGTTGCGGCAGCGTGCTGCGCGCATCGGCCGAAGCCTCGCGGATATTCGCAGCTGTCTTCGCACCCACGGCCAACCCGGTCAGGCAGCTCTCGAGCCTCTGCCCAGTCCCGGCACTCCGCTCTTGTCTGAAGTCGAATCCATGGTCTCGCTCATGCCCTCCATCTTCAGCGGCCAGAACGCCCCAGATCCCGGAGTCGAGGCGATCGACGACGCGCCCGCTGCCAGCCGTATCTTCATTCCCGATGCCTTTTCCAATCCCGCGCATCTGCGTTACGTACTCGGTGGAACCACGGCCGCCATGCTCTGCTACGTCTTTTACGTATCACTGGACTGGCCCAATCTCTCCACCTCCCTCCTGACTTGCCTTATTACCGCTCTTACAACCATCGGTTCCTCCCGCCAGAAACAAATCCTGCGCATCGCCGGCTTTGTCTTCGGTGGCGTGATCGCAGGCATTGGCGCCCAGATCTTCGTTCTCCCTTTTATCGATTCCATCGTCGGATTCACAGTGCTCTTCGCCACCATGACTGCCATTGCTGCGTGGATTGCAACTTCCAGCTCCAGGCTTTCCTATGCCGGGGTGCAATTTGCCTTCTCGTTTTACCTCATCCATCTCAGTGAGTTTCACATTCAGACCGACCTTACAATCGGACGCGATCGCGTACTCGGCGTCCTGCTCGGCATTACCATGATGTGGCTCGTCTTTGAGCGCTTCTTTCCGCGCTCTGCCGGCGATGAGATGGTGCGCATTTTTGTTGTCAATCTTCGCCTGCTAGCCGATTTCTCCTCTTCCTCTCCGCGCGCTAATCCTGCGGACATTTTGAAGATCCGCCGCCAGCGCGAAGAAATCTATCGTCGTTTTGGTGAAGTGACCGCACAATCCGACGCCGTTCCCTTTGAAACCGGACCATCCCGCGCGAGAGACCTGGCCGCCCGCGATCGCATCCGTCGCTGGCAGGCCTCTTTGCGTAGCTTTTACCTGCTCGAGGTCCCGTTGGTGCGGTTCCGTATCTTCGGCGGTACCGACCCGAGGTCGCAGCCCTTCAGGGCTTTTGAGAATGACTTTCGCTTCGAGTGTGCGCGCATCTTCCGCCAGATGGCAGATAGCCTTGAGAGCCAGCTTGCCACCCGCGCTCACTGCATCAGCACGCCGGCGAGCCTCGTAGACCGCATTGATTCCACATCAGCCACAATCGCAGCCGAAATCTCTGAGAGTGAACGGACTCTCATCGGTGTCACTCGGACCATCGCGCAACTCGTCGACCGCCTCCAGTCCCAAGTCGCTTCCGAAGGCCTCTATGATCTTCCACAAACCTCCGCTTTTCTGCCAACAGCTGCAGAGCCTAACAGCGGCTGAGACGAGTTTCTTACTCTGATAATGTATGGCGACAGTTCGAGTGCGTTCCGGCTGGCCTTGCTGCGCTAACCACTCATTCGCTATAAGGCAAGTTGGCATGGAGACGCCGCCGGAACTCCCTCAGATCTTGAATGCGGGACAAGACCAGGCTCCAAAGCGGTGTTTAGCTCACACCTTCCTAACCACGAAGCATTGGCGGCAAACTCATGCTCTGCGTTGAATTTTCGATAAATGCCTTTGGCCGAGGCGCCTTATGCTAAGTGCCGACTTTCCTGTACTGCGGATACATGGTGATGTTGCAGAAGAATCCGGAAAGCGAGTCCGTGCGTAATCAGCAGCAGCGGCACGAACAAAGTCGGAAGGAAGAATGCGGCTCCCAACTGCCCCGCCAATAGTCCGGCGTGATTGGCCTGGTAGAAAGCGTTGAGGAGATCGGCTGAACCCCAAAGGCTGAAGATCCATACGACGGCAGCGCCAGCCGCACTGGGCAGCAAGAGTAGCGAAAGCAACGCAAGTATCGCCGTAATGATGTCCCCATAGGCCGCGGAGTGCGCGAACGCAGGCGGCAGATCGGGTGAAACGACGCCGGGAACCAGGAATGCCAACCCGACGAAGCGGAAGCTATGTAGGATGAGCAAAGGCCGCAACGCTTCGACCCGTGGCCGGAGGCGGAGCTCCGGCCACATATATCGAGCGGCGACGATCCCCCACGCGATGAAGCTGAATGCGATGCTCACGAAAAACCAGATCATCTGTTGTGGCACGATGAATGTCTCCTCTTTGGAATTCCAGTCATTGACGTCGCGATGCCTCTCTTAATGAGGAGAGTCACTGCTGCGCACCTGGGCCTATCAACATCCTCATCGGCATCAAGGGTCCGACGGGAACGTACTCGGTATCCATCAACTGTTCCTTCGCGAGCGGCAGGGTTTCTAAAATGGCTCGCGCCTCGTCTTCGGTCTGCGCCTCGACCAGGACGACCACGCCTTTGCCATCGCCGCGCGAATACCACTCGCGGATTTTCCCGTCGAGGTAGAGCTTCACAGTTGCCCGAATCTCTGCCGGCATGACGGCCATGACTTGTTGAGCGGTTACGCCCTGCTTGACAGTCTGAATAACCAGCACTGCGGTGGTCTTAGGTATAGCCACGCTGGGCACGCCAGAGGCGGTTCCGGATTGTGATTGCGCTAGCGACGCTACCGGTAGCATGGCCATAAGAAACGGGATCATGAGTTTCATCGGGTTATCCTTTCGATTCAGTTTGGTTAGGTTCTTGGTTTGGTCGTTGATGTGCCTCTTTCGAATGACAGCCTGTTGCATCGTCTACGTCCAAAAGAGTATGATCGTACTCTATTGGTCGCAAAAAAAAATCACGTCACGTTTCAGTGAAGCTTCTTACAAAGAACTTCCTCGCCTCCGTCAGCATTTGCTCACGCCGCTGCGGCGACGAGGTCACTCGGACCACGGTCAGCACCCCAGACATACTGGGGAACAACAACTCAAACTTCGCCAGTTTTTCTTCTCGCGTCTGACCAGGAACAAATGGCAATAGCCGCTCACGATACGCTTCTCGCGACGCCTCAATCCGTTTTCGCACGGACACCGGCTTTCGTGCGAGCTCGGGCCCGAGGGCGGCAACCACACAACCCAGTCCTGGCGAATTCGCGTGGTCTGCGCTCAGATATCGTTCGATGATGGCCCGCAGAGCTTGACCTTTGGGTGCTGACTTTGCAACCTCCAGCATGCCTCTTCCCATCTCATCGAACGCTCGCGCTACCGCGTCAACGAGAAGGTCATCCTTGCTTCCAAAATGGCGGTAGAAGCCCCCTTTCGTTAGGCCCACCTTCTTCATCACCGTGCCGATGCCACTGCTGTCCCCGCCGTGCTCCCGGAACGAGCGTGCGGCCATGGAAAGAATCTTCTCGTGGTTCTGCGCTTTATGCTCCGGCGAGTATCGCATGACCGTAGAGTACGACCGTCCTCTATTGCTGTCAAGGCCCAAATTGACCCTGTTAGCGCCGGCCCCGAAAGATCAAAATCCCGTTGAATAGCGCGATGAACGCCAAAACGGCATCGACTTCAGCACACTTCTACACCCTCCAGGGGTCTCTGGACGGCGGACCACGCCGTAATGACTCGATTTTCTCGGCTTACTTTCCAGTAGGCGACCATCCGTCCTGCGGGTCTCTGCAGGATGGCTTATCATGGGGCCAAATCGTGCAAATCATGGAGGAGTTTGTTTATGGGATGCGTAAGGCCACGCCCGGGCGCGGTTGCGTTGCTGAGCATGTCGGTCTTTCTCGGATACTGCTGCCAGTCCCTTGCGCAACAGGACAATCATCGCCGAATCTTCGGTGCGTACTTTGAAGAGTGGGGCGTCCACCAAGCGGGCTATAACATCGCGGATGTCGAGAAGAGTGGCGTGGCAGGCGAATTGGGCTACCTGATCTACGCATTCGGCAATGTCACCCCAGGATCCACGCCGGCGTGTGCGATTGCAGATCCGGTGACCGCCTATCGGGATCAATCGCTCCCCAGTGTGAACGGCAAGCCTTTTGTTGCGCCAGTATATGGGAACTTTGGCGCGATCCTGCAGCTCAAGCAGCTTCATCCCGAATTGAAGGTGCTCATTTCCCTGGGCGGCCAATTGGGCGACCCTTCCGGCTGGGTCGCGGCCGCTCAAACTCCGGCTGGCCGCGCCGCGCTCGCTTCGTCATGCATCGACCTCTTTGTCAAAGGAAATATCGCCCCCGGTATTGAAGCCCCAGGTGTCTTCGATGGCTTCAATATTGACTGGGAATTCCCCGGACCTGGGGATAAGGAGAACTTCACCTCTCTACTGAAAGAATTCCGCTCCCAACTGAACGTCTTGTCGATGACGACGGGGAAGAGATATGTCCTGTCCTTCGATTCTCCTGCGTTTGCGAAGAACTATGCCAACATCGATTTGAAGGCAGCAGCCGCGCAAGTGGACTTTCTCACGATCGACGGATATGACTATGCCGGACAATCGGACAAGCAGACCAATGAACAATCCCCGCTCTACGAAGCGCAAAACAATCCCGTGCGGGCTCAGTCCATGAGCATTGATGAAACTGTAAAGGCCTATCTCGACGCCGGAGTTCCTCCGAGCAAATATCTCATGGGATTTCCCTTGTATGCCGTCGGCTGGGCAGGTGTTCCCAGCGTAAACCATGGCTTGTATCAAAGCTCAACCGCAGCTCCTCCGGTCCTTCTAGCCGATGGATCGGGCTTGTGCCCGCATCCCGACAAGGCGAACCCTTCGCCAGGCTGCGACCACCTCCTTACTCCCGGAAACCTGACTTACTCGACCATCAAGAATCTGATCGACAAAAACGGATATACGGCATGGTTCGATGCGGAAAGGAAAGAGGCGACGCTCTACAATCCGGCCAAGGAGACCTTTTACACGTACGACGATCCTCGATCGGTGGCCGCAAAGACAGCCTACATCCGAAAGCACAAGCTGGGCGGCGCCTACGTGTGGGTGCTCGGTCAGGATGATGCCGACGGGTCACTCACAAAAGCGATTGCGACTGGGGTCAAATAGCCGATGGGCTCATTGCCGGGTTTTTCCAGCCGTTAACATGTTTTACGCACTGCGGGCGTGTGGCCGAAAAGAGGTAGCTCTCAGACATCGGATGGCTGAAACCATATTGAATGGATGATTCCCTTCTCATGCGACGGGACGTGTCCTCTGATCGGTGGAATCACAGCATCGACTGGCATTCGCGAGAACAATGGCCAACCCACCTGAAACCGACCTTCCCAGTGCGGCTACTAAATCGAGCGCAGAGTTTCTGTTGGATTCGTAGAGGCAGCCCGCATTGCTGGAAGCGTCGACGCGAGAAGAGCTATAAACATCATCATCAGGACGCTCCCTATGTAGATAAATGGGTCGGTCGCACTGACTTCGAAAAGGAAAGATCGGACAAGGCGCGACAAGATGAGAGATCCGACCATACCAAAAGCGCAGCCGAAAAGGGCGATTTTGGCACCGGAAAAGAGAACGAGCCGGGCGATGTTTGCCTGCTGTGCTCCGAGCGCCATGCGAATGGCTATCTCTTGGGTGCGTAGTGAGATGGAGAAGGCAACAACAGCGTAGATTCCCGTGATGGCGAGCGCGAGAGCGGCGATGGTGAAGGCGGTTATGAACGCGGTGTTGAAGCGGCGCGGCGCTTCAACCTTCGAGATAGCATCGTCCATGGTTTGCACTGGATCGAGGGCGAGCAGCGGATCGATTGAGGCGACGGACGAGCGCAGCGCGTGAATCATCTGCTCCGGAGGCTGCGCGGAACGGAGGATGAGGTATCCACCGGAAGGTTCGGTCCGGGTTGCTGCGTCCACAGAACCGTTGAGGGTCGCAGGCTGCTCGACCGGCGCATACCACTGATCGGGGCTGGGTTCGTCACGAGAGCCAACTTTCGTGTCCGCGACAACGCCAACGACTGTCGCCCACGGATAGGGCCGCTGCGGATTGCCGGCATGGAAGCGCTTGCCGATGGCGCTCTGGCCGGGCCAAAGGTTTTTGGCCATGGACTGATTCACAATGACGACGGGAGGCGACTTCGGGCCGTCATCCATGGTGAAGTACCGGCCTTCGATCAGCGGAATACTCATGGAGCGAAAATAGTCGCCGTAGGTGATTGCGAAATTGGCGAATTTCAACTTCCATTTTGAAACGGGCTCGCCCTCAACGGTGTATCCCGATGCTGCCCAACCACCGGATGCGGGGACGGAGGTGGTGATGCCCATAGCAACCATTCCAGGCGAGTTCGAGAGCCGTTCGATGACTGCGCGGTTGAAAGTGTCGATAGAACTGTTTGTGGGATATTGCCTGGAGGGCAGTTGATAACCAGCAACCAGAACATGGTCAGGACGGAAGCCGGGATCGACAGCGAGCATCTTCTGGTAGCTGCGCAGGAGAGCTCCTGATACGGTGAGCAACATCAGGGCGATGGCGATTTCCGAGGCGACCAGGGCAGAGCGCAGCCAGGCATGGCTCTTGGCCGCCGTGCCTGATGGCGAGCCTTCTTTGAGGCTATCGAGCAGGCTGGTCCGCGCTGCCGCGAAGGCGGGCGCCAGGCTGCAAAGGATGCCGGTAGCCAGCGCGAGGAGCAGCGTGAATGCGGCTACGGTTGCGTTCATGGAGACGGAGTCTATGCGTGGCAGGGACTCGGGCAGGAAATGCAGCCCGGTCCGGATGGCAAGCGTGGCAAATGCCATGCCCAGCAGGCCGCCCGCAAGGCTGAGTAACAGGCCTTCGATGAGGGATTCACCGAGGATCGCGCCGAATCGCGCGCCAAGTGCCAGGCGAACAGCATATTCGCGGCGGCGGCGGATGGCCCGGACGAGCAGCAGAACGGCGACATTGACGCAAGCAATCAGAAGCACGATGGAAACAGCCAGAAACAGGGTGCGCAGTAAGGGCTGAGCACCTGCGATAGTGTGTTCACGGAGCGGCGTCACGTCGCCTCGGATGTGGATAGCAGAGATGCCCGCGGGGAAATCGCGCATGGTCTGCTGGGCGACGCGGTCGGTGTCCTCGGCTGCCTGCGAGAGGCTGACTCCATCCCTCAGGCGTGCAACCATGTGGTACCCCCAATTGCCGGCAGCCTCGTCGGATAGCTCGTCCGGCGTTAGACTCACGGGTACCCAAAGCTGCGCCTGTTCGAGGCGTCCAGCCAGTAAAGGAAATTCAAAGCTGCGCGGCATCACTCCGACGATCGAGTAGACCTTGCGGTCAAGCTCGATGTAGCTGCCGGCTATGTGAGGGTCGCGGTGATAACGGTTCGTCCACAAGGCATAGCTGATGACTGCGAGGGGCTGATGGGCATCTTCTTCCTGCGGTGTGAAGACGCGACCAAGGATCGGCTGAGCACCTAGGGTCGGAAAGACACCCGCGGTTAGCCGGGCGGCGTGGATTACTTCCGGGTTCGCGCCCCCGGAGAGTTCGTAAGTACGAGGCGCATAGCCTCCAAGAGAAGAAAAAGCGCTTGTTGCATGTGAGTATGCCCCAATCTCGCGAGCAGTCACCCCAAGATCCAGGCCCTTTCCCAGATGATCTCCCAATAAAACCAGGCGGTCAGGCTGGCGAAATGGCAAGGGGCGCAGAAGGATGCCATCGATAAGCGAAAACATCGCGGTGGTAGCTCCGATTCCGAGCGCGAATATCAGCAGCGCAGTAAACGTGAACCAAGGCGATTTGCATAGTTTACGAAATGCATAGCGAAGATTCTGGCCAGTCTGTGCGAGCCAAAGAATGGAGCGCTCGTCCGGGTGCAGTTGCTTCGCCCGCTCCAGTCCACCGTAGGCACGTCTGGCGGCAATGGGTACTTCATCCGGAGACATACCTCGTTGCCTGAAGTCATCCTCAAGAGGCGCCAGATGAGCAGCAATTTCTCGTTTCAACTCCTCTTCGACATGGACATTGCTGAAAAGGCTGAGAAGCTTTGAGAAGAATCGCCGAAGATGAGCCACTATTAAGGTTCCTCCGTCAATAAGCGCTCGACCAAACCGGCCATTTTTCTCCAACGCATTGTCTCTTCATTTACACACACCCTATTAATATCGCTACCCTCTGGGCAATTGTCACCTCAAGATTTGCAGCGTAATCGTTCGTGGGACATCTCGACCCGCGCTGGATATCGACAACGCTCGGCAGTCAGAATTTTGGACGCGGATGATTTTTGGAGTGAGCATTGTGGATACGGCGATTATGCGCGCATCGAGGATGACCCTAGCAAGACCTCCGCACAGTTGACGATCTAGCGCCGAGCGCAGCCCGCACGAGTCCCTCATTATTCGAGGGACTTATCCGGCTCTATATTCTGGTTGAGCCGTAGCACATTCCTTGGATCGTACTTTTTCTTGATTTGTACGAGGCGAGCATAGTTCGGCCCATAGGCCGAGCGGACCAGCTGGTCGCTCGTATCGCCCAGCTGGTTGACGTACACTCCATGCGCGAAGGGTTGCAATGAGTCGCGCGTAGCCTGGACCCATCGGACCACATTGGCCTTCTCTGCGGGAGCGGTCCAGACACCCACCATGTCTACCTCGTAGCCGGGTTGGCGCAAAGCAAACGCCGTATCCCTCAGACTTACACGGCTCACAGCCCCGCGCAACGCCACGATGATCACTTTGCAGGTTGCTGGTGCATTGTTGATGGCCACGGTAATCGCCGCAATGGCGGCCCCGCTGAGTTCGGGAAGAAACAGATCTGTCTGGAAGAGCGCAATCGGCGCTAGTAGAAATCCACCTGCGGCTTGAGCTTCCAGATAGGACATGACCCGGACGCTGTCATCCTGCGGTTTCAACGCACGCAGCGGCCTGAGCAGCTCAGTTCCCGTTCGTTGATCGCCGCAATAGCAGACATCGATTTTGATCCTTGGCTCAGGTTCGGACGGCGACAACTGGGCGAATGCGTCCATTTCATCCGGGGCCTTGCTAAGAAACCTGACGAATGCCTGCAGCAGCTCTGGAATGCGTCCCGGCGGATACAGCAGCGCTCCCGATACTACTTCGCCTACAGGATGAAGCTGGTACTCCAACGCTGTCACTACACCGAAGTTTCCGCCTCCCCCGCGAATGGCCCAAAAGAGATCTGGGTTGGAGTTCTGGCTGGCCTCGACTTGTCTCCCGTCCACAGTCACCACCTGGGCCGACAGCAGGTTGTCGCAGGCGGTGCCATACTTGGGCATCAATCGGCCTTCTCCCCCGCCGAGCGTCAGCCCGGCTATTCCGACCGCCGGGCACCCGCCTGACGTTGTCGCAAGTCCAAAGCGTTGTGTGCCCAAATCAAGATCACGAACGAGCGCGCCTGCCTCTGCGCGGGCCACACGTTTCCCAGCGTCGACTTCAACTCGTCTCATTCCGGAGAGGTCGATCACCACGCCGCCGTCGCACATTCCATACCCAAGCCGACTATGGCCTCCGCTGCGTACGGCCAGCGGCAGATTTCTGGCCTGGGCAAACTTCAGGGCGCGCGCGACGTCGGACGGGCCAGCGCACCGCACGATCACCGCCGGACGGTAATCAAATGCTCGATTGAAGATTAAGCGAGCCGCTTCGTACTGGGACCCGTCCGGCGTGATTACATGGCCGGCAATCTCAGAATTGAGCTTGCGGACCGTCGCCGCGTCGAGCGGAGAGCCATTCTGTTCGTCCGCATCGAAAAGGCGGCGCGCTTCACCAATCGCGCTTACTGGGCATCGGTAGAGCGCGGCGGCAAACGCTGCTTGCCGAACGAAGTGTCTTCGCGTCACGAGCGTCATGTTCAACTCCACCAACGTCAGACCAACCTCCGCCGTTGAACTCTACGACGGAGGTCGGCCGTATGTTGGTCTATCGCTCCGCCCTGAGCTGCGCGCCGCCCGAGGTGTTGACCTGGGCGGGCACGACCGGCGACGGCGGTGCGTTGGGGAGCTTGAATCGCGGTCCGGACTCCGGCTCAGGCATCGGCGTATTCATCTTGTTCCAGCGATTGGTTACATCCTCAAGACGCACGCTTTCAAAGCCGCGACGCAAGGCCACAATCCGATAGTCGAAAGCCACGGTCGACTGGCCGCCGCCGAGCTCCCGCACCTCGAATCCGGAGGCAGTCTTGCGGCTTACGTAGAGGCCGCGGCAATCTCCCTCGGGAGTAAGGAACACATGATAGTCCGAGACTCCGTTCACGGTCTCGGCAAAAGTAGGATCGAGGGCCACAGCGGCTGTGCCATTCTCGAGCTGTCCCGCTCCGAAATCCTCAAACCAATGCTGCGGCGATTCCATAGCATAGAGTGCGACCCGGCGCGACCCGCTTGCCACTGCGGCTGTCGTTGCTACTCCGCCGGGGCAATTCAGATGTCCGTTGCTGTCGATCGTGCAAAAGCCACCGTTGCCACCAGCTTGCAAGGCGAGTTGATTGGCCGCTCCCTGAAACATGAATGCCGTCGGCACGCTGGAGCTGTTGTTCTGCAGGTAGATGGCGCGCGCATCGTCCGCCGTCCCGATCAGAGCTGCGTCTCCGAATACGTTTGACCGTGTGTCTCCCCATACGCCGAAGGTGCAGCACCCGACCAGGTTGTTTCCGGTGTTGCTCATCCCCTGACCTAAACCCAGAACCCCGGTGCCATTCGGACTATCGCTTACCGCACTCACGCCCAGGGTGAAGCCACTGCTCGCCTCTTCCGCAGCCTCTACGCCCGCAGCGAATCTGCCGCTGCTTCTGTTGAAGCCCGCAACGCCGGAGGTCTGTCCTGACGTTCCATTGGCTTCACCGGTCACGGCTACTGAATCATTTACCGGACTGGAGATCTGGCCAAAGATAGCCTCGGTCACGCCGCTAGTGCCGGTTGCATCTCCGAACACTGCCGTGCCAACTTTGAAGGCGTCCGCGGCAATCACTGTTCCCACCGCGCAGCAGGTTACGTTGTTGTCAGTCACCTGAAAAACCGTCCCGGGATTAGTGTTGTTAATGCCAACCAGTCCACCCGGAGCAATGGTGAAGACGTCTGCCGCCGTGGACAGATCCCGAATATTCAGCTTACTTGGGCCTTGGGCCGAGTCCTTGCCAGTGGCCAGAAGCTCCCACCCTTTGCCGCCTACTCCGGTGGTTTGAAGTTGGAAGCCGGCACCTACGCCGGCGAAAGGTCCTTCGATCTGCTCACCCAACTGGTTGGGTGCATTCAACACGAGCTGGAAGGCTCCCGGCGTCTTCGTCCCAATGCCAACCTTTCCGGCGCTTTCGAAAATTGTTGAATCGCCGAGCGTTGAGCTGCTCGTCCAGATCGGTATGAAATTGGTTATCCCGGAGCCGGAGAATGTCGGCGAACTTGCCGCCGTCCCTGACGCAGCTGCCGTGCCCGACGTAGACGTAATCGGCGAATTGTTGTCACGACTCGCTCCGGGTGTGGACGCACGCAGGAATGCGGACGGCGGCAGTCCACCGATCGTCGCAGCGTCCGACGCTCGCAAGGCGTAAGGCACGCTCACAAACAGGATCCGCGGTTGTTCAGCCTGTCCTTCGAGCTGCACTCCCAGCCAGCGCGGCTCACTGCCGGTGAACAGCTCAGCGGGCAAACCCTCGGTCTTGGTCGAACCCAGTAACACGGAGTAGTTGCCCTCACTGTCGGCCTCTACATTCTGCGTCTCCAGCCAGAGCGGTGTACCGCCGTCCTGTTCCTTGTAGAGGGCAAAGGTAAGGCCAACCATGCCCGTTTTGATACGGCCGGCATCATCTTTCAAGACCCCGCCGAATTTAACCAGTTGAGGTACAGCGCCAGACGCGTGTACGCTGCTGGTTGATTGAGCCACAGTTATGGTTGCCGCCAGAAGCAACAAAAACATCGTTGCTAGTGATCCTCGATTCTTCTTCATGATCATTCTTGTCGTCATAGTCAATCTCCTTTCAAGTTGAACGCTGCTCGCCGCGCTGAGTTCGGGGGTGTGCCTTGTCTCCCGAACACGAGTCTGAATCGTGGCGGGAAGGCGCCAAGACGTCGCGATATTCACTTGCAGCGAGGTTCGCAGTCGTAGGTTTCCAGAAAATCCTGATCAACGGATCCATTCTTCTTATCGGGCCGAAGCGCTTCGGTCGACTGTCAGGATCGCGTTGATTGCCTCGTCGTATTGCGACTGCGAGATGGATCTATCGGCGAGACATTGTTTGAGTTGGGCCACGATCGCGTCGCCTTCCCGCACCGGGAACTTGATCCCTTCGGCTGCTTGCCGAAAGACGCTTTCTATGAGCTCTGTGCAGGTGGTCTTGTTTAGAGCTACATCTTTGGTTGACATCGTTAGTCTCCTCTGTCGAGTGATGGGTGAGACGAGAGTGAGACAACAGCTTTCGTGGCGCACTTTACATCTCGCTCATATAGGCGGGAAAAGCACGCACAACTACTAATCGATGGTGGTCTTTTGAGGAGATAATTCAGCGGCGGAAAGGTACTTCTTTAGTCGTGAATGGCGAAGCAAACCAATAAGCCTGAATGCGAGGCAGAACTGTCGTTGTTTCTTATCGCGGCAACCACCTGACTCTCCGTAGGCACGGACGTATTCAACATCTGAAGGGACCCCGAGTTGTCTGCGACTGTGCAAACGGCTTGATAGCCTGTGTCGGCGAATGGAGTGGCCCAGTTGAGTGGCACCTTTGCCGTCCCTCCCGGACTGATGCTTCCCGTTGTTGTGCTCTGGTGCTTCAAACCGCTTCCGTCGTTATAGAGCCCGGCCTGGATTCTCATTCGGCCTTCTGTGTCTAGAGTTCCGTCCCCGTTATTCAAGAGCATGAGATCCCCGCCGAGAAATAATCTGCCTGCGTGCGTCCCTTCGCATGAGACCAGATCCCCTGGCGTATTGCCCTGTGGAAAGCCCGGGCACGCTTCGTTTTCCGCCATGATGACATTCTCGTCCTTCAAACTGGCGCCAAACACCGCTCCGCCTGTCGCGCCCAAAACTCCGCCAATCATGCCGAGATTATTGACTGTCGCACTTCCTCCGATGCTCCAACCGGTTTCGTTGATCGACATGACGGCGGCTTGCGCGCTCGAGATTGTGCCCTGGTTCAACAGGTTCCCGATGCTGGTGATGTGTTCCGTTCCATCGACGATGATTGGATGATTATTCCATGTGTTGTTGAGCCAGACCGGATTACCCGGCGTTCCCAGTTTGCACTTGGTGCATGCCGGTTCACATGCGCCTCCGCAGGTGGATGCCGGATCGGATGCGTCGCATTCGCGCGCTGGATTAATTCCGTGATCGATCACTGCAGATGTGTTGCCCTCTACTTCATCGTTGATGAGAGTTGGCGAGTCGGCGACACTGCATTCAATCTGAAGGAACGCAGGATTCGGGCCGACCGGCGAGCCGGTGTCAGTGTTCTCCACAATCAAGCCTTGGTTGGTCGAGATCACATGAACTCCTACGTTCACGCCCTGAATATTTCCGTTGAAAATGAGGGAGCTTTGCGCGCCATTCGATGAGTTGACGTGGATTCCTTCTCCGCTTGAGTCGCTGAGGTTCCCGAGTATCCTGTAGCGCTCGAATTTGAAGGAATCCGCTTGCGTACATCCTCCTTGCTGCTCGTTGGCCTGGCACGATGCAGGCGGAGTCGCGGTATTGGCGGTTAGGCCGACCACAAACCCCTGGTGACAGCCCTTGATCATCAGATTGTCTACATTGAGAAAGCTGGATGTCGGCTTATTATCGGAATCGTAAAGAATGCCGACGGTTCCTGGAAGGTTATTGCAATCAATGCTGATCCCCGACATAGTCGCGCCCGGCGCATCGTGGAAAGAAACCACTATTTTAGGGAGATGGGTGACGATCTCAGGTTGAATCCCGTGCTTAGGCTCCAGCTTGAGAGTGGTGCCGATCGTTACCTCGCTGCCTTCGAAGGGCACGGCACCGCATGCACCCATAAACTTCACGCACTTGGGCACCTGAAGCGTCGACGATACAACGTAGGTATTCGATGTAGTGCACGCAAGCTCGACCGTGCCGCATTCCGCCGCAGCCGCGGTCAAGGCATTCTGGATCGCACTTGTGTCGTCCGTGACACCATCTCCCTTCGGTTGGGGCGTGGAAAACGGCCAATGAATCGCCTGCCCAAAAGAAACGGTGGAGACCATAATTACGACGCAGGTAAGCTTGCCTACGACACGACCGGGCATCATGACGTACCTCTTGATGAAGTTGTGTATGGCTTAATGACCAGCCATTTCTTGCATCGCGAGAAACGGCACACTCTCAGCCGCCTGACGGGAAGGGTATCGATATGGTCCAAGCCGGGTCATCAGCCAGGTCGCCAGGAGAGACGATACAAATAGCGCCGCTAACGGTGCGTGATAGGAGCCTGTTCGATCGAATCCGGCTCCCATCAAGAGAGGACCGAGCGCTCCAGCTAACAGGAAGGCTGCGAAAGAAAAACCATAGATTTTACCGAAGTATCGAAGGCCAAAATAGCGGCTCATCAAGTAGGCGATAATGTCTACTTCCGCGCCCAGTCCCATTCCAACCAGGAACACGCCGGCCACTGTCATCGCGGTCACCTTGCCTATCCACAGCAGGCCAATTCCCGCGGCGACGCCGCCAAAGAAGATGGCTGCAACGTGGGGAGCGAAGAACCGGTCAAGCAAATAACCGGTTCCGACTCGACCTGTGAATACGGCGGCACCGACGATTGAGCTCACAAGCGCAGCAGTTTGAACAGCAACCCCACGGTCAATGAGCATTGCAACGATATGAACAGCACAGCCGTGGACGCTTGCTCCCACCAGGAAAAAGGCGCAGGCCATGAGCCAAAACGTGCGATTGCCCCAGACATCGCGCCCGCTCATACCGGGCGTGGCGATCTTGCGAGCTCCGGAATTCACGGATGTCGCGCCGTCTGGCAGTAGACCCATATCCTTCGGCTTTTCTTTGAGAAATAGCGCGATTGCCGGCGCAGAAATAAGCAGAACGGCAGCACCGAGAATCGCGTACGAGGTGCGCCAACCGAGCTTTCCGATCAGCTGTTGCGCCAAAGGGGGCATGATCATTGCGCCGCAGCCAATGCCGATCATCATCAACCCAAGAGCCAGACCGCGGCGCTTGTCGAACCAGCAAGAGATCATGTAGCCATACGGAACCGGCCCTACGCCATTGAGGATCAGGCCAAGCGCCAGATGAAATACATAGAATTGCCATATGCTCGACGTCAGCCATCTGGCGCAAAGCAGGATGGAGCCAAAGATCAGAGTTGACGGCAGGATCACCGTGCGTGCTCCAAGTCGATCGGTAAGCATTCCCACCAATGGAGCGCTCATAGCGGCGGCAATACCACCCACCGTGAATCCCAGTGACACCGCGGTACGTCCAGTGTGAAAGTCGTGCATGAGCGGCTTGAGAAAGACGCTGAAGGAAAAAACTGTCACCGGAGCGCCCCAGAAGAGTCCGAGAGCAGCTGCGGCAACGATCCGCCAGCCATAGAAAATGCCCTGCTTTTTCATACGCAACGATCCCGCTTGGCGATGACCATAATCTGCACAAACGAGTGCAGAGGTTCCGGGTTTACAGCCAAACGCCGCTTCAGCCCGATTTCGAACTGGTCAGCAAAAACGCGGCAGCGCTCTCGATCGTGAGCCGCTGTGAGACCCCCCGCTAACGTGTTGATAAAGGCCGAGCGGAAGAACAGGGCATGCCTGGCAGCAAACGCTTCCTTATCCCGCGTGCGTTCGTAGTCTGGCCAGGCAAAGTCCGGAAGCGGGAGGAGCTCGCAACGTTCTGCGCTTAAGCCCTCGAACTGCCCATCGGCTTGAAACGGCGCAAGAAGCTCGCACCTCCGTCGCGGGCGGGTTCCCAAGACCATCCGTTCCCGCTCTTTCCTGGTAAGCGCTCCCTCTTCAACCATTGCGGCGAGCACGGCGTTGGCATGGTCCATGAAATCTTCGAAACCTGTGACTCCTTCGTCGTTAAATGCTGGCAAAACGACGACGAGGCGGCCGCCGGGCCGTAGTTCGCGAGCTCGCAACACGAGGAAGGTCTCCCAGTCCTGCGCCGCTTGGCGCTCATACGCGGAGAGCTCCAGGCCGGTGCAGTGAATTGGAATAAAATGGCCCGGAATGGGGCACGGAACGCGGCTCAACCACACCGCCGCATAGGAGCACCACCCCAGATGAACCGAAGCGGCCGGAAGGACTTGCCCATAAAATGACCTTCCGATCGCGCAGGGAAAGACGTTCGGCTCGTTTAGCGTGTATCTGTCCGCATCGGCATCCAGAACTTGAAACAGCGTGTTGAAATCATTGGCGGGCTGATCGATGTGATAGACAAAGATAGAGCGATGTGAACGCAGCCGCTGCCGTAGGTTGTCGATGATCAGTCGCATCGGAGCAAGCGAGTTCTTGCCTTGGGACGATCCATAGTCGGCAATCGTCACAGGTTGATCGTCGCAATCGAGATCCATATCCTGAATTGCTTTTTCCAAAAAGGGCATCGCCAGACTTATACCGTCGACCTGAAGCCGGGCGTGCTGATTGTAGGCGCCATTTCCTTCCATAACCCCATGCGAAGCCAGTATTTCGGTTTGCATTTCAACTCCTTCCCCTCTTGCGCAATCGATTCGCTTTAGCGGCCTTTGAAATTCGCGTAGAGCGACCACCAGAAGGAAAAACCTGCCAGCATCACCGCCAACTGCCGCAAGCCATAAATGCCTGGACCGTAGCCAAAGATGATGGTTAGCGTAGCCGCCAGAGCAGCGAGAAATACAGTTCTCATAATTCGTCTCGGCGGCCTAGCTGTGCGAATTTCTTCCTGCCATTTCACCTTGCTCAGATAGGCGAGAAATGCTCGCGCAATTACTAAGGGCCAGAAACTTTTTTGAGCCAGTGAGTAACGGAGTCAGGACCGGTCACACTAAACAAATCGAGGACTTGACTGCCGTGCGGTATGGACCGAAATTCCATTGCGTCTCAGATTTCGCGTGGGCTAAAATAGGGCGATTTTGAACGGAAGGCCACTCTATGGTTCAACAGCCTTCCTCTGAAGTAACCCGGCTTCTTCGTGCCTGGAGTAGCGGCGACGAGGACGCGTTGGCTGGAATTGTTAAGCTGGTGTATCCGGAATTGCGTGCGATCGCGCGCCGATGCTTAAGCCGCGAACGCGCTGATCACACCATTCAAGCCACAGCCTTGGTACACGAGGCTTATCTTCGTCTCGTCGATATCAACCAAATTCAATGGCAGGATCGAGCTCATTTTCTTGCTGTGGGAGCCCGGGTCATGCGCCGCGTTCTTGTCGATTACGCCCGGGCGCGAGACTGCGCCAAACGCGAAGGGGTCGCACATCGTACGACCCTGAACGATGCCCTGCTGATCTCGTCCGATTCCGATCCCATGGTGATTCGCCTGCACGAGGCGCTCGAACGCCTGGCCGAGTTTGACACGCGTAAAGCACAAGTCGTCGAAATGCGATACTTCGGCGGCCTTACAGCCGAGGAGATCGCGGCAGTGCTTCATATTTCACCGCAAAGTGTGAATCGCGACTGGAGCCTGGCTAAGTCGTGGCTCATTCGCGAAATGAGCAGCGAGGACGCATATGGAGCACCAGCGCTGGGCGGTGATTGAATCGCTCTATGAGAGAGCGCTCGAACTCGATCCTGCCGAGCGCATGGCGTGGCTTCAGAAAGCCTGCGGCGGCGATGCTGCTCTGATCGAAGAGATCGAATCCCTGCTTGCCTTCGCTGATGCGCACTTATCGAATCCTGTCGCGCGTCCGCAGATGGGAATGCTTTGGGAGCAAATGGTCCGAGATTGTGATGCCGATTCCGATACACCGAAGGACGTTGTGCCACCGGATTTTAGTGTTGATTCTGCGGCTCCCGGAGGAGGATCTGCGCTGCCGTCCGAAATCGGTGGTTTTCGAATCGTGCGTCTCGTGGGCGAAGGCGGCATGGGCTTTGTTTACGAGGCAGAACAGGAGCACCCGCGTCGGACGGTGGCCCTGAAAGTCATCAAGTCTGGTCTAAATGACCCAAAGTTCGTCCGGCGCTTTGAGCAAGAATTACTTGCGCTGGGAAGGTTGCAACATCCCGGTATCGCGCAAATCTATGAAGCCGGCGTTGCTGAAGATAGATTCGGTCCGCAACCCTACTTCGCCATGGAGTTCATCCGTGGTCAACCCTTGCTCGAGTACGCCGAGGCGCAGCATCTGAACATTCGGCAGCGGCTGAACCTCATTGCAAAGGTGTGCGACGCGGTGCACCACGCCCATCAACGCGGGATCATTCACCGAGACCTCAAGCCGGGCAACATTCTCGTGGATGAGGGCGGACAGCCCAAGGTTTTGGACTTCGGCGTCGCGCGAGCAACGGATAGTGACGCCCGAATCACCCATCAGACCGACTTGGGACAGATCGTTGGAACCCTCGCATACATGAGTCCGGAGCAGGTCCTGGCCGATCCCCAAGAACTGGACACTCGCAGTGATGTTTATTCGCTCGGTGTCGTGCTGTATCAGATGCTGGCGCGCCGGCTTCCATACAAGATCAGCCCCAGGCTGCCAGACGCCGCGCGAACGATTCAAGAGGAGGAGCCCACCGCGCTAAGTACGATCAGCAGTGCATACCGCGGGGATATCGAGACTATTGTCGGAAAAGCGCTGGAGAAAGACAAAACGCGGCGCTACTCATCGGCGGCGGAGTTGGCTGCCGATATCCGGCGCTATCTACATGACGAGCCGATTATGGCTCGTCCGGCAAGCACGATCTATCAGTTGCAAAAGTTTGCGCGGAGGCACAAAACGCTGGTCTTGGGAATCGTTGCTGTCTTCGTCGTATTACTCGCCGGAATCATTGTCAGTATGCGAGAAGCGTCGCGAGCAAACCGAGAAGCGGCTACCTCACGGGCAATCAGCGATTTCCTGCAAAACGATCTTCTCGCGCAGGCGAGCGCAGCCACTCAAGCGCGACCCGATGCCAAAGCGGATCCGGATCTAAAAGTGCGAACGGCATTAGACCGCGCCGCAGTCCGAATCTCAGGCAGATTCGAAAAGCAGCCGGATATAGAGTCTGCCATTCGCGACACCATCGGCCAGACGTATATGGATCTCGGACTATACGCGGAGGCCCGCGCACAATTCGAGCGCGCCCTGGCTTTGCAGCTCCGCGTCCTGGGAACAGATAATCCGAAAACGCTCAAGACTCTGAACCGCATCGGGTATTCCGCTTTTCTCCAAGGCAAGTATCCGGAAGCGGAGGTACTCCTGGGGCGAGCCCTCAAGATGCAGCGTCGGGTATTAGGAAATGAGCATCCAGACACTCTTTCCTCCCTCGACGCGCTGGCGGATGTCTACTGGCGACAGAGCAAATACGCGGAAGCAGAGGCTCTTTACAGCGAGACCCTCTCGATCCAACGTCGCCAGCTGGGCCCAGAGCACCCCGACACCCTGGAGTCCATGCACGATATTGCAGTCGTCTACTTTGACCAGGGCAAATATGCACAGGCTGAGGTGCTCGAGAACCAGACACTGGAGATCCGGCGGCGAGTCCTGGGTTCCGAACATCCTCAAACGCTGGCGTCCATGGACAATCTGGCAAGCCTCTATTGCGTTCAAGGCAAATACGCACAGGCCGAAGCGCTTGAAGGGCAGACGCTTGAGGCCCGGCGGCGCGTTCTGGGTCCGGAGCATCCTCAAACACTCATGTCGATGAATAATCTAGCTAACGTATATGACTCAGAAGGCAAGTATGCGGCAGCCGAAAGTCTCCACAGCGCGAGCCTGGAAATCACTCGGCGCATTTTTGGTACGGAGAATTCCGATACCCTGATGTCGATGAATAATTTAGCCAACGTCTACTTTGCAGAGGGTAAATACCAGCAGGCCGAAGCGCTTTATACCGAGACGATTCAGATCCAGCGTCGCGTTCTGGGGCTCGAGCATCCGGACACATTGGCTTCCACGAGCGATCTGGCTGGCGCCTACGCAGCGCAGCGCAAGTACCAGGAGGCCGAGGCGCTTTACAGGCAGAATCTGGAGATTGAGCGCCGCGTGCTTGGGCCCGAGCATCCCGACTTTCTGGGCACCATTTCGACGGCCGGAACCATGTACCAGCGTGAGGGTAAGTACCCTCAAGCGGAAGCCTTTGCCGGCGAGGCTCTGGCAGGTCGGCGTCACGCGCTGGGCTCGGAGGACCCGGATACCATGACTTCAGCGGCTGATCTGGCGCAGGCCTACGAATCGCAGGGACAATTCGCCAAAGCCGCGCCCCTCGCGCGCGAGTCTATGGAGTTCTATCAAAATCAGCAACCGGATAACTGGCAACGATTTCGCGCCGAGAGCCTGCTAGGTGCAAGCTTGACTGGACAGAAAAACTATTCCCAGGCGGAACCGCTTTTGCTCGAAGGCCACGATGGAATGGTGGCGCGAAAAGAGACGATCGCCATTCCGGATTTGTATCAAATCGATATGGCACGCGCCCGGCTTGCCGAGCTTTATCTGGCGTGGGGTAAACCAGCAAAGGCGGCGGAATGGAAGAAGAATCCGCACGCCAGCAGCGCCGCTTCCAATAAGAAATAACCGGACTCAAAGCATCCTGGCCACATCGATACAGAACTCTTTGTGCATCTCTTGTAGAGACTCGTTTGCAAGATTAGGCGTTCTCTCCATTTCGAAAACCGATTGACCTTCTCTGGGAACCACGCCGACGCTAGCTGTTCTCCTCAGCGATTCTCGGCTGCCAGCGAGCCCAGGAGTGCGGTGACGGTGCTATGCTTTTGCCACGCACTCCCCCGGGACTTCCCACGACGCAGGCAGTCCAAGTGAAGGAGCGATGAAAACCTGTCCCGTCTGCGACACGCCTTATCCGGACCTACACGCCACCTGCCCTACTGACGGTGCTGTCCTCATCGAGACACGGGAGCTAGAGCCCGGCCACATCGTGCGCAACAAATATCGCATTGTGCACAAGCTGGGCCAGGGCGGAATGGGTATTGTCTATCTGGCCGAACACTCGCTGCTCGGCGGGCAAGTCGCCCTGAAGTTCCTGGCCGTCGAGCTGAGCCGCAATCCCGAGTTTGTCAAGCGATTCCGCAATGAGGCCCGCGCCGCCTACCAGTTGCGCCATCCAAACATTGTCGAGGTCACTGACCTCGACCAGGGCGAGGACGGCACCCTCTTCATTGCAATGGAGTACATCGCCGGACCCAGCCTGCGTACGGTCATCCGCGAGACCAAAGGACCGCTGCCCGTAGCCAGAGTACTGCAAATCACGCGCGACGTGGCCGCGGGTCTGGGCGCGGCTCACGCCCGGGGGGCAATCCATCGCGATATCAAGCCGGAGAATATTCTGCTAAAAATGGAGCCCGACGGCAGGCTGCAGGCCAAAGTGCTGGATTTCGGCATCGCCGTGATGACCGACAACATTACGAACCTCAGCCGCACCCACGGACTACTGCTCACTCCGGAGTACGCAGCTCCGGAGCAATGGCGCGGCACTCCGGGAAACGAGCTTGACGGCAGAACCGATCTCTATGCTTTGGGCGGCATGCTCTACGAGATGCTCGCCGGACGGACCCCATTTCATGCGGTGAATCCCGAAGGCTGGATGTTCCAGCACCTCCAGGGAGTTCCCGAGCCGCTCGCCGCATTACGGCCTGATCTGGTCCGGGATTATCCCGAGTTGGAACCCGTCGTTATGCGTCTCCTGGCGCGGGATCGCGAGCAGCGCTTCCCTTCTGCTGCCACCCTGCTTGAAGTGCTGGGGTCCATGATGACGCCGGGGACTCAGCCGGCGCCTGTTACGCTGGCACCTTCGATATCTACACCCATCTCCCAGCAACTTCACACGCCCGTTGTCCAGCCTGTGGCGACTCCCATTTCCAGCCCGGTCCCGACTCCAGTCGTCCGGCAGGTGCTCACGCCTACTCCCGCTATTGCGGGAGGATCGCCGTCCACGGCCAGGCCGGCCATTCCCACGGCCCAACCTGCAATCGTCCCACCGGCCGCAGCCGAGACTCCCGCGCCAGCCCCGCCGGGATCACCAATCCTCAAATGGGTGGCCGCGGCAGCTTTGATCATCGTCTTGGGCGCCGGAGTGTGGCTGGGAGCAAAGTTCCTTCGCTCCACTCCCCAGGCAGCGGTCCCGATGTTGATCCCAGCCGGCGGCACTTATTCAGAGCTGCAACTCGTTGCGATCTCTGACGCCACGCCTCAGGCCACCATCCACTACACCATCGATGGCAGCCCACCCACGAAGGATTCGCCGGTCTACACACAGCCCCTCGAAGGCCTGCCAAGCGGGACCGTGGTCCGCGCGATAGCTACAGCCCCGGGCTACACTCGCAGCCGCGGGATTACAGGTGTGTACATCTGGTCCGGAGTCACCAATCCACCGCCGAAGCCGTCTCAAGTCCCGGAGAATCCGCCTCAAGGCAGCGCTCAGGGCAACCCCGCCGCCCAGCACAGCCCTGCCGAGGAAAGCGCCTACGATAAGGGCAAATCCGCCTATGACCACAAGCAATATGTCGCAGCCCGAACGCTCTTCGCGCAGGCCTGCGACGGCGGAGCCCCGCGTGCATGCAATTACCTCGGCTATCTCTACGCGCAGGGACTTGGCGGCCCGCGCGACGCGGATAAGGCACGCACCATTTACCAAAACGCCTGCGGCAGCGGAAACCTCTCGAGCTGTGCCAGTCTCGGCTCACTCTATCAGGATGCCGGAAACAACAGTGAAGCCCGCAAATACTTCAAGAAGGCCTGTGACGGCGGATTGACTGAAGGCTGCACCCTCTTGCGTGGTGTTCAGTGAGCGTTATGCACAGAAGCCTGAGCGTCGCCTCTGCCTTGATCGCGGTTCTCAGATCGACCTCGCTCGCCCAGCAGGAGGAGAAGCCGGTCTCCAATCCCGAAAGTCCGGGGCGTGAGAGCTCCGCTCCGAACGAGACGCCAACGCCTGAGCCGATCATTCTCGTTCCCGAAAGGTCGCGACCAGGGCGTAGATTGTTCGAACAAAAGCGGGATCGAGAGGCGAAACCGTGGCTCGAAAAGGCCTGCAACCTCGGCAACATGGATTCCTGCGGGCTGCTCAGCGACCTCTACTACGACGGCTATGAAGTTGCGATCAGCTCTCCAAACTGTCATAACTGCAGGACGATAGATTTGTAGTCTCGGAGGTAGAAACGACGCATGAGCGCGCGAAGGTACACGGTGTTGGTACTGGTGGCAGCGTCTATCGCGCTTCTCGCCCGAACCGCCCTCGCCCAGCAGGACACCGGCCCCATCCTCAAGCCGAACAAGCCTCCGTCCCAACCTTCGAGCGCAACGATTCTCGTTGTATGCGATCTGACCTGCAACTGGAAACTCGACGGCGAGGCGAAAGGCAGCATCGACGCCGGAGGATCGAAGAAGGTGCCCATTTCGCTTGGCCAACACCTGGTCGGCGCCACAACTGCGGACGGTCTCGACAAGCTCGAACAGGAAGTCGACCTCAAGACTGCCCAACAGATTATCGTGCGCCTCAATCTCCAGCCCGTGCGTGATGCACGTCTCAAAGCCGAGCAAGAGGCCCGGGATAAAGCCTCACGCGAACAGCATCAGAAGAACGCCGCTACCCAGGCGCAGCAAGGCCGCGCGCTCTTCGATCAGAAGCGGTACGCCGAGGCTCAACCTCTTCTGGCAAACGCCTGCGGCAGCGGAAACGTGGACAGCTGCTCGCTCCTAGGCTGGCTCTACGAGCACGGCCAGGGCGTGCCCCAGGACTACACACAGGCCGTCACCTTGAGTCGAAAGGCTTGTGACGGCGGAAGCCTCGATGGGTGCAACAATCTCGCCCTGCTTTACGAGGGCGGCCGCGGCGTGCCTCGCGACTACTCGCAGGCGCACCAGCTTTTCACCCAGGCCTGCAACGGCGGAAACATGCGCAGCTGTTCGACCCTCGGCTTGCTCTACCAGAGTGGACAGGGCGGCATACAGGACTTCCAGCAGGCCGCCGCTCTCCAGCAGAAGGCATGCAACGGCGGATTCGCAAACGCATGCAACGATCTTGGCTTCCTTTACCTGAACGGCCGCGGCGTCCCTCGCAGCGACGCGCAGGCGAGCTCTCTCTTCGTGAAAGCCTGTAACAGCGGATACATGCCCGGCTGCGACAACCTCGGCATGCTTTACGAGAGCGGCCGTGGAGTACCTCAGGACTTCGCCCAGGCGCGCTCACTATTTGAAAAGGCTTGCACCATCGGAGACCTGCTCGCCTGCAACCATCTCGGCCAGATCTACCAGAACGGCCTCGGCGTACGCCGCGACATAGCACAGGCGCGCGCGCTCTTCAGCCAGGCCTGCGATAAAGGATTGCGGCTTGCCTGCGATAACCTGCACAAACTGCGCTGATTTGAGCATGCAGGTTCTACGGGAGGGCCTAGTTTTGCAGCCCAATCGATCTTGATGGTAGGAGCGAGCTCATGGAGACGCGACTGTGGACAGCTTGGGTTTTGGCCTGACCACGCTCGTTCCCCCCATGTAAAGACGACTGCCACCCAGCAGGATGACTCGACCGAGAAGCCTGGATCGAGGCGGACGTATGGTCGCCGACTCTGCAGCTACTGGTTGTATCTCAAGGAGGAGAGTGAGTGGCGCAGGGGCATTGTGCTCTCGTGCAGAAGCCTAGTGATGCCAGCACCTCTGCCGCAGAACTGCAGAGGTCGCGGGTCTGTTAAGCCAAGGTTTCAACGACCCATTCTGAGGGAAGGCATCGCCCTTTTAGATCATTATGCCATGAGCTCTATGGCATAATGTAGAAAGAGATAGATCCTCATGAATGCCGTCAATGCACAGATTGGTGACTGGCTCGGTGTACAGTCGCCAGCCACAGAAGCTGAGATCCTTCGCATGGTAGAAGGGCGACTTGCTCCGTCTGTCATCAAACGGCTGAGCGCCCTGGGCTTAGAACGGTCAGAAATTGATGCGGTGGTAATTCCCTCTCGAACGCTCCAGCATCGCCGCTCCCGCCGCGAGAAACTCACTGTAGAGGAATCGGACCGTGTGCTGCGCGTGATCCGGATTCTCTCGCTGACGGAATCCATTTACGGAAGTCGTGAGCGCGCGCTTGATTGGCTGCGTAAACCTCATGCGAGGCTCGATGGCCGAAGGCCCCTCTCTCTTTTGAAGACGGACACCGGCAGCCGGATCGTGGAAGAGCTGCTGATTCAGATTGACGAGGGCATATTCGTCTAGATGGTTCTCTGGCGGATCAGTCGGCATCGTGATCTGAGTGGAGTTGGCGGGCTCAAGGCTGCTGGGCGCTGGCACTACGCCGGGCACGTTATTGTTTATTTGACCGAGACTCCGGCTTCTTCGCTCCTCGAAGTCTGTGTCCATACCAGCGCAAACGATATACCTCCCGAATTTGCTCTGCTTAAGATAGAGGGGCCGAATGTCGAGGTCCCGTCCATCAAAATCGACGACCTCCCGGAGGACTGGCGGACTCAACTGGAGGTGACGCGCGACTTAGGAGCCGCATGGCTCGAAAAGAATGAGAGCGTACTTCTCGCGGTGCCGAGTGCCATCGTTCCTGAGACGGTCAACTTTCTCCTCAATCCATCACACAAACAGGCCCCGAAATTCCGCATCGCGGACGTGTTTTCATATCCGTTCGACCCTCGCCTCAAGACCTAGATGGAAGGCACTGCAGCGCCATATGGTGGGAGTCCGCTATTCAGAAGAGAAAAGAGGTCTGCGGATTAGCAGACCTCTTTGGTTGAGTGGCTGCACGCGACTTTCTTCGTTTAGTTCTTCTGCGCTTTGTCAGATTGTTTTTGCCTTTTCCTTGGCGGCGCCTTTTCGCCGTCGCTGCTCGCTGGCCTGAATCGTTTCACTCATATCGAAACCTGGACGTATCTCCCACAACGTCCCATACTTCAGGGCTGGATGCTGCGACATGAGCTGAATGGCATGATTCATATCCCGCGCCTCAAGCACGCCAATGCCGCCTAGCTGTTCCTTGGTTTCCGCATAGGGACCGTCGGTGGTCACGACTTTGCCGTTCTTCCAATACAAGGTCAACGCGGTTTCAGCAAGCTGAAGAGCCTCTCCCACAAAACCGTGCCCGTTGGCGCGCAGATGATCGTCGTACTCAAAGCATTCGTCGAACATTGCGTTTCGCTCGTCCTCGGTCATAGCCGTGAGTTTTGCTGGCTCGTAGTATCCCAAACAGATGTATTTCAATGTTCTTCTCCTCTTGGTGGGCGCAGCGGTTGTAGATTTTTCTGTCACTATTTCAAGTAACGAAGCGCAACAGATCCTGATTTAAAAATCTTTGACTCAACAAGTTTCAGTTGCAATCTCTCCGGCAGGCTCACACCTTCCAACAACCGTCTCCCTTCTCCAGCAACGATTGGGCCAACGACAAAACGATATTCGTCAACCAGACCAAGCTCTATAAGTTGTGAAGGAACATTTACCCCACCGAATTCAAGTTTTTCTTCATCGACAAATTGTTTGGTGTGGTCGACGCAGCCATCCAGGGTAATGTTGATTGCGAAGATTACCTTTCTCATTTGATTGTCCCTGACCCTTTCTCCCATGATCTCTGAGGTCGGCTTACGCCGTCGTGTCGTCGAACTAGCCGGTCTTCAAGGGCCCAGGGGCCTTATAGATATTGATAACGATGCCCGACGGCAAAGCTTGCGTGCCGGCGAGCTCGAAGGAACGTGGCGGCGTTCCGTCCGCAAAGATGCGCTTTCCTTTGCCCAGGAGGACTGGATCGACGAGCAGAACCATCTCATCCGCAAGGCCGTGTTCGAGCAGCACCGAAGTCAGTGTCGAGCTGCCAAAGAGGATCAGGTCAGGGCCGCCGTGCGACTTGATGCGGCGAACGTCCTCGACGAGGTCCGGTCCAATGCCCTCGAACGGGCCCCATTCCAGGCTCTCAGGCCGGTGGGTTGCGACATACTTCGTCGCCGCATTCAGGCGGTCCGCCATCGGACTCTTCGGCGCCTTCGGCCAGAAGCCCGACAATAGATCGTGGGTTCGGCGGCCAATCAGCAGATCGAAGCTCTCGCCATACAACGCGAGGACTATCTCTCTGCCAGCGGGGGTCCGATAGGGCGCGCTCCAGTCGGTGTAGGGGAAATCGTCGTCATCGGCGGACTGCTGGATCACGCCGTCCAGCGAGATGTATTCGCAAATTCTGAGCCTTCTCATTGATCGTCTCTTTTTCGTCGAATGTTCCGAAGTCACGGCGGTCCGGACTGTTTACTTGCTTTCGCCGGGTCGTTGTTCCGGAGCCGGGAAGAAAAGAAGTTCGCGCACCTCGCCCACCGCATCGCAGGAGATGGTACCCTTGCGCGCCCACGCGAGTGCCTCGTCCATGTTGGCGGCTTCCAGTATCCAAAATCCGCCCATGTGCTCCTTGGTCTCGGTGTACGGCCCGTCGGTGACAAGCACCGTGCCGTCGGACTGCTTCCGTACAGTCTTGGCATTGGCGGCCGGGGAAATCCCGCAAGCGAACTTCCTCACGCCGGCGGCAATCATTTCGCGGTTGAGCGCATGGATCTCTTCGATCATCGCCTCGGTTACGGTGGACGGGTCGAAGTCGTCGGGGAGGTAATTACAAACCAGATACTGTGGCATAACTTTTTCTCCTTGTTTCCTGTGGTTTGTTTCCTGTGGCTTGTTTCCGATGACTCGTTTCCCGTTCACTCAGGAACCGTAACTCATCGTTCTTTTGTCTTATAGTCGTTGGGGAGACGGAAAATCGACAGCTGCTCCATTGTTATTTCAGCTTTTTATTTCAACTGCCGAATCCGCGCTTGCAGGAATTGCCGCTCCGGTTCCTGTTGGGTCAGCGCTAGAGCTT
Organism: Silvibacterium sp.; assembly: GCA_049588475.1. Classification (GTDB taxonomy): domain Bacteria; phylum Acidobacteriota; class Terriglobia; order Terriglobales; family Acidobacteriaceae; genus Silvibacterium. Next base: position 7,089 of record JBAVYX010000306.1, on the reverse strand, counting down.
TCTCATAAGAGGACCGAGCCTCAGCTGTCCTGCCGAGCCTGCGGCACAAATCTGCACGGGCTGAATGCGCCAGATAGTAATTTGCCAATTCGCCATGTTCCAACACCGCGTCGATATGCCTCAGACCGGCCTCTGGGCCATCGCGCATGGCAATGGCCACGGCACGATTCAGATGTGCAACTGGCGAAGGGTGAATTCGTACCAACTGGTTGTAAAGCGCAACAATCTGCCGCCAGTCGGTCGCAGCGGTCGATTCCGCCTCCGCATGAACGGCCGCAATCGCAGCCTGCAGGGTGTATGGGCCGAAGCGGCGGGAACTCAGGGCTTTCTCCACCAATGCCACTCCCTCCGCGATCTGTTCGCGGTTCCAGAGCAAGCGGTCTTGATTTTCCAGCAAAATCAGCTCTCCGGCCGGAGAGGTTCTCGCGGCGCGGCGGGACTCCTGCAGCAACATCAGGGAAAGCAACCCAATGGCCTCCGGCTTTGGCTGGAGGTCGGTCAGCAGCCGGCCCAATCGAATCGCCTCGCCGGTTAGCGCGGCCCGCGTTATTTCCGCTCCCGCCGTAGCTGAGTAGCCCTCGTTAAAGACGAGATAGATGACCTGAAGCACCGCGTTCAGTCGCTCCGGCAATTCGTGCGGCGCCGGCACCTCGTATGGAATCGGTGTCTCTCGAATCTTTGCCTTTGCGCGCACAATGCGCTGTGCCAGCGTCGCCGGCGTGACGAGAAATGCCCGGGCAATCTCCTCTGTTGTCAGGCCGCAGACTTCACGCAGTGTGAGCGCAAGCTGTCCCTCCGGTGGCAGAGCGGGGTGGCAGCAGGTGAAGATGAGACGAAGGCGATCGTCCTCGATCTCCTCTTCCTGAGCCGTTTCGCTGATGCGCGCTTCCAGGTACAGCTCGATATCTCTCTGTACACCGTCGAAGCGCGCCCGCCGGCGCAGCCCGTCAATGGCCTTGAAGCGTGCGGTTGAAATCAGCCACGGGCGCGGTTTGTCCGGTATGCCGGACTGAGGCCATCTGTCCAAAGCGGCGGCAAAGGCCTCGTGCATCGCCTCTTCGGCGAGATCAAGATCGCCGAGCAGACGCACCAGCGTAGCCAGAATCCTGCCCGATTCAGACCGGTAAAGAGTCTCTACGGTCCTCATCAGATCTTCGGGCGCATTCGGCGGCATGCATGTCAAACTAGCAAACGGACTGACTCGACACAACTCGCTCGCCAATGCGCTCATTGGGGACGCTTTCGACGGGGACAACAGGATCGATCCTCGAAAACGATAGTCCTTATCGTGACTGCCGCGGCGCAGCGCACAAGATTTGGCGCGTCCTTCTCAGCCGGGCAGTTTCGATCAGGTCGTTTGAAGTAGGGCGAAGATGGTCTGAAGAATCCAACGGCAGAAGAGTGGGCTGCTTTTGCGGCCAGCTGTAACTTGCGCGACATGGGAACGCACCTCTGCGCCTTGCCCACCGGCGAGCATTGTCCCAGAGAGGCTTGATTTGTCTCGGGTGCATCCCTTGCACAGCCGAAGAAAAGTGGTACTCCCATCTTCAGACGTATGCTTGCCGACCATCAACGCAGTCTCAACATGGCGCGCGATCACAACGAGCCGGCGGGCCAGATCGCCTCTCGTGAACTGGAGATTGTCAGAATCAAGGGAGCATTGCAGAGAGCAGAGGACTTGAGCGATGACGTGGCCTCGGCTATGGAAGGAGTTCTATGAAGTAGTTCGCTTGCAGGCTGTGAGTCGCAGAGAAGATAGGGTGGGGAAATCCCGCCGCCAGCGCCGGTTGGGAGAATGACTCGTACCATCTCCCGCAGAAGCGGGCGATCCGAGCGCCGAATTCGTCGGAGCTAGGCGAAGCTGTGGCAAAGGAGAGCATCGACGGTCATTCTCCCGGAACTCGAGCCAGTTTCTCGCCTTGCAGTCCCGCTGGGGTTAGTTGCCTTTGGGGCATCACTCTTCGCGTAGAACCGTAGCCGGATCTGCTTTTGTGGCGCGCCGCGCCGGAGCGTAGCAAGCCAGTAGGCTCACGATCAGCAAAACGCATATCACCGAGCCGAGGGTGGCAGGATCGAGAGGATCGATTTCGAACAGGAGCGCGCGCAGGAAACGGGTGGAGCTGATAACCCCGGCGAAGCCGAGTAGTAATCCCACACTTGTCAGCCGAAATCCATCCCCCAGAATCATCCGGAATATTCCCGACTGCGAAGCGCCGAGCGCGACGCGTATGCCAATCTCTCGCATGCGCTGCGCGACCGAGAAGGCGATTAGGCCGTAGATGCCGATGGCGGCGAGCGCCAGCGCAAACACGGCAAACAGCATGAGCACCAGCGCTTCCAGACGGGGTCGCGCGATGGAATCGGACACAAGCTGCTGCATCGTTTCGATTTTGGCGATGCCCTGATCCGAATCCACGAGCCGGACCTGTTCGCGGAGCGCATTGGCAAGCTGCGCCGGATTGCCCGCGGTGCGCACTACCAGCGAGACAAACGGAAAAGACAATTGGTCATTTGGGATAAACAGGCCGGGGCCGGGTGGCGTGCTCACGCCGGTATCGCGGATGTCGGCCACCACGCCCACCACTTCCAGGATGTAGTTCTGATCCCACTCGAATTTCACGCGCTTGCCAATGGGATCCTGGCCGGGAAACAATACCCGCGCCGCGGTCTGATTCAGAATGGCAACGCGCGGAGCCCCTGCGTGATCCTGAGCCGTGAAGGCGCGACCGCGGAGGATGGAAATGCCCATGGCCTCAAAGTAGCCCGGGCTAATCATGTTGACGTTTCCACTGGGGCGCGCGTTGAGCGGGGGATCGGGACGGTCGGCGCGATAGTAGGACGTGGATGATGCCTCGCCACCCATGGGCACCCAGCCGATGGAGCCGGCAGCGAGAACGCCTGGCAAGGCGCGGATTCGATCGAGCATCTCGTCTACGACCTGGGCGTGGTACTCCTCTTTCTCTACGGGCAACAGGAGCATGCGGGCCGTGAGCAGGTTTTCTGCATGGAAGCCTGTGTTCACATGCACGAGACGAAGGAAACTGCGCACCATAAGTCCTGCTCCCGAGACCAGAACTAGCGAGAGGGCAATCTCCGAAATAACGAGCACTCGCCGCATTTTCATTCCCGAGGTTACGGACCGAGTGGACTCGTGCAGATCCTCACTGACATTGCGCTTGAGCGACAGGAGGGCCGGAGCAAGTCCGAAGATCAGCGCGCAGAGGATGGAGGCGGCCACGGAGAAAAGAAGCACCGGCAGATCGAGATGGACTTCGTTCAGGCGCGGAATTTGGAGGCTTTCAGGAAGCGAAGCCTCCAGGATGTGCAGCCCCACGGCAGCCATGAAGATGCCGAGCACTCCGCCGCAGAGAGCAAGCATCAGGCTCTCGATGAGCAACTGACGGAGGATGCAGTTGCGTGTTGCGCCCAATGCGAGGCGGACGCTGACCTCGCGGGCGCGGCCGGAGGCGCGCATCATGAGAAGGTTGGCCACGTTGGCGCAGGCTAGCAGGAGCACGACGCCTACGGCTGCGAAGAGAATGAGGAGAATGGGGCGGACGGAACCTACGGCCTGTACGAGCAGCGGCATACCGGACGCGCTCCATCCGGAATTCATGACCGGGGTTTGGCGCGCGGTCTGGGCGGCGATCGCAGCCAGCTCGGCTTTGGCGGCATCGGGGCTCACTCCTGGCCGCAACCGCGCGATGACCCAGAAGTCTCGACCCAAATTCAGTGTGAAGGCTTGCGGAACGTAGAGCTGCGACTTGTCATTGGGCAGGCCGAAGCCAGGCGGCATAACGCCGATGATCTCGTGATGGCTGGCGTTGATCGAGATCTTCTTTCCGATGACGTCAGGGCGACCGCCAAAGAGGCGTTGCCATGCGCCGTAGCTCAGCACCACTTCGCGCGGCTCGATGGACCAGTACTCGCCGGGACGAAAGGTGCGGCCCAGCATGGGGGCCGTACCCAAGGTGCTGAAGAAGTCGGTCGTGACCGCGAGGCCGGGAACTTGCTCGCTTTCCTTGTCGCCGATCAGGTTCATAGGCAAGCTCATGAATGCCGCCATAGACTCGAAGGAATGGCTGCGCTCTTTCCATGCGGCAAAGTTGGCGAGCAGAACGTGGTTCGGTTCCTGGGTATTGGGACTGAGCTCCCAAAGCGCCATAAGGCGGTTTGAGTCGGGGAACGGCAGAGCGCGCAGGAGGATACCGTCGAGCAGACTGAAGATGGTGGTGGCGCTTCCGATGCCGAGCGCGAGGGTGAGAATGACGATGATCGAAAAGAACGGAACGCGCGCGAACGAGCGAAGAGCGTAATGAGCGTCGCGGAGAGCCTGCTCAAGGCCGACGAAGCCCCACTGCTTTCGCGTCACCTCAGCCACCATCCCCATGTTGCCGAATTCGCGCAGCGCGGCCTGCCGTGCGGCTTCGGGTGATTCACCGTCGCGTACCTGCCGGGCGGTCTCCATTGCAATGTGCGAGGCGAGTTCTTCGTTCAGCTCGCGTTCGAGATCACGCCTTTTGAAAAAGCGACGGAAGAGGAAATACAGCATTTTTCCTTCCATGATGTCCTCACGCGGGGTCGAGCACGCCAGAGACGGCCTGCACCAGTTGCCGCCATTTGTCATGTTCAGCAATCAGTTGTTTTCTGCCTGCTTTCGTCAGAAAGTAGTACTTGGCGCGCTGATTGTTCTCCGATATTTTCCACTCCGAATCGAGCCAGCCCTTCTTTTCGAGCCGATGCAGGGCGGGATAGAGCGATCCGGTTTCGACGGACAACAACTCGAGGGAGCGTGCACGGATGGTTTGCGAGATGCCGTGACCATGCTGCTGGCCACGGGCAAGAGTCTGCAGGATGAGCAGGTCAAGCGTTCCCTGCAGGATCTCAATGCGGTTCTGATAGCGTTGTGATTCCGTCATAGTAGTAGACCATCTACTACTACCAGATTTTGCAGTAGAGTGTCTACTACTTTCTGATCTCGGAGGCCGGACACGGTATCAACAAGGAAGCGTGCAACGCGAAAGGCGGCAAAGAGGGTCGGTCGTTTGTGTCTTCCGCTGGTGGAAATCCCAAGCGTCCGTCAGGGCGCAAAGCGACGGACGACACCTTAAGCGCCCTGAGGAACCGATGGGAAGTCTTATTGCACCCTTAACAAACCCACGACCTCTGTCCAGATGACCTCTGCTTTTTACCCAGATTCTCTCCAGCACTCGATCTATCGCGTTTCGAAGATGAGGAAGTAGTCCTCGTTGTCCGCTTTTGTGAAGTCGTAGCGAGCGATCTGTCGGAAGCCGGCACGTTCGACCTCTGCGCGAACGATGGCCTCATCAAGGCCGTGGTCGGCACCGTTGCCGTTACGGTCAATGATGCCGAAGCGGGCGCCTGGTTTGAGCGCAGTGCGAAGATTGGCGAGCAGTGGCTGCGGGTGAGCGATCTCGTGATAGACCTTCAGCATCAGAACCGCGTCAAGGGAGTTGGGCACCAGCTTCGGGTCGTCGGCAGTACCCAGAAGACATTCGATATTGCTCAGGTGCTCGCTCTCAGCGCGCTGCTGAATGTAAGCGATCGCTTGAGGGTTGATGTCTTCGGCGATGACGCGGCCGCCTGGAGCAACGCGGCGTGCGGCGCGGACGCTGAACCAACCGCTGCCGGCTCCGATGTCGGCGACCGTGCCGCCCGGTTTGAGATTCAGGAGGTCCATGACGCGATCGATTTGAAGGCGCTGATCGCGGCCTGGCTTCTCGAAGATACTTAGATCGCCGGTGTACGGTGTGCTGGTGGGATGGGTTGGCGGAGCGGGAGTCTGCGCCTGGATCCTCGTCGAGAAGGCGGGAATGATGGCAACTGCGAAGACGGTAACGAGTAGCCTGTGGCGGAAGGTCATACGATTTAGACGCTTCAGTTGTGTATGGGGATGGATTACGCAAATGGCCCTCTTTCAGGTTACCCAGTTCCTAGGCGCGTCGTTGCCAAGCTTCACATCTGCGAAATGCAAATCGGACGGAGCCTTCGACAAGCATCCGGAATATATCAAGCCTCTCGCTGAACAAACGGCTTTGAGCCGAAGCGGATTGCCTCAAGATATAGCGGGCGTTGGGCAAGCCAGTCCTAAATAGATAGAATGCCATCGTTAATGGAGTCTCATGGTTATTGCTAGTTGGAATGTAAATTCCCTTCGAGCTCGCATTGAGCAGGTCACTGCTTGGTTGAAAGCACACAATCCGGATGTTCTGCTTTTACAGGAACTCAAGGGCACAGAGTTCCCGACATACCTTTTCAAGACACTCGGATACGAGAGCGCAGCGGTGACACAAAAAACCTATAACGGGGTTGCCGTGTTGTCTCGGCATCCAATTCAAATCATGAACACGACGCTTTTAGGAGATGAGGCCGACAGCCACGCACGGTTTCTTGAGGTCATCGTAGAGGCCATCCGCATCGCGAACATCTATCTACCAAACGGCAATCCGGTTGGGAGTGACAAGTTCGCTTACAAGCTGGCCTGGATGGACCGTCTGGGAAGGCAATTGGCTCTCTGGCTCAAGAGCGATGTGCCGACTGTCGTCGGTGGCGATTTCAATGTGATTCCCGAGGACATCGATTGCCACAAGCCAGCTTCGTGGATTCACGATGCACTATTTCAACCTGAACCTCGCGAGTGGTATCGCGCGTTCCTCGGCCTTGGCTATATCGATGCCTTCCGTTCCCTGCATCCAGGGGAAGGCGGGCAATTTACCTTCTGGGACTATTTCCGCCTAGCCTTCGAGCATAACCGCGGTATCCGCATTGATCACTTCCTACTTTCACCGCAACTCTCCTCGCGCTTAAAAAGCTGCGAGATAGATAAAGCTCCACGAGCACAAGTCAAACCATCCGATCACACGCCGATCGTTCTTCGATTGGAGTCATAGGTATCATCAATGACGTTAGGCTCGGATAGTAGCACCGGTTGTACAGGGACCTGGTCCCGGTAGGGACGCTCATCGCTGAGCGCCCCCCGGAGAGATCCGTACGAGCGCGTTTACGCATACGGCTCTTACGAAGGATGCGTGGCGTGGAAGCGTGCTTCTGGGTAGGGGTGTAGAACTC
>JBAVYX010000305.1:0-38408 GCA_049588475.1 Silvibacterium sp. | reverse complement strand
GTTGAGCATGGCCGTCGCGTCGTCGTCGTGGTCAGGGTGGTTGGAAATTGAGATATCAAGTGAGATGGAAGTGTCCGCGTGCAAAAAATAGATGGACACTTGGATTTAAGTGAGATGAGCCGAAATTGAGTTGGTTAGGTTCCAGGGCAGCAGTTGGTGGATAGCGTTGACGAGATCATCGGCGATGCGTTTCAGGACGTGGCGTAGATAGAGTTCCGGGTCGAGACCCTTGAGTTTAGCCGTACCGAGCAGAGTATAGATCCCAGCAGCGCGTTCGCCGCCAGCATCCGAACCGGCAAAGAGATAGTTCTTGCGGCCCAGGACCACAGTGCGCAGGGCGCGTTCCGCCGCCGAGTTGTCCATCTCGATGGATCCGTCGTCGAGATAGCGCGAGAGCGCATAGCGAATCGCGGCAGCGGTGAACGGCAACACGGTCGCACGCGTTCGCAAACGCTTCAATCAAAGTCAATAGCGCAGCGCAAGACGGATCATGTGCAATTCGTTGTCCGCCGCATCCTATTTGCTGCCAAGGCACTTTCGTCACCTGGCCACAACCAAAGCATCAATCCAGCAGACGAGCAATCTCAGCCCGTAGCCGCTCGGTAATCGCCTCCGCGCTCAACTCGGGTCCGAAGATCATCGGCGTACCAACCCTCACACGCAATTTGCCTGAACGAAACCAACGTTGCCTACCCAGCTTCATCTCACCCAGTCCGGCAAGCCCAACCGGCAGCACGCTCACCTTCGACTCTGCAACCAGCAGCCCAATCCCCGGCCGAAACCTCTGCAGCTTCCCATCGTCAGAGCGATGGCCTTCGGGGAAGATCAGCACGTTGTACCCACGATCGAGCGCCTCGCCCGCATGCTGAAAACTTCGCCGAAATCCAGCGCGCCGCGGCAGAGGAAACACATTGAACACACCTGTCACCATCAGATACGTCAGCGGCCCGAGTGCGTCGAGAAACCACGATCCTTGATTTCGCCGCTTGCGCCAGTCCCGCAGCATATCTGCCGACATCGCTGCGGCAACATGCCGCCGCATCCTTCCCGGCAGGGCATACAAAACCAGCGGAAGATCATAGGCGGTCACGTGATTCGCAATCAGTAACAGCGGCTGTGCTGGATTCAGCGGCGTGTCACGACGCACTTCAGGCGCCGCTAACAGCCACACCAACGGCTGCTGCACGCATTCGATGAACACCGCTCGCGCCGCCTGCACCGGCCACCACCACGTCCATCCTGGATACACCTCCGGCTGCCTTTCCGCTCTCAAAGGCGCGGTGCTCTTCCGCGGCTCGCCTGGTGCCCCCGCGTCCAATCCCAGCTGCCGTCGCAAATCTCCCAGCGTAGCTGCCAGCTCCAGTGTCGCGTCGCTCAGCGTCACGCCCATTCGTTGCTCCAACTCGGCCTGCAATTGCACACGCCCCAGGCTGTCGAGCTGCAAATCCTCTTCAAGCCGCGCCTCGTCGGAAAGGTTCTCTGGCCTGGCGCGTGTTATTGAGAGAATCAGAGCCAGCAACGGATCGGTACTCAGAAACGCCAAGTCGCTTTCTACGCGTTGTGCATTCACCCACTCCGCAACCTTGCGCCGCTTAATTTTCCCATTTGATGTCCGCGGCAAATCCAGCTCGGGCCAAAGCCTCCATTGCCGAACCCGCTGGAAATCCGCCAGCCGCTGATTCGCAGCAACTACCGCTCGTTGCGCCGCCTCCTGCGATCCGCGAAACAGCAGCACAGCGACAGCTTCCGTCCCGCCGGCGGTCGACAGCGGCACCACAGCAGAAGCTTCGACGCCCGCCTGTGCGTTGAGCACCGCTTCCACGTCATCGGGATGAATATTCAATCCCGATGACGTCACGATTACTTGGCTCTTACGTCCCAGAAAGTGAAGCTGTCCTTCATCATCGCGCTTCGCCAGATCGCCGGTCGCTAGCCACGGCGAGGAGGCCTGCTCCATCGCCCCATTGCGCCAGCTCACCGTCGAGACCATATCGCCGCGTACCAGAATCTCGCCGTCCTCGCGAATTTCGACCTCACGCCCCGGCAACACTTTGCCGATCGTGCCTTTGCCCACCTTAAACGGATGATTCAACGTAATGAGTGCCGCCGTCTCCGTCATACCATAGCCTTGAATCAAGGCAAAACCGAGCGTATTCCAGAAAGACTCGAGCTCAGGCGAGAGCGAAGCTCCTCCGCATACGAATGCCCAGAATTTGTAACCGAAAGTGCGATGAATCCTGCGGAAATGCCACCATCGCTTCCAGACGCTCTCTCGTTTCGCCGCCTCAATATCCGGCTGTAAGGCTGCATCCTGCGTTGTCAGCGAGTCGCGCAACAGCTCGAGCACACGAGGCACGGCTGCCAACACGGAAATCCGCTCTCGCCTCGTCGTGTCGATCAACCGCTGCGCCTGTAGGCGCGATTCGAAATGCACCTCCGCCGCCAATAAGGGCGGAATCCACAGCCCCATGAATTGCCCAAACACATGGCTCAGCGGAAGCGTGTGCAGAAACCGTAGCGGATGCACGACGCGTTCGTACTTCAAATATTTCTGGATCTCCCGTTCGATCGGAGCCACGCTCGCCAGCACGTTGCGATGCGTGTGGACAATACCCTTCGGTTCAGCCGTCGTTCCTGAGGTGAAAAGAATCTGCAGCGGTGTGTCGAGATCCAGACGAGGTTCAATCATCGCGGCGGTTGAAGAGCTAAGCGCTATTCTGAAGTCCTCAAAGGCAATACCCGTCTCCGGCATAAGCTGTCCAAGCAGCTGCGTATCACCGACCACCAGCCGGGGATTCGTTTCGGCGATCACCCGGGCAGCAAAGCCCAAGCTTCCAGCAGCATCCAGCGGGACGGCGATCACGCCGCGCATTACACATCCAAAGAAGGCCCCAACCCACTCGATCCCGTTCTGTCCCCACAGGACAACGCGGTCGCCGATCCCAATCTCGCGTCGCATCAACTCCGCGGCAAAGCGATCAGCTAGTTTCACAAGATCGCGATAGGTTGATGCCGTGCGTCGGTTGCCGCGATATGTAACAATCGCGGTGCTCTTTCCATGCCTGCGAAAATCTTCGATCAGCGTCGCCAGATGGGGCCGCATCTCTTCTGCCATTGTCTCCGACTAGGCCCGCGAAAAGTCGATGAATCCATGCACGGGATCTGTTCGCACCAGTTTTACGGTCAGCTTATCGCCCACGTCGACACCTTGTTGTCCATGCACCAGCATGCCATCAACGTGTGGATCCAGCGTCCGCACGAACGTTCCGCGATCCGTAACCCCGGTTACGATGGCATGGAATGTCTTGCCAATGCGATTGCGTAAGGCCACGGCGGCAATCCGCTTCTGCATCTCGCGCTCCACCTTGCGTTCTGCCGCCGCCTTCGTCGTACAGTTTGCCGCAATCGCCGCCAGATCGTCATCGGAATAGGGCGAAGGCTTGCCCGCGATCATCGCCTTAACCAGCCGCTGTGTTACCAGGTCCGCATACCTGCGGTTGGGCGCTGTCGAGTGCGTGTAGTCTTCAACGGCCAGGCCGAAATGCCCTTCCGGCGCATCGCCCGGCCGCTCCAACACATATTCGCCAGGTCCCATCAGCTTCACTACGGAAAGTGACAGGTCGGCAAAGTGATCTGGATCTTTCTCCCTCCGTCGGCAGAGAAAATCATTCAAGGCCTTTGAATCGGGCTCCGCCGGAAGCTTCTCGCCCATCTGCGCTGCCAACTCCACGATCCTGTCCCACCGCTTAGGAGTCTTCACAATTCTACGAATAGAAGCGATGCGTTTCTCCCGTAGCGTTCTCGCGATCACGCCATTGGCAGCAATCATGAAATCTTCAATCAGTTCTGTAGCTGAGTTCTTCTGTTGTGATTGGATCTCAATCGAGTCACCTTGGAGAACTGCATGCGTCTCGATCGTTTCGATGTTGAGGGCCCCGCGTTCGTAGCGCTCCGCGCGCAGTCGCTGCGCGATTTCGTCCTGTAATTTTAGCTGCGCCTGGAGTTCCGCCGATGCCGCGACCTTCGCCGGAGCCTCCGCTTTACCGTCCAGCCATGCGCCCACCCCGTTGTACGCGAGCTGCGCCTTGTTGTTGACCAGCGCAGGATAAATCCGGCTCGATGCTATACGATTCTGCACATCCAGAACGAATTCCGTCACCATGCACACCCGGTTATCGCCTTCGAGCAGCGATGTCAGCCCTGTCGAAAGCTCTTCCGGCAGCATTGGAAAGTTTTTGACTCCCGAGTAGATGGTGACCGTCTCAACGGCGGCATGGCGATCGATTGCCGAGCCTTTTGCCACGTATAAATCCACGTCCGCAATCCCGATCAGCACATGAACGTCGCCGTTCGGCAGCTTCTCGGCGTATTCAATCTGGTCCAGATCGCGCGAAGTATCGTTGTCGATCGACGACCACAGAAGGTGACGCAGATCCTCAGCGGACGCGCTCGGCTTCGGCAGATTCGCGACAAGAGCAGCCAGCTCCTCCGCTACTGTCGACGGAAAATCCGGTTCGAATCCATGCTCCATCATGCATTGGCGCGCGGCTGCCTGCAGGTCGAAGGCCCTATCGGACCGTTGATGCGGACTCATACACCTCCAAAAGCGTGAAATAACACCCTAGCACGCTGACCGGAGTCGAGGCACGCAGGCAGGTATTGCTTCTTCCTGAAACGGCTCGCGCCGTGTGCCCCATCCTTCGCGCGCTTCTGCGCGAAGGGGGGAATGCACACGCTTGTCCAACCCTCATGCAGTCGGCGCGTGCAGCTGCTTCACATCATTTTTCAAGTCCTCTTTCAAATTCTGCAGTAGCGCCTCAATCTGTTCCTCACGTTCGAGTAGCGCGAACCGGTCTTCCAGCGAATCGCCGCCAAACAGTTCGCTCGTCGCTGCGTTGCGCGCCTCCGTGCTCACAATGCGCGTGCGCATCCGTGTCATGCTCGCTGCGCGATCTTTGCTCTCCGCAGCCTGATGCGCCTGGTGCGCCTTGCTCACCACCCGTGCCCGCTTGTGCTGCGCAATCATGATCTCGCAGCGCGACTGGGTTTCCTGCAGCTTCTGTTCCAGTTTGCGCAGAGCGGTCTTCAGCGTGTCGGCTTCAGTTCTTTGGTCTTCGAGCTGCTGGACAAAGCCCTTCGCCATTTGCTCATGGCTCAACGAGCGTTCCAGTGCTGCGCGTGCCAGATCGTCTGAAGATTTTTTCACAGCGAGTTCCGCCTTTCGCTTCCACTCCGCTGCTGCTTCCTCATGTTCCTTCCGTTTTTTATCGAGAACATGCTGATCGGCAATCGCAATCGCCACCTGCGTCTTCACCTGCATCAGCTGGTTTTCCATATCCAGAACCAGTTGCTTCAGCAGCTTCTCCGGATCTTCGGCTTTCTCGATCAGGTCGTTAATATTGGCGCGTAACAGTGTTCCCACACGTTCGAGCAGTGCCATGGTATTCCTCCTTACATCTTCAAAAATTGCGGGCGGAAAGCACAAGCCCTCCGCCCTGGTTGTCATTCCTTGCCGTCGATCGTCGTACTGCCGTTGGGCCGCGCGCGCATGCCTTTGATGTTCGACATCAGCTCGCGCATATCCATACCCGAGAGAGCCTCGAAGAGCGCCGGCACTTGCGCCGCGATCTTCGTGATGTCTCCCGTCAGCTTGTGGGCCCCCGCCGCGCTGTCGTTTCCCGTCGATACGATGGTGATCTTGTCCACCTTCGACAGCGGCTCTGCCATCGCGCGAACCACATCCGCCATATTGGTGATCAACCGATCGACCACTGCGGCCTGGTTCCACTCCTGATAGGCCTCGGCCTTTACGTTCATCGCCTTCGCTTCGGCCTCACCCTTCTGGAAGATGATCGCCGCCTCCGCTTCACCCTGTGTACGGATAGCCGCGGCCCGACCCTCAGCCTCCGTAGCCAGACGCATCTTCTCGGCCGAAGCGAGCGCCTCGATCCTCTGCCGCTCGATCTCCGCGCCCTTCAACACGGTCGCGATCAACTCTTTCTCATGGCGCAGAATTTCCGCTTCCTGCACCTTGATCTGTTGCTCCTTCTCGATCTGCTGAATCTTCACCTGCTCCGTCGTGACCTGCTGCTGCATGATATTGGTCTGGATCTCGTAAGCCTTGTCCGCCTGCGCCTCCTGGCGCCGGCTCTGTTCGGTGAACTGCGCTTTCTGAATATCGAGGTCGCGCTGTGCCTCTGCCTGCTTGGCCAGCGACAAGGTTTCCGCAAGCACGCGCTCCTGATCCGCAGCCGCTTTCGCTACGGCCGATTCGCGCAGTGCGTTGGCCCTGCGAATCGCCGTGTCGCGCTCCGCCTCAGCCGAAGCCACATCAGCGTCGCGCTTGATGCGGACAATATCCGGACGCCCCATGTTCGTGATGTACTCATTTTTGTCGCGTACTTCCTTAATGGTGAAAGACACGACTTCGAGGCCCATCTTGCTGATGTCATCCGCGCATGTCGCCCGCATCCGGTCGCCTACCATCTCCGGTTCCTTAACGATCTGTTCCACCGTCAACTGACCGATGATTCCGCGCAGATGCCCCTCCATCACCAGCCGGATCAACCCTTCACGCTGCTGCGGTGTCTTCGACAGAAATTGCTCTGCCGCCGTCAGGATCGATTCCTGATCGCTGCGCACTTTGATCTGCGCCACCGCTTCGACCGTCACCGCGACGCCTTGCTTTGTGTACAGATCCTGCTGCGGCGCTACATCGAACGACATCAGCTCCAGGGACAGCTCCCGGCAGTTCTCCACCATCGGAAAGATCACTGTGCCGTGTCCCTTGATCACGCGCGGCCCGCGAAAGCCATACACAATCAGCGCTTCATTCGGACCGGCCTTGCGAAACATCTTGGCCATGATGCCCATCAAGACAATGAGCAGTAGCAGACACAAACCAACCACTACGATTATTGTGCTCGTCATAATTGCCTCCTGATCCTTTCCATCAGGAAAACCGCTTCACTTCGTACTTGCCGGGTGCCCCATATCCGGATTTTCGGATGTGGGATATCCATCGCCGCGTTCAATTGAGGCCACATCTGACGCAACCTCGTCCCACCGGCGAACCCAGGCAATTCCTTGTTCGTAGCGCATCACTACCACCTCAACACCGCGCGGAATCGCTACGCCTGCCTCACTCCGCGCGATTGCAAAACGGCGTGCGCCGTTCTGCGAAAACTGAATCTCGCCGACTCCGCTCTCGCGAATCGCACCGCTTACCCGTCCCAACACGCCGGCAACAGCCGTGTCCTCCGCCGTCAACTCCCTTTCATGCGGCAACAGCACGCGCGCCAGGAACCAGAACAGAATTCCCGCGCCTGTCACTCCCGTGATCGTGGCCATGCCCAGCACAATCGGCGTCAGGAAATTCGCATAGCGCTCCAGCAGGAAGCCGCACCCGCCAAACCAGCACAGAAATGCCGCCAGCGTAAACCCATTCACCGGGCTTATTCCGCTTTGGCCTGTGTGCGCCGCGTGGCCATGTCCCGCATAGCCCCCCGCGTTTCCTAGGTTCAAATGAAAATGCCCCCCCGCATGTCCAAAATGCAGATGCGAGAAGACTCCCGCAACCGACAAGACCGTCAGCGACAAACCCAGCGCAAAGCAGATCAGATAAAACGTCTCCCATGTCATTGGCCATTCTCCTTTCGCGCTCGCCCATGCTCGTGCGAATGACGACTCTCCTGCGCGTGCTTGTTCTCTTGTGCATGGCCGGGCCGCAGCACCTCCAGCAATCGCTCCACCAGGTCCGGAGTATCCATCACCGCCTCCAGCAGTAACAGGCACTCCCGCGTCTTCTTGTGTTTGGCCAGCTCCAGCAGCGCCTGCCGCAGCTGCGGATCGCGCCGGAACCGCTCCGCCCCGCTCACCAGCCACAGATCCAGCTTGTCTTCGAGTGTCCGCGCATCGCTCAGCAACTCAGGGTGGTAGCCCTCTGGATCGTCCACCAGATATCCCGGATGCACTTTGAAGAACTTCGCCAGCAATTGCCGCGTCGTGTTCGTCAGGTGCGGCCGCGCCCCGCTTTCAATCTGCGAGAGGTAGCTCTGGCTCATCGAAGTCCTTAGCTCTGAGTGGATAGCGCGAACCAGCTCTTGCTGCGTCATCGCCCGGTCCATCCCGCGCAAATTGCCTTCGACCTCGCGCAGATATCGGAGTTTTTCGCCGAGCTTCATCGCTGTCTCACTGCGATTGCAGCCGAACCTCAATCGCAATCCGCGATAATCATATCGCTAATTGCGATATATGCAAGCAAACCTTAGTAACCAAGCCCAGAAGTACCCGCTAAAGCTGCACAAGTTAATGGGGGACAAGATGTAACAAGAAGGTGGGGATCAAGCTTTGCTGCAGAAAACGGCGGCCTCGTGGCTCACGAGCTCAATGTACGTGGGGCACGTCGTCGTTCATGGAGAAGACATCTTTGAAGTCGTTCTCGTATGGGAAAACGTGAATCATCCAGCTGAATAGCACGGGGAAAAAGGTGCCCCCTTCGGCCTGGCAGGCTTCTTTGGTATGGATAGAGCCGAACATGCCGAATTTGGGGTGTTCACCATGGTATTCGCTGACCTTGTTAGCCGGAGCCCCGCAGAAATTGGTGTGCTCGTGCCAGCGCGCGATACTGAGCGGTATGCGCTGGTTCAGCTCATCTTCGCTCGCACTCGTGCTATCCGTGAACATGACGCCCTCCAGCTTGTAGCGCTGCGAATTCGTATGCCAATAGAGTAAGGAGGATGGCCTGGTCGGGTCGAACTGGGTGTCGGCTAAATGGACATTCGCATTGTTAGTGAAGTGGTACTGGGGCTGTTCTACGTTCGGGTTCCCGATCACGTATCCGTCGGCTAAAGCCTTCTTGTAGTCCTTGTACTTCTCGATGGCAGCCTTGACCTGCGCCACCAGGGCCTTAGCTCTCTCTTCATCGCCGGCCTGTGTCGGACGCATCGGGGTGATGCACATGTGATTCGTCATGGCAGCCATGCTTTGGCCCATAACGCTCATGCTTCCCATGTTGCCACCCATGTCATCACAGGGATGGCCCGAGGGGTCTGCGCTCATTCCAGCCATGCCGGACATCTTCGGATCCTGCTGCCATGCGTGCCCGAGCATCGTGCTCAGCAGCAAAGCGCCGATCGCAAGCGTCCATATCGCGGCGCCGCAAAGGTGTTCCGCGAGCGCCTTGGTCATTCGGTATTTTCGAGAGGTTGGCGACATAAGTTACATAGTAGGACGGCGCCGGGGAGGGGTACGCACCCGGTGGTCATACGCGTTCAAACGGAAGTGGTCATGTCCGCCTGCCAGACGTCGCTCGCAGGCGATCTGCCCGAATGTGGTCTACCTCAATGTGATCTATAGGATGGGAGCAAACACCGCACCCTTCAACCACTATCATGGGGACATGGCAAAGCGTTCCGGCGCAATTACTCCTGTAATCACATTGGACCGCAGCAGCGTACAGCCGCTGCACTCGCAGATCTACCGAGCCTTCCGGGATGCCATTGCGCGGGGAGATCTTCGCGCAGGCCAGCGGGTGCCTTCTTCTCGTGCCATGAGCGTCGAACTGAACGTTTCTCGCATCCCTGTTCTCGGCGCTTATGCGCAACTGGAGGCAGAAGGCTACTTCCAGACGCGCAAAGGCGCGGGGACATTTGTCAGCAGCGCGCTCCCCGAATCTCTGACGCAGTGCAGGCAACCGGTCACGCGTCGAACACCAAAGGCTTCCGGGCCGCGGCCTGTGGCGCGCCGGGCTTTGCTGTCACTGACGGAACCCCGGTCACCCTGGCATGCCGGCCTGGGCGCATTCTGTGTTCATCAACCGGCATTTGATGAATTTCCGTTCGCCATCTGGTCGCGGCTGGTTACCCATCATTCAAAGAATCCCAACGCCCGCGCCATCCACTGCGTCGACCCGCTGGGGACGAGGCGCTTTCGCGAAGCGATCTGCGATTATCTGCGCACGGCTCGCGCAGTACGGGCTGAGCCGGAACAGATCATGATCGTTTCCGGTTCGCAGCAAGCTCTGCAGATCGCCGCCAACGTGCTGCTCGATCCCGGCGACTCCGTATGGATGGAGGAGCCCGGCTACCGGTTGGCGCGAAATGTTTTTGCCGCGGCCGGATGCCACGTTATCCCTGTGCAGGTCGATAACGAGGGACTGAACGTAACGGCCGGCATAAAACAATGCCCCGACGCCCGAGTTGCCTGTGTAACGCCGTCCCATCAATATCCGCTGGGCAGCACTATGAGCGCTGCCCGCCGCCTGCAATTGCTGAACTGGGCGCAGCTCCACGGTGCATGGATCATCGAAGACGATTACGACAGCGAATACCGCTTTGAAAGCACGCCCATATCCTCACTGCAAGGCTTGGACAGTAACTCGCGCGTGATCTACATCGGAACCTTCAGCAAGGTCCTCTTTGCCTCGCTGCGGATGGGATACATGGTGATTCCTCAGGACCTGGTGGAGCGCTTCATTGCGGTCCGCTTTACGATGGATATCTTTCCGCCATACCTGTATCAGGAAGTCATTGCCGATTTCATGCGTGAGGGCTACTTTGCGCGCCACATCCGCCGCATGCGCCTGCTTTACAGTAACCGGCGCAAGGCATTGGTCGAACAGCTCAGGAGCGGCTTCGGGCACACCTTTGAAATCCATGGCGCCGAAGCCGGCATGCACCTCGCCGCGACCTTCCGGTCAGATCGCGACGATGTGGCCGTCGCCGAAAAGGCGGCAGAGCAGGGCTTATGGCTCTGGCCGTTGTCGAAGAACTATGTGACCAGAAACGTTCGCAAGGGCTTCGTCCTCGGGTACGGAAATGTGTCAGCCCAGATGATGCCTGGGGCAATCGCAAAGTTGCGATCCGCACTGTCGCGGGCCTCGAGCTGAGGCGGGATCAATTCGTATGCCTTTATCCGGCCCTAGGGACGAGGCTTATCAATGAATGCGAACAACTCCGTCAGCTCGACGTAAATCGGCGTTCTGGGGACTTCGAGACGCGATGCCGAAGTCCAGACATACGAGACGCACATGCGCACGGATCTGGGCTTCGGATCGATGAGCCATACAGTCTCCGCGCCCATCTTTCTGTAATCACGGCTGCGATCTTCGGTCTCAGAATAGGTATCGTCCGGTGAGAGGATCTCGACTACAAGCAGCGGAGCTACCAGCACGTCCAGCTGTGAACCAGCCACAACCAAAACCGGTCAGGAACCCGTACTCTCATCGAGGATGTCCGGGCTCGCTGTTCGGCGGAGCCCATGCCCCCACTCTGACTCGTATTCAGAAACCACGCTGGCAGCAGCGCCTGAATCCTTTCAATGCTCCCATTTCCCCACATTGCGTTCCCGGACCTCCCCGTCTAGGTACGCACGGTCAGGCCGGTAAGACGTGTTCAGGTATTCTGTGATCGATATCTGCGTCGGTGTGGCCATTTTCCTGCCTGTTCTGACCTAAAGTCTCACTCATCTATCCCAACAGCTTGTCCACTCGCTCCGTCAGCCCCTTCGCGTCCTCCGGCGACCGCACCTTCAAATCGTTATCGAAATAGACAAAAACATCCCGCTTCGGCAGCCGGGGAGCTGCCTCTGGGCTGGCATGTTCACCCTCCACCTCATCTCCGCTCGCCCACGTCACAAGGCGCTTCGCCCAGTCGTCCAGAGCCTCCGCGTCATAGCCGCTCGCATACAACTCTTCCGCTCCATGCAGACGGCAGTACACGAAATCCGCCGTTACATCCATCAGCCGCGGCCACTTCGGCGTATCGGCGCACACCAGCGCCACACCGTATTTGCGCAGCAGCGCAATAAATTCTTCGCGGGCAAAGCTCGCGTGGCGCGCCTCCATTGCATGGCGCACGGGGCCGGGCGCAACCGGTCCCAGGAATGCCTTCTCTTTCTGCCAGGCATCGTGCCCGCTGGCCAAATCGACCGCTTGCTCGGTCGTCCTCGGTAGCAGCCGGAAGAAGCTCTCCAACAACTCTGGCTTGAAGGTAAAGTTCGGCGGGAACTGCCAAAGAATGGGCCCCAGTTTCGGCCCCAGAGCTAGCAACCCTGACGCGAAGAAATTCGCCAGCGGCGTCTCGACCTCGCGCAGCCGCCGGATGTGCGTGATGTACTGCGTCGCCTTGACGGAGAACACAAAATCATCCGGCGTTTCCTCCCGCCACCGCAGAAAACTCTTCGGCGTCTGCAGCGAGTAAAAGGTGCCATTGATTTCAATCGTCCGAAAGACCCGTGAGCCGTAGCTTAACTCACGCTTTTGCGGCAGATCCACGGGGTAGAACACGCCGCGCCAGGGCGGGTAGGTCCATCCCGAAATGCCGATGCGCACGCTCCCAACCTGTTTTCGATTCATCATTTACCCGTCGGACCTTCAAGTATGGATCACGTACCGCACGAAGAGGTTGCACTTCCTTTGTTAGTCCGGCAGCTGTATGCTGTCAAGCCTCACCAGCACTTTAATTGCCAGTTAATCCCTTTTGATCCAGAAACATAGAGCAGGTACAAGTTGGCCGAGTATCTCCCGGAAATCGCGATACACTCGGCATTGGTGTCGCAGACTTCGTAAATGGGTCGCCGCGGCCGTCAAGATCGAAGCGATTCTCAAGGCGGAACAGCCACTGGACACGCTTCGTCTCCGCCTTCCGCCGTCATCGGCGATGTCGAAGCGCTGATTGCCGCCTCCGAGACCGCCATTACATCGAATGGCTTGAATTTTCCGGCTGACTCTCAGCTCAACAAGGAATTTGTCACCTTGATTGCCGACTTCAAGCAGTTGACGCCAGCCGTCGAGCAGGCGTAAGCATCCTCGAAGCCAAGCCGGCAGCCAACTAACCACTTGAGTCGCCAAAGCGGCCCACCCGGAGCCCAAATCCGCGCGCTTGACCGCCGTCTTCAGTCTCGCATGATCTCTCCGGATACAAGCCGCCTGAAATGAATCAGTTACAAGTCGATCATTTAGAATGAATCAGTTACATATCGAAATGCCTAACCCTCTTAGAAACAATCAGTTTCAGATTTGAAGGAAATGAGGGGAAGGGGCTGCGACGCTGTTGTACTCTGTCATGGCATGGGCGCTCCGGAATTCTCGTTCTGGATCTTTCTCACCTCGCTGCTCGGCGGCCTGCTGGGTGCGCTCACTGGTCTGGGTGGTGGAGTGGTCGTCGTTCCGGCGCTCACTCTGCTCTTCCACATTGATATTCATTACGCCATCGGAGCATCGCTCGTATCGGTCATCGCCACTTCTTCCGGAGCCGCCGCGGCCTACGTGCGTGAGGGCTACTCCAATATCCGCATCGGAATGTTTCTCGAAATCGCAACGACTCTGGGAGCGTTGCTGGGCGCATATCTCACGACGCGCGTGCCCACGCATGCCATCGGCATCGTCTTTGGCGTGGTACTGCTTTACTCGGCCTGGGCCTCGGTGCGGATGAAACACCATGATCACCAGCCAGATGCGCCCGATGCTCTCGCCACACGCCTCCGGATGCACGGCACCTTTCCCAGAGCGAACGGTGACGAAGCGTACTCCGCCCAGCACGTTCCCGCCGGCTTCAGCCTCATGTTTCTCGCCGGATCTCTGTCCGGATTGCTCGGGATAGGCTCGGGCGCAGTGAAGGTTCTCGCGATGGATCAGGCCATGCGCCTGCCCTTCAAGGTATCGACTACCACCAGCAACTTCATGATCGGCGTAACGGCGGCAGCGAGCGCCGGCATTTATCTCAGCCGCGGTTACATTTCGCCGGGACTTGCGATGCCGGTCATGCTCGGCGTTCTGGGCGGGTCGCTCGTCGGCTCGAAGATCCTGGTACACGCGGAAGTGAAGACGCTCCGTATTGTCTTCGCGGTCGTCATCGTCGCACTCGGCCTGGAAATGATCGTAAACAGCATCACGGGAAGGCTGTAGAGTTGCAGGTAACTGATCAGAAGCTGGAGATCGCAATCGGGCGCATGCTTCAGACAGGCGTCCTGATCGCCGCCACCGTCGTTCTCGTTGGCGGGATACTCTACCTGCACCAGGCCACCGGCCCCCGTCCCGATTACAGCCACTTCACCGGAGTCGCCGAAGCATTGCGGTCGCCCGTGGGGATCGTAAGCAGCGCGATGCACGGTGACGCCCAAAGCATCATCCAACTCGGGCTTCTGCTGCTGATCGCTACACCCATTGCCCGCGTGATTCTAGCCGCGGTCGGTTTTCTGCTCGAGCGCGACCGGCTCTATTTCTGGGTCAGCCTGATCGTCCTCGCAGTGCTGCTCTATAGCCTGTTGCATGTGAGCTGAGCGCTCGCAGGCTAGGTTTCGAGCGGCTGCCCGGATTCGAGAATGCTCTCGATGAACGGCTGAAACTCCGGCGTGTCGACGCGAATGTCGCGGAAAACCCACCCGGCCAACAGCAGAACCGGCGCAGGACCGGGGTCGAAGGATCCCAGAGCACCAAGGGTCGTCACCGTAATCTGCTGGTCCGGCTGTGCGGCGCGCGAAACAGCGATACACGGGAAGTTGGTTGGCAGCCCGGCGGCAGCCCATTCGGCAGCGAGCGCGGAAAAGTCACGGCCGGGCATGTAGACGATGCGCGTCGGCTCAGGAATTTCTGGCGGCCCGCCGGTCGCATGGTGGCCGGAGCTGAAGATGACGCTCGAAGAAGCACGCCGGTCGGTGAGCGAGCACTGGAGCGACGCGGCGGATGCAAAGGCAGCGGTGATGCCAGGCACTATTTCGAATGGAATTCCGGCCTCGCGGAGAGCATCTATCTCTTCGGCAGCGCGGCCAAATACGAGCGGATCGCCGCTCTTGAGGCGTACAACCGAAAACCCCTGCGATGCCTTCTCGATCATGAGCCGATTGATTTCTGCCTGCGTAATCTTCTTTGCCCCGCAGCGTTTCCCGACATTCACGGCGAGCCCACGAGGGTTGGCGAGCGCGAGAACAGCGGGCGTCACCAGATCGTCGTGAAGAATGATCTCGGCAGTCGCCAGGAGACGCACGGCCTTGACCGTGAGCAGATCGGGGTCGCCGGGACCGGAGCCAACCAGATACACCCTACCGGGTAAAGTCATACGCTCACCGCCTTTTGGTCGAGACGAACGAGCTTGCGCGCGGGACACTCTCGGGATTCGCAAACATCGCGCTGGGCGAGCGTGTGCAGCAGGAGTTTGCGCTCTTCGCCAGCCGGATAAGCGGCGAGCACTTCGCGGCGAAGTTCGCCGAGATCGTGCAACCAGGGACCAAGATCGATGGGAAGCTGCTCATCAATCTCGCGGCGGAGCCGTTGCGCCAAGGCCGGGCTTTCCCCGGCAGTCGAGATGGCGATCTGCAAATCGCCACGGCTGACGATGGAGCCAAAATAGAAATCGCAATGCGGGGGATCATCGACCGAATTGCAGAGGATATTGTGCTCGACGGCGCCATGATGAACAGCCGCATTGACTGCTGGATTGTCGGTGGCTGCGACGACGAGAAAGATTTCATCGAGGTCGGAGTCTACGAATTCACGTTTGATAAGTTCGAGGCGGCCTTCCGCAGCAAGCGCGGCAATCTCCGGACGCACGCGCGGTGCAATCACACGCAAATGAGCCTCCGCTGCGAGGAGCGACGGAATCTTCTGGAGAGCAATCTCCCCGGCACCGACAAGAAGGCACCGTCGCTGGGCGAGTTTCACGAAAATAGGGAAGAGGCTCATATGGTTTTCTCTAATCGCCATCAATGGCCATGGCGGGCACATCGCGGTCGACGGCTGTGAGCGATTCCCCAGCCAGCCGGGCACGGATTTCTTCCGTGTCGTGACGAGAAAAGTAGGAACGAAGGTTCTCGCCTGGAATACGCTCTTCGAGATAGCGGCTCAACAGCCGTTCGAGGGCTGCGGGGACCTCCGTGGCTGGAACCCTATAGCCGACGGGCCGGGCGATAGCAGCGTGCTTGCCGACGGCCCCGCCTACACAGAAATAGAATGCGTCGACCATCCTGCCTTCGTGTTTGATTTTTTTGCCTTCCAGACCGATATCGGCGACCCAGTGCTGGCCGCAGCTGTTGGGGCAGCCGGTCACGTGCAGTTTCAACTGCTGGTCGAAGCCGGGCAGACGGCCTTCCAGCTCCTCGACAAGCCAGCGGGTAAAGCTCTTAGTTTCGCTGATGGCGAGTTTGCAGAATTCCGTGCCGGTGCAGGCGATCGCGCCGCGCCAAAAGGCGGAGCCTTCAACGTGCAACCCGCTCTGTTCGAGCTCGCCCGCCAGTGCCTCGGCCTTTTCGTTGGGGATGTTGATGAACAGCAGATTCTGCATGATGGTGGTGCGGAGCTGCCCATCGCCGAAGTGTTCAGCGAGTTCCGCAGCGGCGGCCAACTGGTCTCCAGAAAGGCGTCCGCGCAGAACAGAGGCTCCTACATAGCTCAAGCCCGGCTGCTTCTGCCGGTGAATGCCGACGTGGTCGCGAAGGATATCGTTGGGAAGGACCTCAGGCGCGCCGGGATCGAAGCTGTATCCCAGCCGGCGTTCGAGTTCAGCGAGGAAACCTCCGGCAGTCCAGTTCTCCTTCATGAAGAGATACTTCAAGCGTGCACGATCACGGCTTTCGCGCAGGCCCTGCTGATCGCGGAAGATCTGCGTGATAGCATGGGCAACCTCGACCGCCTGATCGGGCCGAATGAATGCATCCAGCTTGACGGCGAGATGCGGCTCATTCGAGAGTCCGCCGCCAACCCGGACGGTATAGCCAATTTCATCCCCTCGCCGCACTGCGGTGAAGGCAACGTCGTTGATCTCCGGGTAGCTGCACCAGACGGGACAGCCGGTGGCGCAAATCTTGAATTTGCGCGGCAAATTGTAGAACTCAGGATTGGCGACCAGCGTGTGTCCCAGTTCACGGGCAAGCGGCGAGGCATCGATGATCTCGTCGTGCGCAATGCCGGCAAGTGGGCAGCCGGTAACATTGCGGACAACATCGCCGCAGGCTCCTTTGGGCGAGAGTCCGATGCGGTCAAGGGCGTCGACGACTTCCGGAATGGACTCGATCGTCAGCCAGTGAAGCTGTATGTTCTGGCGGGTAGTGATGTCGGCCAGGTTGCGCGCGTGCGTTTTACTAATATCGGCGATCACGCGGAGCTGCCCCGCGGTCAGCATGCCATTGGGCATCCCGATGCGCATCATGAAGTAGTCGGTCGCCAGGCCCTCGCCACCCTTGCCGCCCACCGCACCCACTCCATCCCCCTGGGTGTAGATGCCCCACCATTTGAAGTAAGCGCTGGCCCACTCTGGCACGACGCTCGATCGGCCTTCGCGGGCGAAAGCGCGGACCTCGTCGAAGACTTCCCAGGGATTCTTCTCGCGCTTGAGGCGCTCGATGCGCTGGGCCTTCGTTTCTTTAGCTGCGGGAGTGGCGGTCGCGGTCATGATCTCTCTTTTTTTCGGATAAATAAAAAACCCACCGGATGCGGTGGGCTGAGCAGACTCTGTGCGTGTAGTTGGTTCGGTTACTCGCAAGTCCGGCTCAGCATGGAACAACACACATGACAGCAGCAAGCCGGAATGGAGTGAAGATACACTGAGCTTAGAATAGGTGCCACCGGGGCCACAGTCAAGTGGATCGTAAAGGCGGGACTTGAAGGCGGGACTTGGAGTCCCGCTTTCTTATCTCTACCCTCGTACAATGGACCGCCAGCTTAGAAGGTGAAGACCGCTTGCAGGAAGATACGGCGGCTGGCGGCGCCCGAGGAATAAATTTGGCCAGCCAGCGCGTTTGATGTGCCAAACGAGGGCGAGCCAAGCGTGCCATTTCGAGGCGCAAGGTTGATGTCGTTGAACAGGTTTAATGCCTGTGCGCTGAAGGTGAGATTGTATTTCCGGTTTACCCCGGTGCTCGGTCCTCCTGGACCTCCTGGCCCACCACCACCGCCGCTCAGACCGCGCGGACCAAGACCGCCACCACCACCGCCGCCACGTCCGCCGCCACCGCCGCCGGGACCACCGAAGAAGCCGCCCTGGCTGGCGCCCCCGCGCTCGACTTTGGGGCCAAAGGGAATCGTCTTGCTGGCGCGGAGGTTGAAGGTAAATAGCGGGGTACCGTGGCCGTAGTTAATGGGGATCGGCGTTTCGCCGGCTGTGGGATTAACGTTAAATGTGCCGTAAGTGGTCGTGATGGTGTCGGTGTCGCCCGGCTGCGCGAAGGATGGGCGGTCGTTAAAGAAGGAGTCACCATTGAGATCCTGGCCTACCGTGATGTTGAAGGGTTTGCCGGAAGCGGCAACGACAAAGGGGCTAAAGCGGAGTCCCCACCGCGTCGTCCAGCTACCGACCAGGAACATCTGGTTGCGGACATCAAACGCCGCTCTGCCGTAGTCCAGCTTGAGATTTTGCGAGTTAGAGGGATTGCTGTTGATGCCCCCGGTATCGCTGTTGGCAAAACTCAAGGTATAAAAGCCAAACAGAGATAGATTCCTGCCGAAACGTGCGTTGAAGTTGGAGATGAGCTGATTCTGGTTAAAGACAGATCCTGAGTAGTATTGATAGATATTTGGTCCTGTCGGGTCATAGGTAGGCGAGTAGGGAGCATTCGCATTGCGCGTAATGAACTGATGCCGTCCCAGCGAGTTGAGATAGGTGAATGAAACTGTGGACCCTTTGCTTAACTGACGCTCGACACCGACCGCAGCCTGCTCGGTGATCGAAGCATGCAGGTTTGGAGCTATCTCATACACCGCCGCTTTGCTGCTTGTGCTACCAGCCTGCGAGCAGCCTGCGAGATCGCCAGGTGTGATCCCATTGGGCAGATAGCAGGTAGGAGCCTGAATGACAGTTGCCTGCTGTGGCGAATCCGCGCTCGCGTTCAGGCGCGCAGCCTGTAGTATTTCCGCAATGGGAAAGCGGTCGTAGAAGAAGCCATAACCCCCGCGAATCACAGTCTTGGGGGGCTTGTTGCCGCCGCCTATGGCATAAGCAAAGCTTAAGCGTGGAGCCCAGTTATTCTTGTTGTCGATACCACTCTGCGACTCCCAGCGCACGCCATAACTGAGAGTGAAATTCTGGCGAACCTTCCAATCATCCTGGTAATAAAGACCTACATCGGTAAGAGTCACGGTGGTGCTGGGTTTGCCGAAAGTCAGATTCAACTGGCTGGGGCCACCGCCGGCGGCTTGAATCTGCTCGAACGTCTGGCCCGTCCCCTGGCCTCGAATAGTGTTGCCATAGGCCGTCGCAGGATCTGTGGCTACACAGCCCGTGCTGCCAGCGGCGCACTGGTGGCCGCCAAAGGTGAAGATGCCATTGAAGCTGGAGTTGGCGGTGTTGGCGTCGCGATTGACGCGGAGGCGTCCGCCAAAATTGATGGCATGTGCTTTCAGCGCTATTTCTGTAAGGTTCTGCAACTCATAGTGCAGAGAGTGGTCGCTGATCGTCTGCTCGCTATTGCCGCCAAATGTCTGGTTACCAGACACCTGAACCTGGGGCATGATGCTCACCGGAGTCTGAGTTGAAAAATCGCGCAGGAACTGGAAGTGGGTTTCGTTAATAATTCTGTCGCTGATGATCTGGGTGTCGCTTATCTGGACGGTGCTTTCAGTCGCAGACGAGTTGTAAGCCTGCGAGTTCAAAGAGAATTGGCCTACACCCTGGTTCTGATTGGTGTTGCCGTAATACTGATAGCGGACGCTCAGTGTATTCTTCGCACCCAGTTGTAAATCGACGCGAGGGCTTACGTTGGTCCGGGTACGCGGCGTTACCAGCGAGTCGCTGAAGGGAGCAGTATCGTAGTCTGAAGGAACGTTGAAGATGCCGTTCGCGAAATCGCCGTTAATCTCACCCACCAGGCGAAACGCGCTCACAACGGCGGCATCCTGCGTATTGCGGCGCTCGGCGCTCACAAAGAACGAAGCGTTCTTATTGATGGGACCATTCAACGTGCCATTGAACTGGTAGCTGTGATAGTCAGGAATATTCGTAGCGAAGGGGCTGCCGGTGTTGAACTGCGAAGCATTGCCTTGCGCGAATACCTGGCCATGAAATTTATCTGTTCCCGGCTTGGTCAGGATCTCAATTCGGCCATACCCAAGCTTGTCGTACTGGGCCGAGAAAGGATTCTGGTTGACGCGGATCTCACGAATGGCGGATTTCGGCGGGAGCTGGCCACCGGTGAATCCATCAATGTAAATTTGGCCGCCGTTCGGTCCCGCCGCCGGACCGGCGAGGGCATTCAACTCATTCTGCAACTCATCTGGATCGTCCGAGAGCGCATCAAGGTCTTTACCCTTGATGACCAGGCTGTTGGCGTTGTTCGAAGGATCCACGCTCACTGTCGGCGTGTCCTCGTTCACCACTACCTGTTGCTTCTCCACCTGAATTTCAAGCTTAACGTCGAACTGCTTGCTCTGGCCGGCAGCGAGCGTAACAGCCTTTGAAGTCGAAGGTGCAAAGCCCTGCGCGGTGACGATCACAATGTAGGTCCCAGGCGCAAGATTACGGGTCTGATAAGCGCCACTCGCATTGGAAACCGCCGACGCTAGCGTATGCCCGTCGGGCGTAGTGATATTTATTGTCGCGCCTGGAATCACGGCTCCGGTGGGATCGCTGACTGTGCCGCGAATGACACCGGTGTTGGCCTGCGCATGCACAAGAGAGCCAGAAATGCATAACGGCAACATCAGCAAGAGACAAAAATAGCGAAGTATGAATTTCAAATTCACAAGGCTCCAGACAACAGGGTTAGCGGTATAGGGTGACGGTTCAGGGTGTACCCGCAGCCGCGTCAGCCCCGCCCCCGCCACCAAGCCACGAGGCAGAAAACAGGCTCTGGCTCGCGGATGGAGATGCGGTGAGGATGGGCTCTACGCCAGCAAGAAGGGTCACCGCGGTTGCGGCTTCAGGTGTTCCCTGTGTCGCGACGATCATGACAGCGTCGCCTTTATGAAGATCGGATAACTGCACTGCGGGGGTACGTTGCAGCATCTGCGAAAGATCACCGCTTCGTTGGCCCCCGCCACCCGCGCCCTGCCTCCAGCCAGCGCCTTGCGGTTGTGCGGCGCTCGGGGCAGTACTCCTACTTGTGCTGGAATCTCCCCCTGCGCTCGAGACCGCGCCTGCGCTACCGCTCGGATTCTTCATCCGTGCCGCCAGACCCTGCGCCATCATAGGCGGTAGTTTGTGCATTTGCGAGTCGGTAGTCACGTTAATTACCACTGGTTTTTTCGTTACCAGGTCGGTCACCGTGACCGTGTTCGCCGTCGCGTTAACGGAAACGACCGTCCCTGCAATGTTGCGGAATGAGCCGGTGACGATTTCGTCCGCCGTCAGCTCACCGCCATCGGCGCTCCGATCTCCCCGCGCACGAAGCTGGTCGCCGGGGTGGATCTGATCGAGCGACGACGGTTTGGCGTCGGAAAACCTGATGGAGGACGGATCATAGCGGAGGATAGTTGTCTTCGGTGTTGCGTGGACGACCAGCGTTTTTGTAGCCGCCGTGACCATGACCGTTCCCACCGAAGCATCGACAGCTTTTACCAGGCCGCCTGTACCCCGCCGCTGCCAATCGATCTGTTCTGCCTGCTGCCGCTGGGCGATATCTGCTTCTTTCATCACGATTACGGTCGTAGCAGTCGGTGTCGGGCCATTAGCCCCCGGCGCAACAACCGCCAGTACACGATCGCCGACAGAAAGATCGCTGAATTGAATGGGGGTTGCACCGGCAAGGGTCTTTGCCCCTGGTGCAGTTCGCAGCACGCGCGCGGTATCACTGACATTGACTGCCGTTATAGCGCCCGCGTCAGGTTTTATGGTGAGAGATTTTCCGTCGATAGCAGTGACCGTGCCCACAATTCTGGTTGGCTGAGCGCTCGATGTACCCGAAGTCTGAGCGTATGTAGGAGTGGCCGACACAGCGAGCAGGGGTGCCGCACTCGCAAGCGCAAAACCACAGACAAGTCTGAATGCAACTGTCATTCTTACGAATCCCATCAAATTTCCCGTCAGCTCGCCCGGCGCGATGGGGGCAGGCAGGCTTACATTCACAGACGAAGCCCGAGCGCGAAAGTTTCATGAATCGTGCAACATACGTCGAAGGATTTGTGTTGCAAACAGTCCAGTTTGATGTTAACCGATGATGCGCCAGGTCTTTAATTTCAGAACTCTATCGAGCCAAAAACGGTTCAGCAGGTATGATCTCCCAAGGCAGTTTTCTTCCCCCGCAGTCGGCTTAAAATTCTGGCGGCCTGCCGCATTAGATGTCAGGAATTCGAGGGAAAGCTAAAAGCAATGGCAATTACCAACGTCAGTAGTTCCACAAAGATCGCCGCGGCGTCCGGCGGCGGCAACAGCTACAGAAGCGCCTTCGCGATGGTCACCACCTTGTTTTTCACATGGGGATTTCTGACCTCGCTCAATGACATTCTGATCCCCCACCTGAAAGCGGTCTTTGACCTGAACTATGCCCAGGCGTTGCTGGTTCAGTTCGCATTCTTCTCCGCATACGCTGCCTTCGGCGTTCCGTCAGGTAAGGTGGTGGAGTGGATCGGCTACCAGCGCACGATGGTGATGGGTTTGTTCGCGATGGGGCTGGGTGCGCTGTTATTCATTCCGGCGGCGATGGCGCCTTCGTTCCCGCTGTTTCTAACGGCGTTGATCGTACTGGCCGCGGGCATTACCACGTTGCAGGTTGCGGCAAATCCTTATGTGTCCGTCCTGGGATCTCCGCAAACTGCTGCCAGCCGATTGAATCTAACGCAAGCCTTTAATTCGTTGGGAACGGTGATCGGCCCGCCGTTGGGCGGCTGGCTCATCCTGCGCCAGGCTGCCAAGACCTTTGAAAATGCCGAGAGTCTTTCACCGGCCGGGCTACACGCTTACCGGATTCAACAAGCCGCAGCTGTGAAGATTCCATACCTGGCGATCGCTCTGGCTCTTGCCGTCATGGGTCTCGCAATCGCGCTCTACAAGTTTCCGCGCCTCGACGTAACCAAAGACTATCGCCCGACCAAGGCTGGAGAAAAGGGGCACAGCATCTGGCGTTACCGGCACGTACTCCTCGGCGCGGTTGGAATCTTCGTTTATGTCGGCGCTGAAGTCTCCATCGGCAGCTTTCTCATCAATTACTTCAATCAGCCGGATATAGCGGGGATGTCTGCGCCCGTTGCCGCCAATTATGTTCCTCTCTATTGGGGCGGACTCATGGTCGGCAGGTTTATCGGTTCTGCTGTATTGCAGAAAGTTAGTCCGGGTAAGGTGCTGGCCCTCTGCGCTGTTGTAGCCGCAGGACTGGTCCTGATATCGATGCTTGCCTTCGGCCACGTCGCCGTTTGGAGCATTCTGCTGGTCGGCCTCTTCAACTCCATCATGTTTCCCACCATCTTCACGCTGGGTATCGCGGAGATGGGACCGCTCACCGGCGAGGCCTCTGGCTTGCTGGTCACCGCCATCGTGGGCGGTGCCTTCATCCCTGAGATCCAGGGCGTGCTTGCCGATCACGTCGGTATCCACCATGCCTTCATCCTGCCGGTGCTCTGCTACCTCTTCATTGCGTACTATGGCCTCAAGGGATCGAGAATCATCCAGCCGTCGGAGCTGTAACCAGTCCGATTAACGCGGGCCGCCTCCGGGTCGCCCGTTTTGTTTTCCACCTCTTATCAGCGAAAGATCCGGCGATCTCTGTGCCACAGGCGACGAGAAAACCAGACTCGTCGTAGGGATACCATAAGGCAGCAGCCGTTCGATCAACCGTTCCAGGTCCTCAAGAGAGCGAGTTGCGGTTTCAAGAAAAAACGCATCGCCACCGGTCACGTGGTGGCAAATGCGCACCTCAGCCAGCGTCTTCACAAATTTCACAAAGGGATGATAGTGCGTTCCATCGCAGGTCATCCGAATGACGGCCAGAATGGGCAGCCCCAACGCAGACCGATCGATATCGACTGTATAGCCCTTGATGATCCCGCTCTCCTCCATCCGCCGCATGCGTTCGGCCACAGCCGTAGGCGAAAGCCCGACGCGCCGTCCCAATTCCGCGTAGGAAGCCCGCGCATCGCGGGACAACTCTACGAGAAGGTTTCGAGCGAAATCATCGAGACTTTCCGTTGTTTCCATCAAGACATCACCCGATAGGACTTGCTTACTATAAATTCTGGCATATCTTCCGTGGATTGTGCATGTACAGTCTTCCGCCATGTCCTTAGCATCATCCAAATGGAAGAAGCTCTGGAACTCGATGGCCGCTCGCTCTCACTGAATCAAATCGCTTCAGTCGCCGTGCATGGCCGCTCCGTCGCTATCGCTGGGGAAGCATATCCGCGCATGGAAGCCTCCCGCGCCATCGTTGAAGGCGTAGTAGCGCGCGGAGAGACGGCCTATGGCATCAACACCGGCTTCGGCAAGCTCAGTGACGTGCGTATCGGCCCCGATCAACTGGAAGCATTGCAACGCAACCTGGTTCGCAGCCACGCCTGCGGCATCGGCGATCCGCTGCCTGAAGATGAGGTGCGCGCTATGCTTCTGCTGCGCGCCAATGTACTGGCCAAAGGCCTCAGTGGCGTGCGACCTGTAATGGCTGAGACGCTCGTGGCAATGCTGAATCACCACGTTCATCCCATCATTCCCGCCCGCGGGTCAGTGGGAGCCAGCGGCGACCTCGCTCCACTGGCACACCTGGCACTGGCATTGATCGGTGAAGGAGATGTCTTCTTCGCGGGCGAGCGTACTACAGCGGCCATAGCGTTCGAGCGCGCAGGCCTGACGCCGTTGACGCTCGCAGCCAAGGAAGGCCTGGCCCTTCTGAATGGCACACAGGCGATGGCGGGCGTGGGCGGCCTTGCGATCGAACGCGCGCTTCGTGTCGTCGAATTGTTCGATCTCGCTGGAGGGATGTCGCTCGAAGCTCTCATGGGCACTCCGGCAGCCTTTGACGCGCGCATTCACGAGGCCCGTCCTCACGCAGGACAGCTCGCGGCCGCAATGCATCTCCGCGAGCTTCTCGCGGACAGTGAGATACGCGAGTCGCATCGGCATCACGATCCTCGTGTACAGGACGCCTATTGTCTGCGCTGCATCCCCCAGGTGCACGGCGCAGCGCGCGGCGCGTTGACGCACGTACGCGAGGTCATTGAGATCGAGACGGGATCGGCAACAGACAATCCCCTCATTTTTGTCGAGAGTGGCGATGAGAACGGAGGCGAAATCCTCTCAGGTGGTAATTTTCACGGAGCGCCGCTGGCCCTGGCACTCGATTACGCAGCGATTGCGCTCACCGATCTGATGAGCATCAGCGAACGTCGCATCGACCGGTTAATCAATCCGGACATCAACGAGGGGCTTCCGGCATTCCTTTCGCCCGCCGCCGGTTTATCTTCCGGATTGATGATCGTGCACGTTGCCGCCGCCGCGCTCTTGAACGAAGCCAAAGTCCTCTCCCATCCCTCCAGTGTCGACAGCGTTCCCACATCTGGCGGAAAAGAGGATCATGTCTCCATGGGAATGACTGGGGCGCTCAAATTGCGGCAGGTAGTGTCGAACGCCGAGCACGTGCTGGCGATGGAGCTGATCTGCGCAGCGCAAGGCCTCGAATATCGGCTGCCGCTCAGGCCAGCGCGTCAGGTAGAAAGCGCCGCTGCCGCAGTTCGGGAGACCGTCGCGCAACTCAAGGAAGACCGTGTGCTGTCTGGCGAAATCGCCCAGCTCGCGCAGCAGATTCGTGAAGGAAGATTTGATCGCTGGAGAGGACAAGACCATGCCTGAGACCGCCACATCCGAGATTCTGGCCCAACGAGAAATTCGCGCGCCCCGAGGCACGCAGTTGAACACCCGCGGATGGCAGCAGGAAGCCGCGCTCCGCATGTTGATGAATAATCTTGATCCAGATGTGGCCGAGCGTCCTGGAGACCTGGTCGTCTACGGTGGAACCGGCAAAGCCGCGCGCAACTGGGAAGCCTTGGAGGCCATCGTGCGCACCCTCAAAACGCTCGGCAATGATGAAACTCTGCTCATCCAGTCGGGCAAGCCGGTAGGTGTGTTGCGCACGCACGAGGCTGCACCGCGTGTCCTGCTCGCGAATTCCAATCTCGTGGGCCGCTGGTCCAACTGGGAACACTTCAACGAACTCGAACGCAAAGGCCTGATGATGTACGGGCAGATGACCGCCGGGTCGTGGATCTACATTGGCAGCCAGGGCATCGTGCAAGGAACCTACGAGACCTTTGCCGAGGCCGGCCGTCAGCATTTCGGCGGAAGCCTTGAAGGCAAGCTAGTCGTCTCCGGCGGAATGGGCGGAATGGGTGGCGCCCAACCCCTCGCCGCGACCATGAATGGCGCGCTCTTTCTCGGTGTCGACGTCGACGCCGAGCGCATTCAAAAGCGCCTCAAGAGCGGCTACTGCGACCACATAGCATGGAGTGTCGACGAAGCTCTTGCCATTCTTATTGAGGCGCAACACGACAAAAATGCAATCTCCGTGGGATTGGTCGCAAATATTGCCGATGTGTTGCCGGAATTGATCCAGCGTGGCATTGTGCCCGACATACTCACCGACCAGACCAGCGCGCATGACCCCCTGAATGGCTACGTGCCGAACGGCATGAGCTTCGAAGCAGCGCTGCGGCTGCGCGAAAGTAACCCCGACGAGTACACGCGGCGTTCCATGGACACCATGGGCAAGCACATTGAGGCAATGCTCGAGTTGAAGCGACGAGGCGCTGTCACCTTCGACTACGGCAACAACCTGCGAACACAGGCCAAACTCGCCGGCGTCGAAGACGCATTCGCCATTCCGGGCTTTGTGCCCGAGTACATCCGCCCGCTCTTTTGCGAAGGCAAGGGGCCGTTTCGCTGGGTCGCGCTCTCCGGCAATCCCGATGACATTTACCACACAGACAAGCTGATACTTGAGCTCTTCCCTGAAGACGCCAGCCTGCGCCGCTGGATCGAACTCGCGCAGAAGCGCATTCATTTCCAGGGCCTGCCCGCGCGCATCTGCTGGCTCGGATATGGCCAACGCGCAAAATTCGGAGTGGCGATGAATGAGCTCGTTCGCTCGGGAGAAATCTCCGCGCCCATCGTTATCGGACGTGATCATCTCGACGCTGGCTCGGTTGCCTCGCCCTATCGCGAAACCGAAGCCATGCTGGATGGATCGGATGCTGTCGCCGACTGGCCGCTGCTGAATGCACTGGTAAATACAGCAGCAGGCGCATCGTGGGTCAGCATTCATAACGGCGGCGGCGTCGGTATCGGTTACTCGCATCACGCCGGCATGGTCGTCGTTGCCGACGGCTCCGATCTCGCGGCCCAGCGACTGGAACGCGTGCTGACCACCGATCCGGGCATGGGGGTGCTCCGCCATGTAGATGCCGGATACGAACACGCCATCGAGTTCGCGGAAAGCGCCGGCGTCCGAGTGCCCATGCGGGAGAAGAACGCTTGAGCAAGCTGCTCATCGTCAACATGTCGCAGCTTGTAACTCTCGCCGGGCCAGCACGCCCTCGCGTCGGTGCGGAGTTACGCGAGCTCGCCGCTATTGAGAATGGCGCGATTCTTATTCGTGACGGCCGCATCGTCACCGTAGGGACGGAGCCGAAGATGGAGCATCACGCTCGCGACGCCCAGGTAATCGACGCGGGCGGACGTCTGGTAGCGCCGGGCTTCGTCGACGCCCATACTCACCTGGTCTTTGCTGGCAATCGCGCCGACGAGTTCGAGAAGCGATGTGCCGGTATCAGCTACCAGGAGATTTCCGCTCAGGGCGGGGGCATCCGCTCGACCGTCCGCAAGACGCGCGCTGCAACAGAAGACCAGCTGTTTGCAACCGCATCGCGCCATGCGCAGTGGTTCCTTCAAGGTGGAACCACAACGATCGAAGCGAAGTCCGGCTACGGACTCACGGTCGAAGATGAGCTGAAGATTCTCCGCGTCATTCGGCACATCGGTCAGGCAACACCGCTGGGCACAGTGCCCACATTTCTTGGTGCGCATGAAATCCCCGAAGAATACTCCGGCCGCGCAGATGACTACGCGCAACTAGTGGTCGAAGAAATGCTTCCCCGAGTAGCAGCTGAGAAGCTTGCCGAGTTCTGCGATATTTTCTGCGAGGCAAAGGTCTTCAACCTCAATCAGGCGCGCCGTGTCTTCACTGCCGCGAAGCAGCACAACCTGGGTCTTCGCATGCACGCGGATCAGTTCACATCCTTTGGAGCAAGTGACCTGGCGGCGGAGCTGGGCGCGAAAACCTGTGATCACCTCGAACAGACGCCGCCCCAAACGATTGCCGCGCTCAAGCAAGCCGGCGTTCAGCCTGTTCTCCTGCCCGGCTCTGTCTACGCCATCGGCTCGCAGAAATATCCGGCGGCGCGGACAATGATCGAAGCCGGACTGGCAGTCGTGCTTGCCACCGACTTCAACCCGGGCTCCTCGCCGACAACCTCCATGCGTATGATCATGTCGCTTGCCTGCATGCAAATGAAGATGACTCCAGCTGAAGCCTTGACCGCGGCGACCCTTAATGCCGCATACAGTTTGAACCGTGGCGACGAAATCGGCTCGCTCGAACCAGGCAAATTCGCCGACTTCGCTATTCATGATGCCGAAGACTATCGCGAACTGCCATACTTCTTTGGAGATCATCAGGCTGCAATGGTCTTCGCCAGTGGCGTTCGTGTTGTTTGACTTAGCACGGCTACTCTGTTTTCATTACGATATTCGCATGCAGCCCGGAATGACCAGCTTCGGCCCTTTCCAAAAAATGCCTTCCAGCGTTGTCGGCCGAATTATTGAGTCCATTGTTATTCCTCCTCCATAGGAGCGGGCGGCTGACGAACAAATCAAGCAATCAGGCCACCACCCGCTTCCAGCGGCTGGTGGCTTTTCAATTCAGGAGAAGAATTTCAATGGGCGTGACCCTTCAGGACGTTCAAGCAGCACACCGACGTATCCGCGACTTCATCTATTGCACGCCAGCCCCGCACTCCGACGAACTCTCGCAGATGACCGGGCAGCAGGTATTTCTCAAACTCGACAATCTGCAGCGCACCGGTGCCTTTAAGGAGCGCGGAGCGCTGAACAAGATCCTCACCCTTACTGAGGATGAAAAACAGCGCGGCGTCATTGCCGCGAGTGCTGGAAACCACGCCCAGGCCGTGGCCTATCACGCCACCCAGCGCAGCATGCGAGCGCGTATCGTCATGCCGCTCATGACTCCGCTGGTCAAAGTCTCTTCGACGACGAATTTCGGCGCCGAGGTTATTCTGCACGGCGCAAATTACGACGAAGCCTGCGTCGAAGCCATGCGCTTGAGCAAAGAAGACGGCGTGACCTTTCTCCATCCCTTCGACGACGATGCAGTGATCGCAGGTCAGGGGACCATCGGTCTGGAGTTGCTCGACCAGATTCCGGGCCTCGATGCAATCGTCGTTCCTGTCGGTGGCGGCGGACTTATCGGCGGCGTAGCCTGCGCCGTTAAGGAAACGAACCCTCAAGTCCGCGTTATTGGCGTACAAACCGAGCGCCTGCCCTCCATGCTGCGCGCTCGAGAGGCCGGCGAGCCCGTCACTGTACCAGCCGAAGCAACTATTGCCGACGGCATTGCCGTGCGCCGCGCAGGCGAACGCACACTGCCCCTTATCCAGCGTTATGTGGACGAGCTGGTAACCGTCGACGAGGAGGAAATCGCGAACGCGATCCTCGTCCTCCTTGAACGCGAAAAGACGCTGGCTGAAGGCGCAGGCGCCGTGGCTCTCGCGTCTCTCCTCCAGCACAAGACCTCGCTGAACGGCCAGCGCACCGCCGTTCTCGTCTGCGGAGGCAATATTGATGTCAGCCTGCTAGCCAGAATCATTGAGCGCGGCCTGGTGAAAGACGGCCGCCGCACACGCTTGCGCATTCACCTCACCGACCGCCCCGGCGCACTGCATTCCTTGACGCGCATCATCGCCGATGCCCGCGCCAACATTGTCCAAACGGCGCACGACCGAGCTCACTATGGGGTAAACCTGGGAGACACCGTGATCGATGTCACGCTCGAAACTCGCGGAGATGCCCACATCGCCGAAATAGGACAGATGCTGACCGATGCGGGCTATCGCCATCAGCGCATTGAATGAGAATGCCGCTTGGTGGACAACACTACGCCCGATGTTTCGCCATGCGTTAGACCGCAACCGGCCCAGTGGACTTGCGCTCGATGAGCGTCGGCTCGATTGTGAACTCTGCCCCCTTGGCGGACGCGTTCTGCGTCGCATCGTAGAGCGCGCGAAAAGCAACTTTGGCGATTTCCTGGCGCGATAGGCGCACAGTCGTCAGCCCCGGCTGAGTAAACGCGCTCAGTTCGATGTCATCGAACCCGATCAGCGATATGTCCTGCGGGACTTTAAGCCCTCGCTCAAAGATAGCTCCCATTGCGCCAATTGCAGTCATATCGTTCGAGGTCATTACAGCAGTCGGTCGTAGCTCCTTGTCCAGCAATCGCGCCATCGCTTCGTGGCCGCCGTCCATGCGATGGTTGCCTTCCTCAATCAGGTTACGGTCGAGCTTCAGGCCCTTGCGCTTCATACTGTTAGTGAATGCGCGGCGGCGTACGCGTGCGGAGGTCAGGCTCATCGGACCGCTGATGAAGCCAATCGTCGTGTGACCGAGCATGGAGAGATGAGCGACGGCGGCATCGATGCCCCTGGCATAATCGATCGCGATATTGCTAATACCTTTCTGCGGAGTACCCGTGTCGAGAAAGACAAGCGGAATGCGGCGGCGGCTCATTTCCTCGATCAGGTGCTCATCCATCTCGGACGTCATGATGGCCACGCCATCCACCTTGCGCTGCAGCATGCGGGTTACGCATACTTCCATTCGATGCGGATCGTAGTTCGTGTTGGCAATCAGCACTTCCTGCCCGAACTGAACGGCCACATCTTCGAAACTCTTTACCAACTCCGGGAAGAATGGATTGGTGATATCCGAGATAATCAGCCCATAAAGACTGCTTCTACCCGAGCCCAGCGCGCGGGCGTTCGTGTTGGGGTAGAACTTGAGCGTCTCAATGGCACGACGCACGCGTTCCGCCGTCTCGGCAGTGACCTTGTCGGAGCCGTTGATAGTCCGCGAGACAGTGGCCGTCGAAACCTTGGCGAGCCGCGCAACTTCCTTAATATTCATAAACGTCTTTCTTGCGAGGTGGGCACAGGCAATTCAAAGCGGTCCTAAATGCAAGAGTATTTGGTGAAGCGAGCCAATGGAAACGTTATACCGAATTCCTCATGGAATATGGAACCGATTTCATTGACCAGAGTGATTTCTTCGTAAGCCCTAAAAATCGATTTGCAAGCCGAATGCAAATCCGGCCAATGTAATCGGTGGCATATCTCGGCCTATCGGACAATAACAATCGGAGAAATGTCTTAAGCTTTAACCATGACCCCTTTTGCCGTCCTCTCGGAATATCCCCGCCCGGGAGTGTGCCGTTTGTATATTGGCCATTTGTTTTATGTGAGCCTCTTCGCGCTCACACTGCCCCTCCCTATCTTTTGCCAGGCCCCGCCAGCCACCACCCAATCCATGGGGGGTGGAAACTCGACCGCTGGCGCGCATGCCGCTATTCATGACGCCCAGAACCGCCCAATCACAGCAGGCGGTTTCGTCGACTCCGGCCCGGTGGTCTTCGAGGACATCACACAGAAGTCCGGACTCGGCACGTGGCATCACACCATGGGCACGCCTGATAAGAAATTCATCATCGAAACCAACGGTTCCGGCGTCGGTCTCATCGATTACGACAACGACGGCTGGCTTGACATCTATCTAGTCAACGGATCCACAGTCGATGCCCTCAACGGCAAAGCTACGCCACCCCACGCAGCGCTTTTCCATAATAACCATGACGGAACCTTCACCAATGTTGCCGAGAAGGCCGGCGTGACCAACGACCGCTGGGGATTCGGCGTAGCCATTGCCGATTACGACAACGACGGCTGGCCCGATATATTCGTCGGCAATTACGGCAAAAACCGCCTGTACCATAACAATCACGACGGCACATTTTCTGACGTCGGTGAAAAGGCTGGCATCACCCTCGGCAACTGGTCAACGGGCGCGACCTTCGGAGACTACGACGGCGATGGGCGCCTGGATCTCTTCGTACCCGGCTATATTCACTACGATATGAGCAATCCTCCCATCCCCGGCTCCAAAGCCGTCGCCTATAGTTTTTGCAATTTTCGCGGGGTGAGCGTGATGTGCGGCCCCCGTGGCCTTCAAGGCGAACACGATCACCTCTTTCACAACAATGGAGATGGCACCTTTATAGACGTGAGCGAGAAGGCTGGCGTCAGCGACCCAAATCGCTACTACGGATTCACCAGCATCTTCGCCGACATTAACAACGACGGCAAAGTCGACCTGGTCGTGGCCGACGATTCCACACCGAATTATCTCTATATCAACAAGGGCAACGGCACCTTTGAAGATGATAGCTACGCCTCCGGTTTTGCGCTGAACGAGGACGGCCGGGAGACCGCCTCGATGGGTCTCGCCATCGGCGACTACGAAAACACAGGGCGCCTCGACCTGATGACCACTACTTTCTCCGACGACTACAAAGTCCTCTATCACAACGACGGCAACGCCAACTTTACCGACGTCAGCTACCACGCCGGCGTTGCGCAGGACACCATCCCCTTCCTTGGTTGGGGCATCGGTTTTATCGACTATGACAACGACGGCTGGAAAGACATCATGATGATCAATGGTCATGTCTATCCCGAAGTCGATAAACAGGACTGGGGCACAAGTTTTGCCGAGCGCCCGCTGCTCTATCACAACCTTGGAGGCAAAAAGTTCACGCTTGTCCCACCGGTTAAGAACACTGGCCTCGCTGTTGTCACACCCGGGCGGGGCGCGGCATTCGGCGACCTCTTCAACGACGGCAAGATCGACGTTGTGATCAATTCCCTCGACAGCATTCCCGTGCTTCTGCGGAACGTTAGTCCAGACCATCACCACTGGATTGAGCTGAAGCTCGTCGGCGGTCCCAGGAGTCCACGCGATGCCATCGGCTCCGCCGTCTACCTCACTGCCAACGGCATTCGTCAGCGCGGAGATGTGCTCAGCGGCGGTAGCTACATGTCTTCAAACGACCAGCGTGTCCACTTCGGCCTGGGTGACACAACTGCGGTAGATGAAATCGAGATTCACTGGCCGAGCGGGAGCGTCGAGAAAGTGAAACTGCCTTCAGTTGACCGTATCTTTACCGTGGAAGAAGGCAAAGGGATCACTGGCGAGTTTTGCACTGCATGCAAAACTGCGTCGGCTGCGTCCAAGAATAATATGTAACTATGTTAGTGGCCAAAGAAGCGTGCTGCGGCAACGAATCACATATACATCGCTCACAATCGCCCCTGCCGGATGTCAACCGGATACACTAGCTTTTCCTCAAGGAGAATATTCCCCGCATGCATTGCCGCCTCACCCTCCGTGCCGCTGTTCTGACATCCCTGCTTACGGTGCTCCCCGCCGCGAAGGCACAAAGCGCCACTCCATCCCACGTTGCCGCATCACATTCCGATACCGCTGCCCTCGACCGCTTCGTCGGACAATATCGCTATGCAGAAGAGCCGGAAATAGTCATCTCGGTATTCCGCGAAGGCGACCGTCTGGCCATCGAATCAGCTCGCTCGCCCCTTGAAGAGCTCACCGCCGAATCCACAACCAGCTTCGCCGTCAAGGAGACGCCTCAGCACCTGGTCTTCATAACCGACGCTGCCGGCAAGGTCACTGGAATAAAGCGAAAAGTAGGCTCGTCTGAAACGCTCCTCGAGCGGATCTCTGATCAATCGATCCGCTATCATTTCCGCGCCTACAGCCGGCAGGAGGTCATGATCCCCATGCGCGACGGGGTCAAGCTACACGCCATTATCCTGCGCCCGACGGACACCAGCGAGCCTTTGCCCTTCCTCATGCAGCGCACGCCCTATGGAGTTGACGGCTCCGACTCCGACTCCATCAACGCGCGCTACACCGAGCTTGCCCAGAGCGGCTATATCTTCGTCATGGAGGACATCCGCGGCCGCTACGAATCCCAGGGCCAGTTCGTCATGATGCGCCCAATCTCCCCCCATCATGATCCCAGGTCTGCCGATCCCGCGCAGATCGATGAGAGCACCGACACCTATGACACGGTTGACTGGCTCATCAAGAACATCCCCAACAACAACGCACACGTCGGTGTAGTCGGCGTTTCGTATCCCGGATTCCTCGCCGCCGAGGCCGGCATCGATCCACATCCCGCCGTCAAGGCCATCTCGCCACAGGCGCCGATGACCGACGTGTGGATTGGCGACGACTTCTTCCATAACGGAGCCTTTCGCCAGACCTACGGCTACGACTATGTCCTCGGCATGGAGTCCAGCAAGGAGGCTACCTTCACGAAGTTGAACGAAGACGCCTATACCTACTTCCTCAATGCCGGCTCCTTCGCCGCAGCCGGGAGGAAATCCGGCACGGGCAGCCTGCCCACCTGGCAGAGCTTTCTCGAACACCCAAGTTATGACGAGTTCTGGCGTTCGCGCGCTGTGCAGCCGCACCTCACGCAGGTCGCCGTTCCCACCCTCGAAGTAGGGGGCTGGTGGGACCAGGAAGACATGTGGGGACCGCAGGCCGAATATGCCGCTCTCGAACCGCATGATGCCGCCCAGAAAGTCTTCCTCGTTCTGGGTCCGTGGAACCACGGTCAGTGGGGACTTACCACGCGCCACCTCGGTGCCGTCGATTTCGGAGCCGCCACCGGAGACCAGTTCCGGCAGCAGATTGAAGCGCCCTTCTTCGCCCACTATTTGAAAGACCAGCCAGGCTTCAACCTCGAAGACACCGCATCTTTCCAAACTGGAACCAATCAATGGGTGCGCTACAGCCACTGGCCGCCCAGGAATAGTTCCGAACAGGATCTCTATCTTGGCGCGAATGGCACGCTCAGCTTTGATAAGCCGGCGAGCGACAAGGCCTTCACTGCCTATATCTCCGACCCAGCCAACCCCATCCCCTACCGCAAACGGCCCATCGAAGCCACCTATGCGCCCACAGGTTCAGGCTGGCGCCCATGGCTTGTCGAGAACCAACGCCCGTACAGTGAACGCAAAGATGTCGCCACCTGGACCACGCCGGTCCTTGATCACGATCTCACTGTCACCGGCGATATCGTCGCCGACCTTCGTGCTTCCACGTCAGGCACCGATAGCGATTGGATCGTCAAACTGATCGATGTCTATCCCGATGATCCTTCTCTCGGAAAAATGTCGGGATATCAACTCATGATCGCCGACGAGATTTTCCGTGGACGCTACCGGAAGAGTGTCGAACATCCTGAAGCGATCCCCGCCAATCAGGCGGAGGAATACAAATTCAGCCTTCACGGCACGGATCACGTATTCCTCAAAGGCCACCGCGTCATGGTACAGGTACAGAGCAGCTGGTTTCCGCTCTACGATCGCAACCCGCAGACCTTCGTGCCCAACATCATGACGACCCAGCCCGCCGACTACAAACCCGCCGAACAGCACATTTACGAAGGCTCCCACCTCGAACTACCCATTGCGGAGAAGTAGGTAGGTCAGAAATCAGAGCTGGACTTTTTTCGGGTCCTCTGGAGGTTACTAGCTTCTTATAAGAGACCGGTCTACAGCCGCGAGACGATCAGCAGACCACCTCCGATTGCGACGAGATCCTCAACCAGCGCTACGCCCAGATCAGGCAAATTTGCCTTTGTCACCAGGGCGTGGCGAACGTTGTATCCGCCAAAAGTCCCGGCAAGAGCGCCGATGACGCCGAGGATGGCGGCAACAATCAGGCCCCCGCCCGCGCTTACTGCCAATGCCGCCGCACTGCACGCCACAAACAGAACGCGCGGGATGATCCCTTGGATCGAAGTACGCGCCGGGGTCTTCGGCAGCTTATCGTTAACGATTTCTCCCAGGGCCAGGAGGGTGAAGATCACCAGCGCCACAATGTGGTCGATAAATCCGAGACTGGTTCCCGCAAAATGCAACCAGCCCAAATATGCACCCCAGCAGACGGCGGCTGGAGGTGTCAGCGCGTCCCCTCTACCTTTCGCAAATCGAGTAGCGCAATTGTAAAGGCCAGAGCGGGCGAAATCCTGACAAACCCTGCTGCAAATTAGTGCAGGCGATGATCTGCCTCGACAGATCGAGTTCATCGACCATCTCTTCGATTTGGCAGGCTGAACATACCTGCAGGGAATGCAATCATCTGTCTGCATCTGAAGGTTGCAACACTGCCCGGAAAGGTCCATCACGGCAACAGAACTCCGAACTTCATGGTTGTGCTCCGTGTGTTCATGCGCGCTCCAGGATGGTTGCGTAAGGATCGTGAGGACGATTGGCGTTTTTCAAACGGCGTATCACGTCGTCGTATTGATCCGGCGGCAGCACGCGAATGAAGGTCATCATGCCTTGCATGAAGCCGCTCCATCCCGCCTTCAGACCATAGTTCTCAGGCCGGTCGTGTGCCCGTGCAAATGCATGGGATGGTGGTCCATGCCGAGGTTCACGAAGCGAATCCGCACCCGCTCTCCAAGCCGTGCGGTAAGCGGAGTCGTTGCCGGGCCTGCTTGCCATT
Source organism: Silvibacterium sp. (assembly GCA_049588475.1). Taxonomy (GTDB): domain Bacteria; phylum Acidobacteriota; class Terriglobia; order Terriglobales; family Acidobacteriaceae; genus Silvibacterium. Next base: position 1,842 of record JBAVYX010000305.1, on the reverse strand, counting down.
GAAAAGCAGCCAGTTGAACTCCATGTTCTAGCTGAGACTCCACGAGAGATCAATTTTGCGTCTTTCACGGCGATAACACGGGTTCAAATCCCATCGGGGACGCCAGTCCCATCCCGGTATAACCGGCGGCGAAGTATTCGCAGTCCGGGACGCCCCATTCCAGCACAGCGGCGCACCACGTCAGCCCAGCGCCGAAGGCCCCCAGCAGGATCCGGGTCCTATCGACTGGCGTGCGTCCCCTCGATGCGCTGCTTGACATACCTTGAACCACAAGGTATCGTGGTCATCGATGGCAGAGCGCGCGACCAATCCAAATTTTATGAATGGGGTTCCGGAGCTGCTGATCCTGAGGCTGCTCGCGCATGAGGAGATGTATGGCTATGAGATCGTCCAGGCGATTCGCAGCCGTACCGATGCCGTTGTCGCCGTCGGCGAAGGCGTGGTCTATCCGGTGCTTCATGGGCTGGAACGCGAAGGGGCGCTGAAATCGCGGCGCAAAGTGGTCAATGGCCGCAGCCGCGTCTACTATTCGGTAACGCGCACAGGGTCGCGTCGCCTGGCTGATTTGTCGGAGACGTGGACCAATCTGGCAGGGGCCATCCACAAGATGCTGGCAGGAGGACAACATGGCGAAGCCATTCAATGAACTTTGTGAGCGCTTGCTGCGGGCCGGAGTCGCGCCGCGCCACGTGCGGCGGTATTTGCGCGAGCTGTCCGATCATCTGGCCGACCTAACTGCGGAGGAAGTGAGTACGGGCCGCAGCGGGGCGGACGCGGAGTCGGCGGCGCTGGCTCGGCTGGGCGGGATGGATGATCTTGCGAAGGCGATGATCGGGCAGCAGAACTTTCAGTCGTGGAGTGTCCGAGCGCCGTGGGCAACGTTCGGGATTGCTCCGCTGCTGGTTCTGGCCGGAGCTTACTACGTTGCCTTATTCATTTTGTGGTCGGGATGGAAGATGTTTCTGCCGGATGCCATTACACCTTTCGGCGTCCGCATAGGCCGCCCAACCTACGCGATCGAGAATATCTACTTTCAAACCGGCAGAATGATCTATTTTGGGGCGCCGCTGTTTGTAGGGTGGGCGCTCGTGATGGTCGCAGCCCGGCAAAGATTGAAAGCGATTTGGCCTTTTGCCGGGTCGGCTCTAGTCGCATTCATCGGTTGCACAGTTCGAGTTCACGCGACCCGATTCGTTCCGGGCGGAACTGCGCACGTGAGTCTGGGCCTCCGCTTGGGACCGGACATTTGGGGCACGGTGGTTAATGCGCTCGGGATTGTTTCGCTTGCCGTTCTGCCTTATCTCGTTTGGCAGGTTCGGCGGAGAGCCGCTGCCTGACCCGATAACCGTTCCAGACTGTGGTATCGACAAAAAAGAATCTTCCGCGGGACGCTGACAAGTCTCCTTTGCATCGGGCCAGAACGAGGGTGATGTTGTCGTGCTGTCGTTAGCGAACTGATGGACCCCTTTTCACGAACGGGGGAAGTAGAGTTGATAAATGAAAGCCCGGCGCTTCTGTAAGGCATCGATTAAATGCTGCTCTCCGAATTCCTCTCCATTGCGTTGCACGATTCGGTGACTCAAGCGGTGTAGAGTGCGTTTCTAGGAAAGAGTGCCGGATAGGTCCCGAGAAAACGCGCATGTAGCTAGCCATCGTTTGCTCACTACATGCCGACATATCGGAAATGATATGTAGTGACCGGTCAAGCTGCGCTGGTCGTTTTTTTCGAACGAGGACAGGATCAGCAGCAGCCGAGGCAGGTAATGGCGACGATTGATCAAGCTGATATTCGCGGGTCGAAACCGCATAATCATGATCCGTCGGGAGCTGCCTCTGACTAAC
>JBAVYX010000304.1:0-16595 GCA_049588475.1 Silvibacterium sp. | reverse complement strand
CTCAACTTGCAAATCCCGCACACTGCGCGGGATTCGCACTTTCCCACCGCCTCTACGGCTACTAACTTATGAAACCGGACACTTCATTTGTTCTCAAAAGCGGACATTTTCACTTGCTTCCGACACTTTTTACTGGCCCTTCTCCCTCGGACGGGCCATTTCGAATTTCTCAGTATTGTTCATAATCAATTCGAGGCTGAACAAGAGCCAGTAGTTTCCAGTACCCCTGCTGGAAGGTTTCCCTGCCTCATCCTGCTTGCCCCCATAATGTTCGAAGCTTTTCGGTCCCCCCCGGATGCAATTCATCTGGCAACTCAATCAGCACGAATGGTCGGAACCAGTGGTCGGAAGCGGACCTAGAACTGGATTCGGGGCATAAGGGCGTCATTTTTAGAAGCGCTGAAAGCATCCCTTGCGAGATGAAGCCTCTCGTCATCAGATGCCGAAGTGTTTCGATGCCGGCCATCAACAATTGGAAAGAGAGCGTGAACATTGAAGAAACTTTTGAAGTATTCATCCTTGGTGTTTGCCTTGGCACTCTATACGAGCAGCTATGCTCATGCCGAAAGCTTGTGGGATATTTTGTTCGGTAGCAAGAAACCACCCATCCATCAGAACTCTCCACCGCCAAAGCATCGGAACTCTACACAGCAAGCTCCAGAAGTTGATCCGAGCCTGGCAATTGGCGGATTCTCGCTACTTGCGGGCACGCTTACGGTTCTGCGCGCACGTCACCGTAAGTAGTCGGAGGCAGCACTGGTCATTTACTCGAACTGCGTCTTGACTGGGAGATGCTAATCCCAGTCAAGATCACTTTACCTTTCGACTGAGCCGGTGCTGGAGACCCGCATCTGGAAACCGGGCTTTCGGCAGGGAGGGAATCGAATGGCCTAGGGGCTTTTTCTTTGCAGCGGCGAAAGACCAGTGGGAACCACGCCCAAGTTGGGCAAGGCTTATCGTTCTAGATAACAATTCTGGAATCCGGCTTCGACGGTAACCACAGCGCGAGAGTACGATCTTGCTGTATGAGTAGTTACTATTTACAGCCTGCTTTTACCCTAATGGGCCATTTCCAATTCTCTATTATCGACAATAATCAATTTTGAGAGCCTGGATAACCGACCGGTTCCTGCTATCCCGGTCAGGTTTGTTCATCCAACTCGCCCCCCAATTACGTTCGAAGCTTTGCCGTAGCATCATTTTGAAGCGCTGAAGGCCTCCCGGCGAGGCGAAAACCTCTCGCCGTCAATGTCTGATTGGTTCGATGGCGGCCGACAACCCAGGAAAGAGAGCGTAAAAAATTGAAGAAACTCCTCAAGTACTCATTTTTGGTATTGGCACTCGGGCTCGGCATGATCACCGCTGCGCATGCCGCTCCGACGTCCACAACGTCCACCGTACCCAAGCCCAGCACTGCTCCAGAAGTTGATCCGAGCCTGGCAATGGGCGGAATCTCGCTTGTTGCGGGGACGCTCGCGGTTCTGCGCGCGAGGTGCCATAAGTAAGGTCTGACCCGCGGTCACGTACATGCTGACAACTGTCAGAGAGGGTGTAAAACTTTGAAGAAGTTCCTTACGTACTCAATCCTGGCATTCGCCTTGGCCTTTGGTGCGATCACCTCTGCGTATGCAGGTCCGACACCCCCGGGATATCCTGCTGGTCCACCACCCCCACCTCCGCCACCACCGCCACCACCGCCACCGCCGCCACCGCCACCGAGGCCGGGCACGGCCCCGGAAGTTGATCCGAGTCTGGCAATTGGCGGGTTCTCGCTCCTTGCCGGGACCCTCACGGTTCTGCGTGCGCGACGCCGTAAGTAAGCGGAGAAAACGCTGGATCTTCAATCCAACCGCGTCTTGACTGGAAAGAGCCATTTCCGGTCAAGACAGCTCTTTACTTTCCCACGCCATCTCGTTGGGCGCTTGTATCTATTCGCCGCGGTCCTGACGATTGAGTGCTTATTTCTGGCTGTCACTCCTCACAGCCGACCACTTCTAGGTCCTCTAGCTTCATTCGGCATCGTTACTTTTGCGGTGTTTATGGGGCTTGGCTATGCCACGTTGAAGGCGCAGCAGGACGATATCCCGTTTGGCGGCGGATTCTTTCTCGCCCACCTCTTCTCTACTGCCATCGTTCTCCTAGCGGACCTCGCAGTCCTGCACGGATTCAGCTCGGCGCCGCTCTCCAATGCTGCGCATTTCATTCTGAGCGCGGTGCTGCTCTTGGGAATTGCGCTGCTCGCCTTGGCCTGCATTCCGCTGCGAATCTGGATCAGAACCATTCGAGCGACCAGCCCATTGTGGATCCTTGCCTCCTTAGCAGGTGTCCTTGCATGGGCTCTGCGCAACCCCTTTCAATCGCTTTGGGGAACGTCCTTTGCCGCTCGCGGGCGTCTGTTGCAGGTCGCGGCCTTCCATTCTGTATACGCGGTGCTTCATCCTTTTTTGGCAGATCTCACCGCCGATCCATCCACATGGGTAATTGGAACTCCGCGCTTCTCGGTCATGATCGCGCAGGGGTGTTCGGGGATGGAAGGCCTCGGACTGGTTCTTGTCTTTACAGTCATCTGGCTGTGGTATTTCCGCACAGAGAACCGCTTTCCGCAGGCGCTTCTGCTCGTGCCAGGCGCACTGGCATGCGTATGGCTGCTGAACATTGTCCGGATTTGCGTCATCATTCTTATCGGCAATGCGGGTGCTCCCGATGTCGCCATGGTCGGCTTTCATTCGCAGGCTGGATGGATTGCATTTACCGGCGTCGCCGTCGCTTTTTCGATGGCTACGCAAAAGCTCCCATGGGTACGAAGGATCCCCTCTCATACCGCGGACCCGGCGAACGGTCGGGTCATTGATGGAACAAATTCGAGCGCAGCAGCCTCTGAACAACGTGAAGAAAGCGGAGAATCGCCGGCAACAGCCGCGTATCTGGTTCCCTTCCTCGCGATTCTCGCTGCGTCCTTTGTCTCGAAAGCAGCTTCGGGGTATTTCGAGTGGTTGTACCCGTTGCGCTTTATCACCGCGATCATCGCGCTCTGGTGTTTCCGGCGCGAATACAAAACGTTCGATTGGAATTTTGGCTGGATCGCACCTGTAACGGGTGCGGCCATCTTTCTGTTGTGGATTGCGCCGGCCTGGGGGACGCATGAGCATTCGGCCAGTCATCTTGGTGCCGGACTGACGGCGCTTACACCCGCCGCCCGCTTTACCTGGATTTTTTTTCGCGTCGCTGCCGCAGTGATCACCGTTCCTATTGCGGAGGAACTCGCGTTCCGCGGCTACCTCGCGCGCAGGCTCGTCAGTAGGGAGTTCGACAAAGTTCCTTTCTCAAACCTTACGATTCTCTCCGTGTGCCTGTCCTCTGTGGCCTTTGGCCTGATGCATGGCAACCACTGGGTCGTTGGCATTCTCGCTGGTCTGGCTTACGCCGCTGTGCTCACGTGGCGAGGAAGAATTGGCGATGCCGTCGTCGCTCATGCCACAAGCAACCTGTTGCTGGCAGCGTGGGTTCTTCTGCGGGGTGACTGGGCGTGGTGGTAGTGTCGCTCCTCGCCTTTACTCCAGCAACGCGGCCACTACCGCCATTGCCGTAATCGCCGCAGTCTCCGCGCGAAGGATGCGGGGGCCCAGACTCACTGGCTTCCAGCCTTCGCTATCGAAGAGCGCTTCTTCCTCAGCCACCCATCCGCCTTCCGGACCTACCGCGACTCGAATTGCGGGCAGCTCATCGCCGCCGGCGGCAAGCGCGTCTTCAAGTGCTCCGTGCAGTGTCCTCGTACTCTCCTGCTCTGCGAGTAATAGCCGCAGCGCTTCACCCTCGCGCCGCGCCGCGGTCTTCAAAGCAATCGCGTCTTCAATCACCGGCACGTCCGACCTCCGCGACTGCTGCGCGGCCTCGCGTGCGATCCTCCGCCAGCGTTCCACGCGGTTCTGCGCCGATTGTGCCAAATGCTTCTCGCTGCGCCGAGCAATCATCGGAACCACGCGCTCGACTCCCAGCTCGGTTGCCTTCTCGATCGCCCACTCCATGCGGTCAAACTTGAAGACCGAGAGGAACAGCGTGACCGTTAGCGCGGGATCGGCTTCCACCTCGGCGATGAGATTGAATCGCACCGCATCTCCGCTGATGCCGGCAATCACTGCATGCCACACGCGGTCCCCGGCAACAATATCGAACTCCATGCCAGCCTGCGCGCGCAGCACGCGGATCAGGTGCGAAGCCTGCTCGCCGGTGAGCGATGCGGTCGCCTCATCCCAGCTGTCGGCAATCCAGCGGCGGCGCGTCATGCGTTTTATTGTCGCTCATTTATGCGCGGAGCCCGCAAACACGAAGGGGAACGCATTTAGCGTCCCCCTTTTGTGTTGCCTGTTTCTATTGATTACTTCTTCTTGGCTGCCTTTTTCGCGGGCTTCTTAGCTGCCTTCTTAGCTGCCTTTTTGGTTGCCATGGTTTTCTATTCTCCCTTTTCGATGTGACATCGAGTCTGCAACACGTATGTTGCAGTTAACGAATGTATAGAAGTATGAAAAAAAAGTGTCAAGAAAAAAATCGCATTTCTTCGCATTCAATTTTTCGAATTGAATCGTCTGCGTCAACCTCCAAGCGCATCACAACTCAAATCAAGTGGAGATGTTGCACAATCCCCAGCGCAATTCCAGTGATTGAATCGTGCCATGCATGCGCCACCATGGCCGCGCGCAGACTCTTTCTCTGAATCGCCAGCGCGCAAAACATCGCGCCGTACGCGACGATCACGATCATGGAGCCGATGCCTTCATAACCGTGTCCCGCGCCAAACAATAGCGAAGATACGAGCACGCCAACCCATAACCGCCCTCTGAGCGACGCGAACTGTTGCAGCAGATAGCCGCGAAACACAACCTCCTCCACTAGACCGGCGACAATCGAGAGCGCAATCCACAGCACTGCTTCCCATGCGCTCCTCGGCGCAAGCGCGAACACCGCTTTTTGCGCCTGTATCAGACCCAGCAATCTCAGCACCGACGAAATCGCCGCAAGCACGATCATGGCCATCACCCAAAAGATCAGTGCAACTCCGAAATCTGTAAGCCACGCCTCGGCGCCGGCGCGCCGTTGACCCAGCAGTTGCCGCATCGGAACCCGACGTATTTTGATTCCCCACCACACCAGCGCCGCCAGTGCTCCCTCCCAAGCCATCGTGAATGCGTAATGTACAAGGTGTCGCTGGCCAAGAGTGATGGCCTTCGCCTGCATACTGCCCAGCGCGGATACGCCAACAATTACCGCAATCACAATCGCCGTGTGCCACCAAGGCGCAACAGGCTGCTGTGGAACCGGCCACACGCGCGCATCCGCTTGCGCAGGCGCCGCTAGTCCTTCGGTAGTGGTCTCTGATATCTTCATCGGTTCGCACTTTGAGTGTAACGGGTGGTGCACTCGCGCATCTAAGAAACGAGGTAGTTATGCAGGAGATAGAAGATATCGTCATCGTCGCCGCCGTACGTACACCCGTCGGAAAATTTCAGGGAGCCTTCTCCGATCTTTCCGCCACGCAACTTGGAGCCATCGCCGTGCGCGAAGCCGTCAAGCGGGCAAATCTCGATCCGGCACTACCCGATCAATTTGTCGACGAATGCATTATGGGAAACGTGGTCTCGGCTGGTCTCGGTCAGAACCCCGCACGCCAGGCTGCGCTCAATGGAGGTCTTCCGTCGGAGGTCAGCGCTCTCACCATCAACAAGGTCTGCGGTTCAGGATTGAAGGCCGTCGCTCTCGCCGCGCAGGCCATCCAGACCGGCAATGCGGAGATCGTCGTTGCCGGCGGCATGGAGTCGATGACCAACGCGCCGTATCTGCTGCCGCAAGGCCGAAGCGGCTTTCGCATGGGTAACGCCGTCGCGTTGGACTCCATGGTTCACGATGGTCTTTGGGACGCCTTCAACAACTACCACATGGGCATTACGGGCGAGAACGTCGCCGAGAAATACAACGTCACGCGCGAGGAGCAGGACGAGTATGCGCTCAACTCGCATCGCAAAGCCGCTGCTGCGTGGAAGGAATGCCGCTTCTCGTCGCAGGTTGTTCCGGTCGAGGTTCCGGCAAAGAAGAAAGGCCAGCCGCCGACCATCGTTGAGCGCGACGAATCTATCCGCGAAGACGCAACCCTCGAAGCTCTCGCTGCCCTCAAGCCTGCGTTCAAGAAGGACGGCACCGTAACTGCGGGCAATGCTCCGGGCGTCAACGACGCTGCTGCCGCGCTCGTCGTAATGTCCGCGAAGAAAGCCGCCGTGCTCGCTCTTACTCCATTGGTACGCATCAGCGCGCAAGCTACGAGCGGAGTCGAACCGAAGTGGGTAATGATGGCGCCGGTCACAGGCGTGCAGAAAGTGCTCGCTAAAGCCGGATGGACCGCCGACAGCGTCGAGCTCTATGAACTGAATGAGGCTTTTGCCGTGCAGGCCATCGCTGTCACGCGCGAACTCGGCATCCCGTTCGATAAGGTCAACGTGAACGGCGGAGCCGTTGCCATCGGCCATCCCATCGGCGCCAGCGGCGCCCGCGTTCTCGTTACCTTGATTTATGAGATGATCCGCCGCGACGTACATCGTGGCGTCGCCGCGCTCTGCCTCGGCGGAGGCAACTCCGTCGCGCTCGCGGTGGAACGGTAGATGTCCATGCCGGTCGAACCAACCGAGCGATTCTCGAATCGCGTCGAAAGCTACAGGCGTCATCGGCCCCGGTATCCCACAGCCATTGTTGATCTTCTAGCGCACGAGTGTGGACTAAACGAAAACTCGGTCATTGCGGACATCGCCGCGGGTACGGGCCTACTGTCGGAAATCTTCCTCTCGCGCGGTTATCGGGTAATTGCAGTTGAGCCAAATCAGCAGATGCGTGATGCATGCGCGACGCTGACCTCGCAGTACCCGCAACTGCAATGTGTAGATGGAACAGCCGAGGCAACTTGCCTCGCGGACAACTCGATTGACTTGGCTACTGTTGGCCAGGCGATGCACTGGTTCGAACTGAAGCGTACACGCAACGAATTCGTACGTGTGCTGCGGTCCGGAGGCTGGTGCGCCGTGATCTACAACAATCGACGCATGGCAGGAGACGCATTTCAAGAAGGCTACGAAAAGATTCTCGTCGAATACGGAACAGATTATGGTGCGGTCCGAGACAGCTATCTTACCCAGGAGCGCCTCGCGGCATTCTTCGCGCCTGACGCCATGAGCAGCGCCGTCTTTGCAAATTCACAGCAGCTCACGCTCGAAGCCTTACAGGGAAGAATCCTCTCATCGTCCTACATGCCACAGCCCGGCCATCCACGCTATTCAGAGATGAGCCGCACTATCGAGGATCTTTTTTCAGAGAATGAGACGGGAGGCCACGTTCGGATGGAATACGACTGTGTGGTTGGCTACGGCTACCTCAGTTGATCAACACTCAATAATGTTCAGGGCTAGCCCGGCCAGCGACGTCTCCTTGTAGCGGGACTGCATATCGAGGCCGGTGAGATACATCGTCTGAATCACCTGGTCGAGCGACACCTTATGTTCTTCCAGTTCGTTCATTGAAATGCGGCACGCATGCACAGCCTTCACCGCGCCCATGGCATTACGCTCGATGCACGGAATCTGCACTAGCCCGCCGATGGGATCGCACGTCATCCCCAGGTTGTGCTCCATCGCGATCTCCGCCGCGTGTTCTACCTCGCCGTTCGTACCGCCGAGCGCGGCTGCAAGGCCTCCCGCGGCCATCGAGCACGCGACGCCCACCTCGCCCTGGCAGCCCACCTCTGCGCCACTGATCGAGGCGTTCTCTTTATACAGCACGCCGATCGCCGCTGACGTCAGAAAGTAGCGCAGCATACCTTCTTCATCTGCGCCTTCAACAAAATTTGAGTAGTAGCGCGCCACTGCCGGAATCACACCCGCTGCGCCGTTCGTGGGGGCGGTGACTACGCGGCCTCCCGCAGCATTTTCCTCGTTCACTGCCATCGCATACACCGTCACCCAGTCGAGAGGTGCCAGCGGATCGCCCGAGCCCTTGCCGACGTTCTCCTTTTCGCACAGTCGCTGCGCCAAGCGTGGAGCCCGGCGCCGCACCTGCAGGCCCCCCGGCAGAATCCCCTCCGTCGCCATGCCCCGGTCGATGCACGCCTGCATTACCTGCCAGATGTGCCGAATCCCGGCCTGCACTTCCGCTTCCGTCCGCAGCGTGCATTCGTTCGTAAGCATGATTTGCCAGATTGACAGTTTCTTTCGGCGAGCCATCTCCAGCAGTTCCGCCGCGCTGCGGAACGGATATGGCAGCGACGCCGTGGTCATTACAGGCGCATTCCCCGCGCCCTCTGAGTCGACGACAATAAAACCGCCGCCGATCGAAAAGAAGGTACCACTCAGCAACACATCCCGGCCGGCATCGAACGCAGTAAAACGAATGCCGTTCGGATGCTGGGTGATGGCGCCCGGCGGATACATCTGATCGCGATGAAAAAAAAGATGCTCGGTCTCGCGGAAGGTGATCGCCCATTTGCCCAGAAGAGAAAGTGTTCCCGTTTCCCGGATCGCTGCCAGCTTCGGCTCAATCGTTGACGGATCGATGGTGCTCGCTTCTTCGCCGCTCAAGCCCAGCAACACAGCGCGGTCGGTTCCATGGCCCATTCCGGTCAGCGCGAGCGCCCCATACAGCTCAGCGCGCACGTTTGCGACTTGATCCAGCAACCCCGCATTTTCAAGCTCAAGTGCAAACCGCCGTGCCGCGCGCATCGGGCCCATCGTGTGCGAGCTCGAAGGGCCTACGCCGACTTTAAATAGATCGAAGAGGCTGGTCTTCATGACAGGTCATTCTATTCTCTCGGCGCACATTACCGATGCTACCTGGTTCCAACGTTTATCCGCGCCTTCTTTTATCGTTGCCCCGCACTCTGCCATGTGTACTCCACCCACCAAACTCTCACCCTTATGCTTTTCAAAAGCACTCAGCGCCGCTGTCTACGGCATCGACGCAAACATCATCGATGTCGATCGAAGTTGGGAAGCCGCAGTAGTCGAGGGAGTCAACGTCTATCCTGTCGAAAGCCTCAACGAAGTGCGCGAGTTGTTGAACGCTGCCGCGAACGGCGGCATTCTTGCCCCGCCTTTCCGCATCGAGGCGACGCAGCCCCCGGCGAGCAGGAGCACTTTTCTCTCGACTTCGCTGATATTCATCGACAGCAGACCGCCAAGCGCGCTCTTGAAGTGGCCGCCGCCGGCGGCCATAACATCCTCATGATTGGGCTGCCTGGCTCGGGCAAAACTATGCTCGCCAAGCGCCAGCCGTCCATCCTTGCGCCGCTCAGTTTTGAAGAGGCCTTGGAGACCACCAAGATTCACTCGTAGCCGGGGTGCTCGATGGCGAAGCGGGCCTGGTCACCCAGCGGCTTTCGCTCACCACATCACACTATCTCGGATGCAGGCCTGATGGCGGAGGGGCGGTCCCGCGCCCCGGCGAGGTCTCGCTTGCGCATAACGGCGTGCTCTTTCTCGACGAGCGACCCGAGTTTCCCCGCAACCTGCTCGAAGTCATGCGCCAGCCGCTCGAAGACCGCAATGTCACCTCGCACGCGCCTCGACGTCACTGAGTTTTCCCTCAGCCATTACGCTTGCGGCGGCGATGTACCTCTGCCCCTAAGGGGTATCTCAACGCCCCCCGACTCCTTGCCTCCTGGTGCTCAGGGCAGGAATCGATTGCTCAATGAGCCATAAACCCTGATATCCCCAACTGAGAATCGAAAGAATCTGTGATTGGTCTTGCTTAAAGAGGTTTTCATTGCTCCTATTCGCCTCTTAGCGCCTCAATCGGCTCGATCGCCGCGGCGCGCAGCGCCGGAAGCAGGCATGCGATAGTTCCGACAGCCACGAGCGAGCAAATCGCAGCGGTGGCGGCGACGGGATTGTAGGGGCTTACCTCGAACAAGAGGTTTGCTATTACGCGCGCAAGTACGAAGGTGACTCCGATTCCCACGACAGTCCCGATAAAAACCGGAGTTAGACCGTCGCGTAGCACCAGCCTGTAGATATTTTTCTTCTGCGCGCCGAGCGCCAGCCGAACGCCAATCTCGCGCTGCCGCTGGACAACTGAGTATGTGACAACGCCGTAGACACCCAACCCAGCGAGAAGCAGTGCACTGATGGCGAACAGCAACAGGAGATCCTTCTCGAAGCGACGGTTTGCTACAGAGTCTGCGACGACACCGCCGAGCGCGCGCACTGTTGGCACAGATACGTCAGGATCTACGCTCCAGAGTGTCTTGCGAATCGCGTCCGCCATGGTTGCCGGGTTCTGCTGCGTGCGCACGACGAGCCCGCCGGTGAGTTCGCTGCGATACCAATAAGGCATGTACACCATCATTGGATCGGATTTGGCCAGAGAAATGGTCCGCCCATCCCGGACCACGCCGATCACCGTGAAGGGAGTCTGATTCATAAGCCCTGCCCGGTGAAATTCCTGACCGATCGGATCCTTGCCCGGCCAGACTGTACGAGCCGTCATTTCTGAAACGAGGGCATAGTGCTTGCCTCCGTCACTGGCGGACAGGAAGCGTCCTTTGATCAACGGCAAATGAATGGCTTCAAGATAGCCGGGGCTTATCCACCGGAAGTGCTGGGTGGGAATCTGCATCACAGGCCGTGTATCGCCAGAAATGCGGATCGTGTCGATCCATGTGTCTCCGGACAGCGGTAGCTGGCTCACCACGCCTGCGTGCTCGACTCCCGGTAGCTGTTGTAGGCGATTGAGCAGCTCACGATAAAACGATGCGCACAGCTTGTCGCTGGAATAGGACTTTGTAGGCAGATTGATCATCGCAGTGAGCGTATGGTCTGCCTGAAAACCGCGGTCGATGCGCATCAGCCGAACAAGGCTCGCTGTCAGCAGTCCGGTCATCAGCACCAGCGCAACGCTGACAGCGACCTCCACTGCGACCAGTACCCTGCGAAATCGCTTGCTATTGCGCGATTCGCTCGCAAGCCTCGACTCACTGTGCAGCACTTCGTGCGGTTGAGTGCCAGAACTGATCCACGCCGGAACCGCGCCGGCCAGGAGAGCTGCCCCAACCATGAGCAGGAATGCACACGCAGCCCCTGCCCAATCCAGATGCAGCGCTCCGCGGAAGTCGAGCTGAGGCGGAAGGTAGTGCTGCATCACCGGCACAAGGAAGGCGGCGAGCAGAATGCCAAGCAGGCCACCCGCAACCGCAAGCACCGCTGTCTCCCGCATCGCCATGCGTAGCATTTCGCGACGTGGCGCCCCAAGGGCCGCAGCTATGGCCATCTGTTGCCTGCGCCCCACGGCGCGGGCCAGCAGGAGATTCGTAATATTGATGCAACCCACCAGGAGCAGTCCCGCAACGGCAACGAGCAGAATCAGGAGAGGCATTCGGTTATTACCGACCAGCACCTGCTGGAACGGAGTAAGTTCAGCAGAAAGAGTGCCCTTTTCTTCCACCGAAAGACCGGCTGAGATCGTATGTTGCAATGCATTAATCTCCGCATTTGCCTGCGCAACAGAAACTCCGGGCTTCAATCGGGCGAGTCCGAAATAATCGAAGTCACCCATGGCTTCCTCCAGCCTGTCTTTGGAAACAGCCAGTGGAACGAGGGCTTCCACAGGTTTGCCATGATCTTTCTCCGGGCCGGCTATCGCTTGCACGACAGGTAGATGAAACGCCTGCGGCATCACACCAATCACGGTGTAAGAGAATCCATTGAGGGTGATAACTCTGCCGAGAATGCCGGGATCGCTCTGGAACTGCTGACGCCAGAGCTGGTTTGTCAGCAGAACAACGTGTTCATGGCCTGTCTGGGCTTCCTGCTCAGTGAAGGCGCGACCCAGCTGCGGTCCGATGTCGAGCACAGAAAAAATGCCGGGCGTCGCGCTCAGCACATCGACCTGGAGCGGATGCCCACCTGTCCCGAGAGGCATCGATGCTTCTTCCATCAGGGCCAGGGACTGCATGGTTTGACTGTTTTGCTGCCACTTGAAGAAGTGGTTCGCATTCATGGGCAGCTTGGGGTAAATGTCACGGAACTCGGCAACCTGCTCTTCCAGTACGACCACCTGTTCCGGGTGCAAATAGGGCAGCGGCCGGAGCAGCATGTCATAGACAAGCGTGAAGATGGCTGTAGTTGCGCCGATTCCCAGGGCAAGCGTGAGGGTGGCTGTGAAAGCAAAGCCCGGAACCTTGCGCAACTGGCGCAGAGCATGACGAATATCTTGAAACGACGTGTGTATCAGGTCCATGTGGTAGCCTCGCTCCACTCGCACTCGGGTCCAAACCGGGATGCTGAACCAGCTGGCGCGAATTGCCCAAGAAATAAGCTGCACAGTGTTACGATGATTCCTTTGCGCCGGTTCCGCGTCGGATGGAAGCTAATTTTTCCGATTTGGAAAAGAGGCAGGTTGTCGCGGAATCAGACAATCACTACCAGCCCGATTTTCAATTGACGAACCAATCGCCAACTCGCTCCTTGAGAGTTTTCAGGCCTACCGAACCGCATTTTCAGGATTGCGGGTGAGTCACCGCAAACAGAAGTAACCCCGATTTTGGGGCAATTTCGCGGTTAAGGAAGAGTAGGCGACAAACACGATTCTGTGCCAGATGTGACGCCAATCGCTCATATCATGGGCCGATCGTTGGACTGCCCCCAAGCGCTCATTCACATGCCAGGGCTGTCAGGGGATCAATCCTTATGGCCCGCACAGCGGGGACCAGCATTGAGATCCCGCTAAGCACAAGGATCGAGACGATGCTGAGAAGATAGACTTCCAGACTGCCAGGCTTGATTTCGAAGAGGAGGTGATCGAGCAATGGCATTGAGACAGCCGACAAGATGGCTCCAGCTACGATTCCCAGCGCAACGGGAAGGAAGCCTTCTGCAAAGACCAGGCGCATGATCTCTGCTCGCTGGGCTCGCACAGCCATGCGAATCCCGATTTCCGCATTGCGAAGAACCACGGAATACGAGAGCACTCCGTAAATGCCGCCGAGCGCCAATTGGAAGGCGACAATGGAAAGCAGTGTGGCAAGGACGGAGACAAAGCGGCTCTCGGCTCGCGCGCGCTCAATTACGGACGATAGTGGCTCGAGGTGGGTGATGGGTATATTGCGATTGAGACCGGCGATCTGTCTGCGTACGGATGACGCGAGACCGGGCACGGCTCCGCTGGTGCGAATGACCATGGACATGGATGGCCGAGGAGCCAGCGGATAGGAAATATAAATCTGCGGGCGCACCGTTGCAGTTAGCGTGTGGCACTGCACGTGTCGCACAACTCCCACCACCACAAGCCAGTCTCTTTCGAACTGGAAGGGTCCCTTTGGAGAGTCGGAAGCATTGATGCATTTGCCGAGAGGGGACTCGCCCAGGCCAAAGCGGGCGAGCCAGAACTTCGTCAATCACGGCGACGTGCTGGTGAGCCTCGTCGTCAGACTCTGTGAAATCGCGGCCTTGAATGAGTTGCGCATCGATCGTATCGAAGTAGCCAGGGAGAACAGAGTGCATATCGGCCATCTCAGTGTTCTGCTGGTCTACGGGAGTACCATCCTTCCAGTAATAGTCATGAGCGCGGTCAGCGCGACATCCCTGTCGGAAGAGGCAGCCACATGAGCCGGCTGGCGTCCTCATCTACCACATCGAGCGCGGATCGGGGCCACCCCTCCTGCTCGTGCATGGGTTGATGATCACTGGCGAAATGTTCGAGCAGGTAAGAGGTGGGCCACCCGCCAGCAAGCTCTCCTAAGGTATTCAGACGACGCGCACCGCGGGGGCATTACATCCTGCCCTCCTGCCCGACACAAACGATTGACTCTAGCTTGACGAGGTGATGACAAGCGAATTGGCCAGCCGTTCTAGTCTGCATGCAAGAGGAACACAATCGTGCGTCAACTGGCCCTCCGAGACGTACGCATGCTAATGTGCGACGCTCTCTCCGGCGGCAGGATGCCGCTTCCTGGGTACAGTGGTTCATCGTAATGCAAGGCTCTCGAAGCATGATGTCGAGTTGATCTCCGCGTGGACTGCGGCGCCGAGCACACCTATGACCTCGATGCACGTTGGCAAGTTGACAAACAATAACAAGTGACCATCTTTGGCATCTGGTGCGTTCGCAGAGCACACGGGCACGCTAACCAGCGGTCCGTGTAATGGGGCAGCTAGGTTGCAAGTCATAGCAGAAAAGAGACTTATATATATGTGGGGGAAAGCTAACGAAGCGCAGCAAGAACACAACGCGAGCACGGAAGCTTACAGTCGCTATGAAGACGTACGCCGACTATTGAAGCCTTTATGTATCGCAGTAACTCTAGTTTTAGCCTTTCTAGCCTATCCAGCCGTTTATAAGGTCGAAGCCGCCGTCCTCCCGTCCCAAAACCTGGCCAATGCCCAGATTCGGCCCCAAGCTGCGTTGAAGGCTCAAATAAGGCAATACGTCATCCAGCAGGCCAAACTCTATGGGATTAACCCTTCCCTCGCCACCTGTGTGGTTTCCCACGAGTCCCAGTGGATACCGGATAAGCTCGGCCCGGAAAAGGGCGGTTGGGTTTCCCAGGGGTTGTGGCAGATTTACGCAAAGGCTTGGCCAAACATCACGCGCGCGCAGACCTTTGACGTGACATGGAGCACTAATTGGGCGCTCGCGCAGATCAAGAACGGCCACATCAAATGGTGGAGCACCTACGATGAATACTGTTCGTCAACCCCTGTATTTCAATGAGCTTCATAATGTTCCGAAAAAAATGCGAGGACTGCCGCGAGAAATGGAGCGCCGCTTTTGGGCACGTGGGAATGACGATCGTGGCCGATGGAGGCCCAAAAGAATACACGAAATGTAAGTCGGCGCGAATAATAAAAATCGCTGATGAATGGCATGCTAGCCGTTTTCGACGCGCGCCTTCACATCCGAGTACGCCGCATCGATGAGCCTGCTTAACGCTGCGGCGCTTGGGGCCGTTCCCGGTCTCAGCTTCACATGGCGCATGAACTTGCCGGTGCCTTGCAACAAGCCGGCCGGATCCGGCAGCGCTGCGCCGTGAAAGAACCCCACGTTTACGTGCGAAGTGAATACATTGACGTAGCCGAAGGGCGCATCCCCCAAACATGCAACCGGGCAGCCGTCATGCAAAAGCTCCCGGACTTCGTCTCCACTTTTTCGCATCACCTCAAACCACTGATGCGCGATGGCTCCCAATTCACCTGCATGCTCTTTCATCCACGTATCGATGACGGGATCGCGTTCGACAGCGCCGTTAAACCGCAGCAGTTGCGTTCTCATCGTGGCTACATTCTTCTGCTTTCGAGATCTGTAGTTACTTACCACCTTACCTTCCCAGAGGTACCGCTTCGCCGGGACTTTGGAATCAGCGTGGGCTCTCAAGGCGTTTGGAGAGCTACCCGCTGGTTCCAGGGAGCCACACTTTCCTCATACTCCATAGGATCTCCGAAGCCTTCGGTTTGGACGCCGAGCTGGCGTAGAGCGTCCAAGGCCATCAATCGGCGATGCGCGTTGAATGTCATGATATGGGCGAAGACGCCGCCGAACGTGAAGGTCTCAGCCGGTTCGCACAGAGCGTCGACGAATGTATCATCCCATGCGGAGCGGTTTCGGACATCACTCAAAATACGATGCAGTTCAGCATCGGTCTTTTCGAGCCTTTGCAGCATCGCTTGCGGGGAGCGCTGCGATTTGGGAGGACCGTTCATATCCATATCGGCTCCGGACAACGCGGCGGTCCAGACTTCTTTCGTGAAGATAATGTTTTCCAACAGCTGCCTTAGAGTCTTATTGGACTCCCGCCAGGGCAGCAGTTCTACAACCGTGGGCAGCGGCTGATCCAATTGTTCCTCTGTCAAAGTACTCGCGTATTCCAACAAACGCCGCGTGTGCCAGGAGTCGTTGCCTGCAAAGCGATCGAATAAATCCATGTCTCCTCCTCCTTTTGTTGGGGAACCAGGTGCAAGAAAGTGAATTTTGTTGGACGCCGGCAAGTGAAAGTGCGGATCACGTATGCGCCGGTAAAGGCTGGGAGAGGTCCGAAAACCTTTTCGGAAAGCGCGAGTGAACGCCTCTAACGAACCGTAATTGGCGTCCAGGGCGACGTCGGTGACCGACACTCCGGTATGTGCTAGTTGATATGCTGCTCTTTCCAACAAAAGCCGTCGTCGCATGGCTCCCGGAGTTTCTTCGACCACTGTTCGGAACAATCTGTGGAACTGCGTGCGGCTTTGATAGGCCTGGCGCGCCAGGTCTTGTGTTTTCCCCTGAATGTCCAGGGAGTTCGCCACAATTGCAGAGAGGCGGTCTGCCATGTCGTGACCATCCGCTTTATTCATGCGTCCGGTTCCTCATCTTGAACGAATCATAGACAAAGACGACGCCTCCCGCCTGATCGTACGTACCAATCTTCTGCCTCAAAAGCCGGACCAAAGCGAATGAACACATGGATACTCGACACCGCGCTTGCACGATTACTCCCACAAGCACCGTTGTGTTGACCGAACCGACCAACTCCCAAATGGTCGGCAATCCGGAACTTGTGGCCTCGGCGACCTCAACGAGTACGTCATCGCCATAAC
>JBAVYX010000303.1:0-14432 GCA_049588475.1 Silvibacterium sp. | reverse complement strand
AGGTGAACGTAGTGGGTATCCTGGCACAGATGGGATCGCGGGTGATCAGCGAAGTCTCCAACATCATGTTTGGGCAATTCATCAAGAACTTCCAGGCACAACTGCAACAACCTGAAGACGAAGCCGCGGTTGAGGCCAAACCAATCAACGCCGCGTCACTGGCGTGGGCTGCGGCAAAAGGAGCGTTTCATCGCGAATCCTGAAGTCTCCGTTGCGTCAAGCCGGCAGATAACATTGGAGGCGGGACGAAGCCATCATGCCAGCCTTACCAGCCCAGCCTGAGGAGAAATCTGTCAGAGACTCGGATGCTCTCATAGGGAGTTTCGAGCGTCTTGGTTACATTGCAGACCGTTCTCTGGCCACCGCGGTCTATCTCATCACCAAACTACGCAAGCCTCTTTTGATTGAAGGTCACGCTGGTCTGGGGAAAACGGAAGTGGCCAAGGTCCTGGCCTCGATGTTGGGAACCCAACTCATCCGCCTGCAGTGTTATGAAGGGCTGGACGTCAGTTCCTCCGTCTACGAATGGAATTATCAGAAGCAATTACTGGCCATCAAAATACAGGAAGGAACGGAGCAGACGGTCGAAGAGAAAGAAAGACACATCTTCAGCCGCGAATTTCTTCTCGAGCGGCCATTGCTCAAATCCATCCTAGCCCCGGACGCTTCACCCGTACTGCTGATCGACGAAATTGATCGCGCAGATGAGGCCTTCGAAGCATTTCTTCTGGAGCTGCTCTCTGATTTTCAGATCAGCGTTCCCGAAATGGGCACCATCCGGGCCAGGCACATCCCTTATGTTGTTCTCACCTCCAACCGCACACGAGAACTAAGCGATGCGCTGAAGCGCCGCTGCCTCTATCACTGGATTGACTATCCGAGCATCGAGAAGGAGATGAGAATCGTGCGCGCCAGGCTACCCGGCATTGAAGAGGAGCTGGGAATGCAAGTGGTGAGGTTCGTTCACGGGGTTCGCCTGCTGGATTTGGTGAAACCGCCCGGAGTGGCTGAGACGTTGGACTGCGTACAAGCCGTGGTTTCCTTGGGAAGCCGCAATCTGAGTGCGGAAGTGATCGAGCAAACGCTGGGCTGCGTAGTGAAATCCATGGAAGACGTCGCGAAGGTCAGGGCTGCGGGGATCGACAAGCTAGTGTCCCAGGCTTTCTAGGCCGACGGAGGGCAAAATGCGCCAAGAACAATCCGAGCGTCTGGCCGCCTCCATCGTAGAGTTCTGCCGCTTCGCCGGAGCGCGTGGCTTGTCCCGCGACCTGCGCCGCACGCTTACGGCGCTTGAAGCAGCCAAAATAATCGGTACGGAAGACCGGGAAACCTTCGCCTTTGTCTTACAGGCGGCGCTGTGCTCTTCCAGGGAAGAATGGGATCTGTTCCTCCAGCTTTTCGAGGAATTTTGGGGCGAAGTGCGACCCACACCAAAATCTGCGTCCCACACGAGCGAGCGATCACGCGAAGGCAAGGCACAAGAGCAGGAAGTCGCCTCTACAGTGTTCGTCGATCAACCCGCTAACGAGGCATCGCGAGATGGCGAAGGCAAGGCAGTTTATGGCGCGAGTGCGCAAGCGCGGCTGAAGAAGATGGATTTCTCCGAAGTGCCGTCGGACGACCTCGCTGCGCTGGAAGAGCTTTCCCTGCGCCTTTCGCGTCGGATGAGTCAGCGGCTTTCGCGAAGACGTATCATCAGCAATCTCGCCGACCGCATAGATCTTCGCAGAAGCATCCGGCGAAGTATCGCTTGCGGCGGCGAGCCAATCTCACTGACTTACAAAGCGAGGAAGCCAAGGAAGAACAGGCTGCTGGTCCTTCTCGACATCAGCGGCTCGATGAATTTTTACAGTCTGTTCCTGTTGGGGTTTACCTACGCTCTGCAGGCGCATTTCCAGCGCGTGGACACTTTCCTGTTCAGCACCGATGTTGTCGAGATCAGCGATCTGCTTCGCACTCGGCATCTGACGGATGCCCTACGAAGACTCTCGGAGCGAGCAATGGGTTGGTCGGGGGGTACTAAGATCGGCGAGTCGCTCCGTCAATTTAATCAACTCTACGGAAGAAAGCTGCTCTCACGTGATACGACCTTTATCATTCTGAGTGATGGATGGGATACCGGCGAGCCGGATGTACTCGCGGCGGAGTTGCGAGCTGCCCGGCGCCGCGCGCGAAGAATCATATGGCTGAATCCGCTGCTAGGACTCAAGGACTATCAGCCCATTACGCGAGGCATGGCTGCAGCGCTCCCGCATGTGGATGTTTTTGCTCCAGCGCATAACCTTGAGAGCCTTCTCGCATTGGAAAGACATCTGTAGAGAAAGGAAGGCGCGCCCGGGATGTTCGACGAATTTCTGAAAAAGGCGGACGAGCTGGTCGTGGTCGGCAAACCATTCGCTATCGCCACAGTAGTGCGTTATGAGGCGCCCATCTCGGGCAAGCCTGGTGACAAAGCGATTATTCTTGCGGATGGCGAAGTTTGGGGCTGGATCGGTGGCGGTTGTGCGAAACCCGCAGTGATCAAGGAAGCACTCAAGGCGCTGAAGGATGGCCGCCCGCGGCTGGTCCGCATCAGCCCATCCTCCTCAGAAGGCGAAGGGATCGTGGCGTACAACATGACATGCCACAGCGGCGGCACGCTAGATGTCTACATCGAGCCCGTTCTTCCCAAGCCACATATTTTGATCATGGGCCGCTCTCCAGTTGGACAGACTCTGGCCAAACTCGGCAAGGCAATCAACTATATCGTTTCGGTGGCGGCTCCGGATGCGGATGAGGAGACCTACCGGGAAGCGGACCGGGTACGAGCGGATCTGAACCTGAGTGAACTCAAGATTGGCCCGCAGACCTTTGTAGTTGTGTGCACGCAGGGAGAGTGCGATGAGGAGGCGCTTGAAAATGCGCTACACACGGACGCTTCTTATGTAGCATTTGTTGCCAGTAAGGTGAAGGCGGTTAGCGTTCTTCAGTATCTGAGGGAGCGGGGAATGAACGCAGAAAGGCTAAGGCAAGTCAAAGCTCCGGCAGGAATAAACATCGGGGCGGGATCACCGGAGGAAATCGCGGTCAGCATCCTGGCCGAAATCGTCCAGTTGAACAGGAGCAGAGTCGCGGAGCACAAGGACACCCCAGTGTTGCCTGCGGAAAAGCAGGAAGTGAAAGACCCGATCTGCGGAATGACTGTGGGTGTAGACACACCGAAGTATGAGTCAGAATTCGACGGCAAATCGTTCTACTTCTGTAGCGCCGGTTGCAAGCAGGCATTCGACGGACAACCAGATAAGTACGTGCTTGCGCGCCTGCCCATGTAACGGGTGCAAGCGCGTTCTTTCATCACACCATTTCGATACTTTTTCCTGATGGTTCCGGATAATAGGGGTCTCAGGGAATTACAAGCCAACTTGCTGCACAGCTGTTTTCTGGTGAGGTTTCTGAAAATCGACACCGTCGATTCTTTATGTGGGGTCCGGTGAATGTCATAGCGGACGGATTCCATGCTGTTGGCGCGCGAATGCCCCCGCAATATAAAATGTGTGCCAGAGTCTATTTAAACCGCGTGATCACTTGCATTCAATGTTGATCGGAAGGGCTGCTTATGGCAGACGCTCCTAAGATAGAGGTTTCCCGACGTGGATTTCTGAAAGGTGCCGGCATCACCGCGGCGACCACCGTAATCGAGTCCGCAAATGCGTTTGCACGCGATGCAAAAGACGCACTGCACGACGTTCAAACGGTCGGCCCGGACGCTGTACCTATCAAATTGCATGTTAACGGCCGTGAGCACAGAGTCACCGTCGAGCCTCGCTACACGCTTGCTCAGACCCTGCGTGACGATCTTGGCCTGACGGGGACCAAGGTGGTTTGCGATCGCGGATCGTGCTCGGCCTGTACGGTGTGGATCGACAAAGTACCAGCTCTGGCCTGCATGACGCTCTCCGTCGATGCCGTTGGATGCGAGATTGTTACGATTGAAGGCTTGTCCCAGGGGGGTACCATGCACCCCGTGCAGGCCGCGTTTGTGAAACACGATGCCATGCAATGCGGCTTCTGCACGCCTGGAATGGTAATGAGCTGCGCGGCGCTGCTGGAGCGCAATCCGAGCCCAAATCTAGACGATGTGAAGCACGCCGTTAGCGGAAATCTGTGCCGCTGCGGAACTTATCCCAAGGTCTTTGCTGCCACCCTCGATGTGGCGCAGCAACGTGCGCACGCTCCGGGCCTGGTGACCCTGAGCGCTGGAACGGAGGCCTAATATGGCGCCGGAAACTCTCCTTCATGAAGAACAGCAGGCGGTCCCGACGCAGGCGAAACCACAGCAGGCGACCCGGACAGACAGTTTCGTCTTTGGTATTCCACAAAACGGTCTGCAGCAGAAACAGCGCGATGTGCCACTTGATGAGCCGCCACCACTCCCGCCGAACTCGGAGCTGACCTATATAGGCAAGCCAACGCTGCGTTACGATGGCGTGGCGAAAGTGAAGGGAAGTGGCAAGTACACGGCGGATGTGCAATTGCCGGGCATGCTTTACGCGCGCATGGTGGATGCAACGATCCCTCACGGCCACATCGTGTCAATCGACACCACCGAGGCTGAACGGCTGCCGGGTGTTCGTGCCGTCCACGTCATCGAGCATGTGTATGGTGTCGCCGAGCTGCGCGATCCAAAGCAGGAGGCTCCTTCGCGCTATCCCACCGTCCGCTACGCCGGCCAACCGATCGCGGGCGTGGCCGCCACCTCGCAGCACATCGCCGATGACGCGGCAAAGCTGGTCAAGGTGCGTTACGACGCGAAACCGTTTGTCGTCGATCGCACAGAAGCACGCGCCGACGATGCACCAGCCGTCTTTCCTGGCCCGGCCGACGAAGCCGGAAGCGCAGGCGGCGGTGGTGGTCCGGCCAATGTTCCGCAGAAGGGGAATGTGCATGGGCCCGAGCAACGCAAGAGAGGAGATACGGACAAGGGCTTTGCCGAGGCGGATGTCATCGTTGAAAGCGAGCACTTTACGCAGGTGCAGACCCACTCTGCGCTCGAGACCCACGGCTTCGTTGTGGACTGGAGGCCGGACGAGGTCACGGTCTACGCCTCCACACAGGGCACCTCGAGCGTGCGAGATGAGTTTGCTGAGGTCTTTAAGTTGCCGAAGAGCAAGGTGCGCGTAATCACGGAATACATGGGCGGCGGTTTTGGCGCAA
Organism: Silvibacterium sp.; assembly: GCA_049588475.1. GTDB lineage: Bacteria > Acidobacteriota > Terriglobia > Terriglobales > Acidobacteriaceae > Silvibacterium. The sequence goes on along the minus strand of JBAVYX010000303.1, from coordinate 9,239 downwards.
AGTTTGGAGCGGGCAACGAGGGCGTGGTTGCGGCGAACCTGTCACGCAAGGCGAACGCGCCCGTCAAACTGATGCTCGACCGGCGACAGGAGCACATCGTAAGCAACCGTCCCGACTCGCACCAGAAGCTCAAGATCGGCGCGAAGAGCGACGGCACTCTCACCGCCATACAACTCACCAGCTACGGCACCGCAGGCGTGGGAACCGGCGCTGGCACCGCGGGCCCCGCAACAAATCTGTACAAGTGCGCGAACGTTTTGACCGAAGAGTACGACGTCTTCATCAACGCGGGTCCGGGCGCGGCCTTCCGGGCCCCCGGACATCCGCAGGGATGCTTCGCATTCGAGCAGACCATCGATGAGCTTGCCATCAAGTTGAATATGGATCCGCTCGCGCTGCGCGACAAGATTGATGAAAGCCCCGCACGCAGGGTCGAGCGCCAGATTATTCTGGAGCGCACAAACTGGCGCAATCGAAGAGCTCCCGGCTCCGATCCCGGTCCCATCAAGCATGGCATGGGGATCGCGCAGTCGGTGTGGTATCGCTTCGTCAACATGAATTCCTCATGCGAGATTCGAGTTTCGCGCGATGGCTCCGTCGAACTCATGTCGGCCGTGCAGGACCTCGGCACTGGAACCAAGACCATCCTCGCGCAGATCGTTGGTGAGGAGTTCGGCATGGCGCCCGCGAATGTTGTTGTCCGCATCGGCGACACGCGCTTCCCAATCGGCCCTGACTCCGGCGGCAGTGTCACAGCTGGCTCTATTACGCCTGCTGTACGCAACGCGGCATACCAGGCCAAACAGAGGCTCTTTGCTGCTGTTGCTCCGGCACTCGGTACAACCGCCGACAATCTCGCTATGCAGAATGGTCGCGTAGTCTTCAAAAATGATGCATCGAAGTCATACTCCCTGAAGCAAGTCACCGCGAAACTGCCAACAGACGAACTCTCCGCTCGGGCAACGCGCGTTGCCGAATACTCCAAGGATCGTCTCACCTATGGCGGCGTTGATTACGTAGAACTCGCCGTCGACACGGAAACCGGTCGCGTTCACGTCGAAAAGGTCTTCGGCGCACACGATTGCGGTCGACCCATCAATCCCACCGGCGTCATCAGCCAGATCAATGGCGGTATGCTACAAGGCATTTCCTATGCGTTGTTTGAGCAGCGCATCATGGATCGCAACGCCGGCTACATGCTGAACGCGAATCTGGAGAATTACAAAATCCTGGGCGCGCGCGAGGTTCCGGAGATCGAAATTGCGCTGGTCGAGAACTACATCGCGCAGAGTTCCACCGACGCCGCTGGCATCGGCGAGTCCGCCGGCATCATCACGCTGGCCGCAGCCATCGGCAATGCCTTCTACAACGCAACAGGGGTGCGCATGCGTAAGATTCCGATGACCCCGGCAAATGTACTCACCACGCTCGGTAAAGTGCAGGGAGAGGTGCAGGCATGAATAAGTTCGCATTCGTTGATTGCAAAACAGTGGATGAGGCTCTGGGGCAGCTTGGCGATGGGGCCACGGTCAAGGCAGGCGGCATCGATCTGCTGGACCTAATGAAAGACGATATCGTCTCTCCTGCGAAGCTCGTCAATATTCGTAACATCGACAGCCTGCGCGGTATAACCATATCCGCCGACGGCCTGCATCTCGGTCCGCTCTCGACCCTGAGCGAAATCGCCGATCATCCTGAGATCCAGCGAAGTTACTCCGCCCTGTCCGATGCGGCCGGACATGCAGCCACGCCGCAGGTGCGCAATATGGCCACCCTCGGCGGCAACATTATGCAGCGCCCGCGCTGCTGGTATTTCCGCTCCAGCGATTTCGACTGCAAGAAGAAGGGCGGCGGGAGCGATGAATGCCACGCGCACGCCGGCGAGAATCAGTACCACGCCATTATGAACAACGGCACCTGCGCGATGGTTCACCCATCGTCGGCCGCGGTGCCGCTCCTTGGGATGGACGCGCAAGTGGAGCTCACCTCGAAGCGTGGCAAACGCCTGGTCTTGATGAGTGACTTCTACGTACCCCCGGAAAAGAATGTTATCAATGAAACCGTTGTCCAGCCGGGAGAATTGATCACGAGCATCTTCGTTCCGACACCCGAGCCCGGCACCCGCTCCGCCTACCAGAAATACGGGGAGAAAGAGAGCTTCGACTGGCCGATCGCCGATGCCGGCGTGGTGCTGGTAATGGATGGAACACGCTGCCGCAAGGCCTCGGTGGTGCTTGGCGTGGCCGCGCCTACGCCGATTCGTTCGAAGGACGCCGAGGTCGCGCTCACCGGCAAGACCATCGATGAAACCACCGCGCGCGCTGCCGGGAGGGCCGCGATGCAGAGCGCCACGCCGCTTTCGCAAAACGGCTACAAAACGCAGCTCTTCCAGACCGCAATCTACCGCACCGTGCTGCTCGCAGCTGGGCAGATGCAACGTGACCCAAGCGCCATTGGCTAAGGAGGACCAACATGTCAACCCCACTCGTTCAGATCAGTTGCCGCTCGCTCCGAAGCAAGTCCTCTTATGGTGCCTTCGGTGAATTCCATGATGAGCTTCTCGATCTCGCTGGAGCCACCGCAACCTATTGGTGTCTCAAGACCATGGGGAAGGCAGGACCGGACGATCACTACGTTCATCGCTCCGTCTGCCAGGAGGGTCGTTCTTGCTGGGAAAGTTGCGCGTCCGACGTCTAGCTGTGCCTACCAATCCCTATGAGCAATTTCTGCGTTTTGGATGAATTCCCCAGCGTCAAAGAGAGTTGGAAATCATGGCCGACTGCGCAAGAGATTCCCTCGCCTGCGGTCATTGATGGAAAATCCTTGGGACCGTATCGACTGTGCTTCCGCGGAAGAAGGTTCAGGCTTTCCAGAGAAACCGTGAAGCGGCTGTTAGGTTCTTCCATCTGGACAACCGCTAACCCCAGTTGTCAGTTCTGGGGTCGACAAATCTATTATTGCTACACCAAGAAGTAGTTACGATCGAATTCGAAATACCGGATCCTTCCTGGCCCTGCGGTATCGCGACTCCCGCCACACTTCTCCTACAACGAAAATTTCATACCTCAGTTCCGCATGAGTCCACAGACCTTTATGGCCTTCGGAAAGCAGTATCCTGCGGTAGCAGATTTTCTGCAGAAAGAACCGCGACTAGTTTTTCAGGCACCAGCCGAAAGCTTCGTCGTGGTGGGCATCTTGAGGATGCCCCGGCTGTGATGGCAGATTTGAAGGCAAAAGATCCGAATGCCGCGGCGGAGTTGATGCAATGCTTCTATGATCCACACATCATGATGGCCATCGTACTCGAGCCGATGTATGCGCAAGGCACTTGGCTTACACGAGTCCGACACGCAGCAATGCGGGCTTCTTAACGCGGGGGAGTGGTCCGTGCGAATTCTGCATCAATCACCGTTGGAGCTTTCCTGAAGGATGTCCTTACGGCAAGCCCGATGAAAAGAAACATCCGGTCGGTTTTCTGGAGAAAGTAACTGACGTAATGACCACCGGAAGCGCGGCAAGCTCTGTCCACGAAGTAGCACGCGCTTCGAGCGTTACGGATTGAGCATAGCCCTGAACTGCGCCCGCACGAGAGGCGTGGATTTTCCTTCCGTGGCGACCAATCCGCACCTAGCGACGAACTTTCGCGGCGTGAGCGGACCGAAGGAGTAGCGGCACTGTGCGCAAAACTCCATCATGCAACTCGAATAAGCGGTTGAGCTTGATCTCCTTATTTTACTGAAGCCCCAGTGCGGCCAGTTGCTCGGGATTCGATTCCAGCAGATTGTGGCAGATGGTGCAGTCCTGAGTGATGCTGTTCTTGCCGTCCTTCGTATTATGACTGCCGTCATGGCAGCGGAAGCATCCAGGATATGCATTATGGCCAATGTTATTCGGGTGCGTCCCCCAGCTGACATTCATGGAGGGGAAGACATTCACCTCGTGAATTGCGGCGAGCGCTTTCGCCGTCTGATCGATTTGGCTGCGCTGCTGGTTCCAGACCGCCGGGTATTGCATGCGATAAAAATCTTCCAGGCCGGCAGTGATCTTCGACTCGGCCTCTGCCTGCGATGTATATGTCTCCTTGATCAGCGCGAGTCCCTGCTTGCGAACGAATGGCAATGATGGATTCACGCTCCCAGCGGCCATCGCCTTGTTGAGTGCATCTTCCGGCGTATCGAAAGAGTGGGCTGCGCGATTGTGACAGTCGATGCAATCCATCAGGCGCTTTTGACCGTACACGGGTCCTGTCGCGTCGGTCGACTGAAACTCCGTCACCGAGCTGTCGCCGTTGTCTTTTCCAACCCAAGGGATAGTTTGGTTGGTTGTGTCCGTGGCGATGTATTCAATACGGCCAAGGTGTGCGCCGTGGATCCCGCTCAGACGGCCGCTCAGATCTCGGCCTCCTACATGCATGAGTACAAGGCTGTGGGTCACAGAGTTCTTCTCATCGTCGCCAAAAGACGTTTTCACCAGGAGTTTGTCGCCGATGTTTCGCTGCGGGTTATGACAGTGCAGGCAAGTTGCATTGGCAGAGGGGATTTTGTTATCTGCCATGATCGGTCGCGGGTATGTATTGAACATCACCGAAAAGAGCTGCTTGGTGCCATTGACCTTTGCATTCACGAATCCAGCGACGCCCGACGCGATGTGACAGTCGGTACAGGCTACGTGGGCGTGGGAAAACTGGTGGTAAGCGGTCCACTGGGGGGCCATGACGTGACAGGTCTGGCCGCAGAAGTTTGGAGTATCCATGTATGCGACGCCGCGATAGCTTGCCGTGCCCAGGATGACAAAGTTGATGAAAGTGGCCGCAAGAACGAAATGCAGGCCGCGGCGAAAGACAGGATTGCCGAGGTCGATCTTCGGATATTCGGCAGGCAGTTGACCCGCGGCCCTAAGACGTCTTTGCCGCAGCCAGATGCCGATGGGGATGAGGATGAGTCCAAGAACAAAGAGTCCGGGTAAGCCTAAATCGAGAACGATGCCAACATAGGGGCTCGCGGGGCCGCTGCGGGCGATGACGTCCACGACCCAGAAGCCGACCAGGATCATGGCCGACGCCGTGGTAAGTCCGACGCCGATCAGGCTTATTGGGTTATTTGCAAGAAAGATAAGCGGCCGAAGCCGGTTTTCCCTGAATCCCCCCAATCGAGGTATTCCCCCTTGCAGAAGCTATTTCTGTAATGTGCGGATATACGCGACTAATTCCTTAATCTGGTCGTCAGAAAGTTTGCCGCCGAACGCGGGCATCTTGCCCTTGCCCTTCTTCGTAATATTGAAGAGTTCGTCGTCCGACATCTTCACCGTCGCGGGCAGGCTGAACGGCTGCACCTTCATTGCTTTACCGGCGGGCGTATTGCCGCTGCCGTCCGCGGCATGGCACGACTGGCACTTGGATTTGTAAATGTCGGCAGCGGTTTGAGCGGAGCAGAGGGTACCGGCGATGAACAGGCTCAGGGCACTGGCGTAAACAATGTTTTTCAGCATAGGTGAAGGCTCCTCTTGTTTAGCGACGAGAATCATAGCGCACTTCTGTGAATTTTAGAAAGCATAACGAACACTGAGGGTGTAAACATTCCCGCGGAAGCTGCGCGGTAGCGTGGGTCCGATCGGGGTTCCTTCGCCATAGCTGTAATAGTTGTAGTCGGCCTTCCAGCTCCAGTTTGAATCTAAATCGAAGGTGAGGTTGGCATAGGGCACTTGATATTGCGACTGCAGGGAGCCCGGCACCTGGCGGATATTGATCGGTGGCGCTTGTCCATTGACGGAGGACATGCGATAGCCCGCTGCCGCATGGAGCCTCTTCACGGGGTTGAACACGAATCCGATGGAACCAAATTGCGTGGGTTGGTTGTAGTAGCCATCGCTTTGCAGCGGCAGGCCTGCTTGCTGGCATACTGGAGGACTCGGCTGCGCCTGAGCGCCTTCAACCGGCGGCGTCGAGGTGTAACAAAAATCCGTGCGCGAGAAGACACTGTTGTATGAATAATTCAGGTCGATGCCCCACTTTTCGTTGGGATTGATCATGGCCGCAAACGAATAGTCGCGATCGTGCGCCAGATGGTAGACGGTCTGGACATTATTGCGGTCTTCCAGGATGTTGATGGTCCCGGCGAGGCTCAACCAGGGATGCGGATTATATGCAGCCCGCAGGCGATAGTGCTGCGTGGCGCGCGGGCTGATGCGGGTAAAGGCGTTGTCCGAATACAGAGCATCGACGTTGAAGTTGATGCGCAACTCGGGCGTCGGCCTGAGAGCAAGCCCGAACAGCGGCCCATAGGAATGGATGAGAATATCGTCGCCGCCGGAGTCGGTGATGCGGCGGTTGCGATAGAGGTAGCCGAGTGAGACGCGCGCGCGCGGCGCCACATCCCAGGCGACGTAAATGGTATTGACCTTCGTGTTTTGATTGAGCGCCTGGTAGTCGGTCGTTGTCGTCGTCGTGGCAGCTCCGGGCGGCACAAGCATTGAGGTTCCGGCAAAACTTGTTTCGGTAAATAGATTGGTCGCCGGCTGGCGGAAACTCCAGAAGTCGAAGATTTCGTTAAGAGAGATGGTCGGAGTCACCTGCCAGGTGACGCCGTAGTCGACGTTGACGTTGATGCGGCGCGCTGCGGCCGAGCCGGTCGTCAGCGTAGCGCGGTCCTGGGGGCGGGAATTGAGGCCGTTGAAGTACTCGTTGTAGTTGACGAGATTGCTGGTGGTGCCCATGTAGAGGACGCGCCCGTTCATGGTGACGTTGGGGATGGACGAGCTCTGGAAATGAAACTGCTCACTGGGGAAGAGTGTGCGCGTGGGCGCGGAAGCGGTATATGCCAGAAAGCCGTTGCAGGTTGGATTCACGGTTCCGTCCGGATTAAAGGGCGAAGCGCAGGGAGTTTTCCATACTGAAGAAAGATTAACCCCAAGGCTGACCGGCGTGCCGTCGGAGAGCTGGTAGTCAAGCCCGGTGAGTTGCCAACTGGTGTTGCCCTTATAGTGCGTGAAGAACTGGTCATAGCTGATGGTGGTGCGGGCCAGAGGCTTCCAGTCGATACCGCCGTTCCACACATCCGTGGAGACGCGCCAGTTTTGCGTCAGAAGAGCATCGGCGCCGACGTGCAACGTACTGTTAGTCGGCCCCTGGTTGACGTTCTGGAAGTAGCCGAAATGTGGGCTGACGGCGGAGAGAGGCGCCAGCTTGATGTTCACGTCCGTCATGCGCCGCACGGTATTGAAGAGGTGGGGCGAGCTGAGGATGGGGACGAACGGCGTGGACTCTGGCGGAATCAGCGGATTGGCTAGCAGGTTGTAGTCGAAATATTGCCGGTTCCGGCGGAAGCTTCCAGAAAAGTCGTAGATCCGGCCCTTGGAGAAGTTCAGAGTAGTGACGTTGTAGGGGTCGCCTCCATACCCGAAGCTGCTGGACGAGAGGCGGTCGAACACCAGCGCGTGGGCCGGATCCACGGCCCTCATCTGAAGGAAGTTGTCGAGAATTCGTGGCCCGGACTGAATGTTGACCAGAGTGGCATACATAGGGTCGCTACCGGAGTGTTCCACGATGTGTCCGCCCAGATCTGTGGACATATGAGTGAGGTATCCGTTAATGACCTTTCCCGCAGATGGTGACTGTGGAACATCCTGCGCCAGGGAGGGGCACTCCACAGCAAGGGGGCCGGAAATGACCATGGCAAGGGCAGCCAGAAGACCACGCCGGGCACGAGACCGGAAGTTCAGCAGGAGCGATAGGTACGAAAATGCGCTCATCATGCGTGGCCATCCCTACTTGAAGAAAGAGCTATCGACGTTTGAGCCATGAATCTGCACATGGCAAACGGTGCAAGCCTGATACTGATTCGCCATGTTATGAAATGACGGTGTGCCTGGTGCCGTGAAATTCATGGAAGGCGAGTGGCACTGCAGGCAGAGGTGGTTTATGTTGCTGACCTTGAGCAGACGCGGATTGGGTGAGCCGTGAGGCGAGTGGCACGAGGTGCAGCCCTCGGTTTTGATGGGGGGGTGCTCGTAGACGAATGGACCGGCAGTCTCGACGTGGCACTTAGTGCAAATAGCATCCTGGGTCGAGCTAATGCGGAGCTGGTTCGGCTGGAAAGTGCCGTGAGGGTCATGGCAGTCACTGCAACTCATCAGGCCTTCGTCTACTCGGTGATGAAATGGTTGCGCAAAAGCCGGTTTCACGTCCGTATGGCAGGTATAGCAAAGCTGTGGCTGCGCTACCTTGAGAAGGCTCTCCTCAGTCGCAAACTTATGCACGCTGTGGCAGCTGGTGCAACTTACCTTTGCTTCGCCGTGGGCGGAACGGTCGAAATTTGGATGAGCTCCTGCATGACACTCAAGGCATTTGGCGTCAATCAGTTTTGCGGAAGCCTCGCTGAACCGGAAGATCTTCGTTACATCTCCGCCGCCTTCGATGTGAGCTTGGCCGGGTCCATGGCAGTTCTCGCACGTGACCCCTTTACCGCCGTGCATGAGGGCCATGCGCGTGTGAGGATTTTCAGAGAATTTACCTACCAGGTCTTGATGGCAGGGTTCGCAGGCTTCGGAGCCGGCATAGCCGGAAGGCAGCGTTGCCTCATGATGGGGCGGCGACGTGGCCGCCTGCTGGCCTGTGCCTCCGGCATCCACGCGCGGTGCTTTCCAGAGGCCCGGAAGCAGCAGAAGCAACGTCACGCAAAGAAGAGCACGTCTCATCGTAGTCCCCTACAGGAACACCGAGCACATCTCGATTACGTCTTCTGGCAAAATACCGCCGGGCGGAAGGAGTATGGCGGATCGCAAAAAGCTTACCACAATTCCCAAGTATCAGAGATCGCAGGACTGCCATTGTTGGTGAGCCCAAATGAGCCTTGCCCACGAAGACTTATTCCCTTGTATTTGGCCCATTCCTGGACCTTGCAAAGTTCCCCCTGTGGGCGTCGAACTTCCTTCATGTGCTCCTTATTGCCCAGTCTGTCTCCGTTCTCGCTGTTCTCTTGTTCGCCATCGATTGGTCATCGCCTTCTCACTCGCAAGACCGCGCAAATGGCGACAGGTGGACCTCCTCCGACGAGTTAAGACGAGTGGGAGTATTGAAATCTGGATACTGTCAGAAAAAACAGTAAGCGACCGTGGATTAAAACTCATCCAGTTTGCGACTCGCTGGTCGGCGAGAGGCCAAAATCGAAGTCGCTCGGGTGGTATATAAAGATAACCGCCAGTTCCGCGGGAATCATCCCGGCAGTCCTTAAATCGCTGAATGA
>JBAVYX010000302.1:0-2631 GCA_049588475.1 Silvibacterium sp. | reverse complement strand
CGCCTGTTGTTGCTCTTTGAGCCTTTCGGCGGCGAGCTGGTTCTTGAGATCCTGGACATTATTATCGGTGTTGTCCTGGACCATGGGCTGTGGCGGTGCATCCTTGGCCGGTGCCGCTTTACCGTTTACGCCTTTCCTTCCGACAGAGCTGAAGACGGCGGCTAGGATAACCAACAACGCTGCGCCAAGATAGAGCAGCACCTTCAGATTCTTTTGCAGGACACCCTTCGGCTCCGTTGCGTTCCGGCGCAGCTCCGGGAAATCCTGCAATTCGGTGTTGAGCGGAGGCGGGGTGCTTGGATTCTGCATGACGTTACCCCTTGCGCGAGAAATCCATGCGCTTTTTGCCAAGCTCGACGTAGCCGGAATCCATGACCTTGGGAATGATGTAAGTCCCTTCCCGGAGATCGTAGTTCACCAGATTGGGTTTGCCGTCCCTCATCTCATAGACGCTGAATTTCTCCGGAGCGGCGGTCTTGATGTAGGTGAACTTGTCGTCGTGATAGATCGACTGAATGTCGAACGGCGACTCATTGGCCTTGAAGGAATAATCAAACTTGAGTTGCAGCGGGTAGGAGCTTTTGTATTCGTCGACAGCCTGTTGGACGTGAGCTTCGAGAACCGCGAGCTCCTGCTTCGACTGCTCGAGCTGCGCTGCCGGGATGAACTGCGACGGACCTGCGGATGCAACGATCGAGGAACGATCTGCCGGCTGAATCAGGACCTTGAGGTCCGGTGCGTCCGAAGTGTTCGAAATATCCTGCAGAGTGAACGAATAGATATTGCCCTTGTCGGTAATCAGGTTGAGGTTGGAGCTGATCCCTTCCTTGGCCGGATGAACAAAGCAGAAATTGCTGACCACATCCACGATCCAGAACTCCTTGTCTCCGGTGGCCGCTTCCATGATCTTCTCCGTTGGCGGCAATTCAATCAGAGTGGTGTATTTGAGTTTGGCATGGATCGGTACGATGTCCTGTGAGTGGTACTGAACCGTACGGGCAGAGGCGGCCTGCCCGAAAGCAGCGGAACTCGAGATGGCGGCGAGAGAGACGACGAGCGGTAAACGATACATGCTTTCCTCCTATTTCACTGTTCCAGCCAGTGTGCGGGGCTGGAACGGATAGTCCTGAGCAAGACGGCGCAGCCCGTCTGCGATCCCGAAGCGCGCGAAATACTCATGCTTCTTGAGGTTGTGCGGGGCATTGTTGGTCGCCATCCAATGCGATACGGAGTCCACGTTGAGATGAACCTTCTTTGAGGACTGGGCCTTGCGGATGAGTATCTGTCCAGGGGGAACGAGGCCAGCGATAAGCTCCAATTCTGTGTCGTTCAGATGAAACGCTTCCTTGTACAAGTCACGATCCATATCGGGGTTCGCCAGGAAGATCTTGGTCGGGCAGCTTTCGGCAACGATCTCGAGCATCCCTGACTCCTGGAGTTCTTTGATCGACTGTGTGGCAAGAATCATCGCAGCGTTGTGCTTGCGCCAGGTCTTCTGTGCCTGCACGATGTACTGGCGGATGGTCTCATTGCGGATGAAGAGCCAGGCTTCATCCATCAGAAAGACTTTGAAGGTCCCAAGCTTGGTCGGATCGGTAATCTCATTGCTCGCCCGGTGCAGGACGTAGAACAGTAGTGGCTCCAAAACATCGGGCGCATCGCCCCACCCATGGAAATTGAAGGTCTCAAACCGGCTGAAGGACAGGGTGTCCTCGACGTTGTCGAAGACAAAGCCGTATTGCCCGGCTTTCGTCCAGCGGTGGAGACGATCTTTCAGCTCACCGATGATGCTGGCGAGATTCGAGACGGTTCGCTGCTCGGGCTCCAGCATGTAGATGCGCTCGATCGCTTCCCACAGGCGCCGCTCTTCTTTGAAGTCGAGGCGGTAGCGCTGAGAATTACCCTCGATCAGTACACGGAAGAGTCCGAAAAGGAATTGAAGATTATCTTTGGAAGGTTCGAGCGAAAAGGGGTTGATAGTGAAATCGCGCGATTCGTGACCGACGTTGAGATAGGTCCCGCCAAAGATGTGTGTCAGCGATTCAAAACTGCCGCCGATGTCGAAGATGTAGGTGAGCGGCGCATACTTCTGTGCATTTTGGAGGATGAACGAAGCGAGATACGACTTGCCTGAGCCGGTCGCGCCCAAAATGAGTGTGTGAGCGACCTCGCCATTGTGAAGATTGAGAAAATATGGCGTGGCATTGTCTGTCTCCAGTGCGGCGAGATATTCCGAGCCGAGATGCGGGTTCGTCTTTTCGCCCGGCAGGATGGTGAAGAGAAACGACAGGTCCGCGTAATTGCTGTTCAGCAGGTACAGCCGGCGGAGGTTCTGAGCATAATTCCCCGGCACCGTCGCAAAGTAAGCGTTGAGCTGGTTGTAGGTCTCGGTGAATAGATTCCCGTCGAAATTCGTGAAGATGCCTGAGAACTCACCAACCAGGCGATCGACGATTGATTTCTCACGGTCATACAGAACGATCGTCAGCGAGAAATCCCCGAGCGATTGTCCGTCGCCCAGGGCACGCAGGCAATCTCCAAGGTTCTCGATGTCGGCCTGCTTCGACTCGTCTACGAGCACATCACGAGGGCTCGTCTTTGTAGGGTCGTTGCCCAGCTGGGGGATGAAGC
>JBAVYX010000301.1:0-2308 GCA_049588475.1 Silvibacterium sp. | reverse complement strand
CCGGCGCAGTGGCTAACTCCCTGTGTGCGATCCACAAATCCTCTTGCTGCTCCCGCTGCTTCCGCGTCCCCATCGCCATGCGCCGATTCTACAAACAAACCCTCTGCATTCCTCAGAATCTTCTCCTTACGAATCAGGACTTGCACCACGGGCTGATAGGTCAGCGCGCTCGGTAGTCGTGACCGTCGCCGGAATGAGGCCGGCGTTGACCATTTCCAGCAGGTCTTCGTCCATCAAGCTCTTGTCGGCAGACTGAATAAGGATCGTCGGCTTACCCTGCTTCCGCAACAGGTCGTTCACCATCTCCAGGTTCTCTGGATAAGTGGTGAGCGGATTGGCAAAGACTTTTTTCCCGCCCAGGTTCTCTAACGATGAAACCGGGCCGAATTTCTTTCCCGTCACCACAATCTGTTCTACATCCGTTTGTATCGGGATCGAGAAGGCGACCCGTTGTTCACGTTCAGGAGTCACTACCAGTCCGAATGCGATCAAATCACCCACGCCCTGGGTTAGCGCGGCCTCGATCTGATCGGGGCGAACAGGAACGAACGTGACCTGCACATGTTGCCTCTTGGCGCGCAGCTTCTGATTGACGAATTGCTCGAATGCTCTGAGCGCCTCGTAATAGATGCCTTCCGGCCGGCCATTGACGTAGAAGAAACCGGTGCGGCTGTATAAGACCAGGGCCCGAATCGTCTGGCGTTTTATCATCACGTCGAGGTCGCCGGTGTGACGTTCGAAGTTAACCGGCAACGCCGTCTGATTGGACCCACGGGCGGATTGGTCCGATGAATCAGGTGTGGCCGGCACAGACTGGGCGCGAGCCAGATCCTCTGATTTGCCGCAGAGGATCAGGAACAGAAGGACGAGCAACTGGACCAGCCGTTCGGCTCCTCCGATCCAAAGCGCTGTTTTCGGACAAAATTATCTCCCACCATAGCGTCACTAACGTCGCGTCGTTCGCGACGAACGGGCGCAGGTCGCTGGGAGCGCGGCGCGTGTGCTCTTTGCAAACCTCACTGCGCTACTGCTTTGGCCGTGGACTTGCTGGCGTCCTTTATACCTACGGCTGTCTTCTCTCCAGCCTTTTCCGTGTACTTGACGGTGACCTTGGTTCCTACTTTGGTGGCTAGGTAAGTATCGACAGTGCCTTTCTCAACGCCTGTGCCGGCATCCTTGGCGCCTTTCACGACCGTCTGGTCCGTGTATTTAATGGTGTGTTCCGTGCCGTCAGCCGCCTTGACGACCACAGTCTTTGAGTCCTTGTCAAAACTCTTCACAATTCCGCTGACTGCGTGAACCACATCCTGCGCAACAGCACCCTGCCAGGCAATAGCAATGGCCAGAACAAACAAACCTGAGAGCAAATCCCTGAACCGCTTTGAACGAATCAGCATCGCGAACCTCCTTCTTCGATTTGTTGATACATGGTACACGTTACTGCCTACCGCCAGAATCTCTGGCAGCCGCTTCCGCAGAGTGTCCGGGTCCTACGGAAAATGAGCGGGAGGGCCCAGTTGGTTGATCACCACTATGCGCCGTGACGCTAGCCGATCGTGGAACGCGCATGGCCTGTAGCTCGAGCAGATCATCCATGTTGGTGAGGAGAAAGTGCCTGCTCTTCCGATTAACTTCTTCGGCAATGGCCGTGGTGCACCCGCATGTCTGACCCACTGCCCCGAAAGTCGTTTTCGGTAAATTACTCAATGGCGGGGCCCGGAGGGGCAAGTTTTCCGCAAGCCCAGTTTGCGGGTAGTTCGTGGTTGTGAAACCGCGATCGACTGTCAATTGCTGCTAAGAACCAGGTATGCATTTTAGTCGGTGTTTTCGATTTCTTTCCACCGTTAAAATAACTCCAGCCGGAACAACGAGACTTATAGACATTTGCTGCATTGTGCTGGCGACGCATGAGCGCATCCAGCTCTCTTCAGTTAAGCAATGAGCGCTACGTCAAGCCTCGATGGACAATGCCCACAGATTATCCAAGAGTGGCCGCTGTTCCTCGCGGATGCACCTCCGCGCTTCCTCGATGGAGAACCAGCGGCCACGGTCGACTTCGGGAATTTCGAGACGACGCCCGGAGCCCGGAGGCCATTCGATCTCACACGTATTGCTTTTCAAATTGGCCGGATTGCAATCGCCTTCGAATGCCCAGGCCGTTACGCGTTTGCCACTTTTCTGTTTGATCGTATCCAGATTCAGGAATTCTCCGGTTGCGGTAAAACCGGTCTCCTCTTCAAACTCGCGCTGGGCGGCGGCAAGTGGATCTTCGTCGTCCTCGTATTCCCCTTTTGGAGCGGTCCACGCC
>JBAVYX010000300.1:0-4057 GCA_049588475.1 Silvibacterium sp. | reverse complement strand
CTTTTCGACTTGGCAGCCTAAGAACGCACCACAGACGCTCGCCGACAAACTTGCCTGCATTTGAACCTTGCAACACTACCAGTAAAGCCGTCGCATCCACGCGCCTCAGAATGACCGAATCCGGAGGGAAGGTTTCGACGGTCCATGTACCCGTGACAGTTCTTCCGTCTTTCGTCTTCACGCCGCTTTCGGCGGTGACGACATAATGGCCGTCTTGCAGTGTGAAGGTCATGCAATTAAACGCGCAGAAGTGCATGACGGTTGGAAGAGACGGGTTGGGAGTCTGAGCCGCCGACAACAAGCAGACTGCCAAAACGGGGAAAAGAGTCCAGATATACCGCAGGTGACGCGTCATGGCGCGCCCCCTGACTCTTACGAAGTGAGTCCCGTCGAGCCGGACTGATCAATTGTTGATCGGGAGCGGTGGTGCAAGATCAATCGAGCGGCCTAGACTTAATCAGGTACTCCCATGCCGCGCTTGTGGTGAGGTATCGGAGGCTGCTGTACGTGCTCGATCGGCTGCGGAGGGAAGCACAGGGCGGAGAGACTGAGGGGTTTTGAGGCGGTGTATTTCATCAACCGGGTGGGGTGGCGTGAGTAGGCCATTGTTGCCTCTCTGGCATTTGCGCGTCTAGCGCTTTCCTCCGCCCAGCAAAAAATGCTGTACAGTTCATAGTGCCCGGCTACCCCTGATCGCCGCAAACTTTGCCTCTGGAGTTGATCGCTATGGATGCCTATGGAGAGGCGAAAGATATCGTCAGGTATGTGATTCTTTCGCATCTCGAAATCTATGAATTGGCAATCAATGATCGTTGGATGGATATATCCATTAGAGACTACTGGCCTGCGCCGGTTGCCCTTTGGTTACAAATTCTCAAGCATGTAGACGCGTACTATGAGCTGCCTCAGGATAGTGCTCTTCGCCTGTTCAGCCCCGACTCGCTAAAAGATCCGACTGTCCGCAACTTCATAGATATACTCGCAGATGAATTCCCCAAGCTGAAATTGAGAGATTTTGGACCGGAACCAACGGCTGCTGCCCCAACGGCCGCTGCGCCAAGGGAAAGGCCCGGCTGGTTACGCAAGCTGTCTGGGTTTAGATTCTTTTCTTCTAAAGCCGAGAAAGTTCAGCCGGAAGTAACCATAGTCGGGGTATTTTACGCAACGGACAGGTTGCAGCTGCCAAACGCGACAAGCGACGCGCAGTATGCAACAGACCGCTCTCCGATGGGCAATATCAACTTCGGAAAATGCGAAGTATCAATACCAAAGAAGCACAAGGTCGGGAAGCTTGAAGCGCCCTCTATTCTACGTTTGGAATTCAGCCCCGACCCGGCGAAACATATCGTTCTCAAAAAGACCTCCACTTTGGAAGGAAATAAGTTCTTCCAGGAGGTGAATACATCTGTATCGAAATCCGCGGCCAAGGACGCGTTTGTCTTCGTGCATGGCTACAACGTTTCCTTCGAAGACGCCGCTCGCCGAACAGGCCAGATCGCTTATGATCTCAATTTCGTCGGCGCTCCTATCTTCTATAGTTGGCCATCGAACGGTAAAATCGCCGACTACACGCGGGACGAAACCAACATCACATGGTCCACGCCCCACTTCCAGCGATTTCTGACATTGCTTTCGCAGAATAGCGGAGCCGAACGCATCCACATCATCGCGCACAGCATGGGTAATCGAGCCGTGTGCGGAGCGCTCAAGGCACTAAGCTACGGCGCGGCAAGCCAACTGAAATTCAACCATCTCGTGTTGGCAGCACCGGACATCGACGCAGACACATTCCGTGAATTGGCTTCGACCCTTCAGCAGCTTTCTGCGCGGATTACGCTTTATGAGTCTTCAAAGGACAGGGCGCTACTAGCCTCAAAGGCTATTCACGGTAACCCCAGGGCCGGAGAGCCATTGCTGATAATTCCCGGCTTGGATACGATTGATGCGTCCGCGATCGATACGAATTTTTTTGGGCATTCTTATTTCAGCGACAATTACCCACTATTGTCGGATATCCATTCGATCCTCTTTAGGGATGAGCCCGCCTCAAGCCGCTTCGGGCTCCATGAGATGCTGCATGTCGATGGGCGATATTACGCGTTCAGGGCTTAAACACTTCCAATCTTTCAGTTACTGCGGTTGCGGCCCTGTCCGATCCGAATGCGCGTGGCTATCGCAATCTAAGGTTGACCCGCCTACGACTTGCGAACGATCAGACCGTTCTTCCATAGCGCCAGCACGACATCCATCTGGCTATTGTGCGTCTTCCCAGGATGAGGCGATACCGCCCGCCATAGCTCGCCTATTGACCATTTTCGCGATCCCTCGGCCAGCATCGCGGCTGCCTGCACCGCATAGGCCTTATTGTCCTTCGACGTCGTGTAGTTACCTGGCGGAATTCCCTTAACCAGCCCCTCTTCGCATAGGCCGAGAAAGGCTCCGCGCAGGCAGCCTTTATTCCGTGCAGACGGACTTGTCGGGTACAGCGTCTCCAGCGCGCTCTCCTACCGCTTTGCCGGACTGGTCCCGGCAGAAGAATCTCGGGCCGCCATGAGTGCTGCTTCCCCGTATCTATTGGCCAACGCGGACTCCTCTATTGCCCGATGTCGATTTTAGTCGCTAGAGGAAATGCACGTACAATTCCGCACATGGATACACCTGTCGATGACCTGTTGACCCTGGCGCCCACTGTCCTTCAACAGCTCACCATGGAACTGGTCCGCCGCGGGGACGAGTGCCTGATTACCAGCCCGGAGTCGCAATTATCGGCATGCTTCCTGCTCGCTCTGCGCGCCCTTTCTCTCATCAAGGGGATGGGAGTTGTGCTTGGCCCGGAGACGAGCGACAGCTATGAGGTGCTTTCCCGCGCGCATCTGGAGGCTCGCGATCTTCTCATGACATTCCGCTTCGATAGTAAGCGTACGCCGAGTCCCTCTTGAGGAGACGTAGAGTGTGTCAGCAGGTGTCCACTTGTTTTTTGGTGGACACCTGATGAGTGTGTCTAAGCGGCCCGGGAAGCGTGGGTCTGAAGCGAGGGGGCCAGGTTCCAGGGCAGGAGAACCTGGATGTTGCTGATGGGGTGATCAGCGATCTGTGCCAGCACAGTGCGCGGCGGCGGTGAGGGAAGAGAGGAAGAGCACAAGCATCCATCGGTGGTCCGAGCGCATAGTAGTGGCGTCCTCGCCGCGAGTATAGCGCCGGATGGTTTGACCCGCAAAATTGGCGCCAAGGGTCGAGAAATTGGATCGGGAATGATTTCCCACACAGATTTGGAGGAGCGGTTGTCCATTTTTATATCTGCAGGAAGATTCTTCTCCTGTACATCGAGTAGAGCATCAGCGTAGGTGATGAGCATGAGCGCGCCGAGGAATAGGGATTCGCGGTAAGTGGTAGATCCCGGCTCCGCGAGGAGCAGGCATGGCGCAAACGACCAGGCAAGGCATGCTCTAAACGAACTGTCGTCCATCGAAGGTGTTGGTGAAGGAGGGTGTTCTGCTGCTACCGCTGCGGCAACTTTGCAGGCGGGGTTTTACCTAACCGCGCTGCACTGGCCGCCGACTGGGTCGCCAGCCTTGTCATGAGTTCGCGGCGGCGGAACTTTTGTTTCCTTAACCTGTTGAATCTCGCTTTGTCGCCATTTTGTGATGACATATGCCCTCGTTCTTCCAATTTGTTCGTGACTCAGCGTGCTGAAGATAAGTCTGTCCGTTCCTCCATACGCCAGGTCACCGATGGAAGATGCGAGGGGCACGGCAAGTTGAGGAGAAACCCATTTCAGCGCCTGCGGGTCCGATTGCTCGGCTTGCACCCTGGCTGCCAACAAAATGTCCTGCGGCATGTCCGGAGCATACTCTATTTTTCGAAAGATCCGCCATGTCGTTGCGGACTCGGAAACTTGACCTAACGCAGCGGCCGTCGCGAGGTTCCCGAGAAACGTTAGGTCTCTATCGGAACTGCCCCGTTTAGATGAGGCCAGATTGCACGCAGATCTCCCGGGGCAGTTTCGATAGAGTCGTTTGAAGTGAGCCGCTGGCGTTTGCGGCGGATGCGGTGATCT
>JBAVYX010000299.1:0-2993 GCA_049588475.1 Silvibacterium sp. | reverse complement strand
CAGCATACAGGCCTTATCGATTTGCCTCTGACGCAAGATGGCGAGCAGCACGCCCGGCAGCTTGGAGTGCGCCTGAAGGGCATGACGTTTGCGAAGGTCTTCACCAGTCCATTGCAGCGCGCCGCCCGAACCTGCGAACTGGCGGGATTTGGAGCGGTCGCGGAAAAGCTTCCCGACCTTGTGGAGTGGGACTACGGCAAGTATGAAGGGCTGGTGTTAGCCGAGATTCTTAAAGAGCGCCCGGACTGGCAAATTTTCCGGGACGGTTGTCCGGGGGGCGAATCGCCAGCGCAGGTCGGCGCGCGGGCTGAGCGCGTCATCGAGCGCGTCCGAGCCATCGCGGGAACCGTGCTCCTGTTTTCCAGCGGCCACTTCCTTCGTGTTCTGGCCGGCCGCTGGCTAGCTCTGGGTCCAGACGCGGGCAGATATTTTGTGCTGAGCACCGCGAGCCTGAGCGCGCTCGGCTATGAGCACAATCTTTCACAGCCTGTCATCCGCCTTTGGGACGACAACCATCACGTGGTCGCGTGAGTTGAGGAATTCACTTGCGAAGATCATCAGCCTCGGCGTGTTATATACACGCGCGACTTTACGAAACTCACACGACAAGGATCTGCCATGAGCAACCAGAGCACAGTGGAACTGAAGTCCGCAACACCTGAGCTGAAGAACACAGCCAGTATTTCGGCGCTTCTCCAACAATACGGCTGCGGCCCGATTCCGTTTGTTGGGACGGAGAATGCGTTTTACGAACGGCATCTGTTGTTTGATAGAGCTATCGATCCGAAAGTCGCGAGTGCGCGTGAGCGTTTTGAGGCCTTCTCCCGCTCCGTCCGCGACATTCTTGCACAGCGGTGGGTGTTGACGAAAGCAACGTATGAACGGCAGAACGCCAAGCGTATTTACTATCTCTCGCTCGAGTTTCTCATCGGGCGCTCCTTGGCGAACAATGTCAGCAATCTCTTGCTCGATCCAGTTGTGCAACATGCGGTTGATGAAAAGCGTATCGATTGGCTTGAATTGATCGATCAGGAACCGGATGCAGGCCTGGGCAACGGAGGCCTGGGGCGGCTCGCAGCCTGCTTTCTGGATTCGATGGCGACCATGCAACTGCCTGCAACAGGCTATGGTCTGCGCTACGAATACGGCATGTTCAAGCAATCCATCGCGAATGGCTGGCAACAAGAGAATGCGGACAATTGGCTCCGCGACACTGATCCCTGGGAGATTGCCCGGCCTCACGAAAAGGTGGAAGTGAAGCTGAACTGCTCCTTTCAGTTGCGAGGCGGTAGTTTTCAGGTCGTGCCTGGCCTGCCGTCGAGCCTGATCGGCATACCATTTGATCGTCCTGTGGTGGGCTATGGAGGCAAGACGATCAACACCCTCCGGCTCTGGGCAGCGGCCGCGCCGGATTTCTTCGACTTTAAAGAATTCGGCACGGGCGACTTTGTTGGTGCGTTAGGCGAAACGCTGGAAGCGGAATCGCTCACGCGCGTGCTCTACCCTGACGACTCCACGACTCAAGGGCAAGGACTACGTTTCGTGCAGGAGTATTTCCTGGTCGCGTGTTCGCTGGCAGACATCGTGCGCCGTTTTCAGCGGCACAATAC
Organism: Silvibacterium sp.; assembly: GCA_049588475.1. Taxonomy (GTDB): domain Bacteria; phylum Acidobacteriota; class Terriglobia; order Terriglobales; family Acidobacteriaceae; genus Silvibacterium. Next base: position 1,383 of record JBAVYX010000299.1, on the reverse strand, counting down.
AGACTGGAGCGAACTGCCCGAGAAGGCCGCGATTCAACTTAACGACACCCATCCTTCCATGGCGGTCGCTGAATTACTGCGAATTCTGCTTGACGATGCCCACTTAGGATGGGATCAGGCCTGGGATCTGACAAAGAAGACCCTCGCCTATACCAATCACACGCTGTTGCCTGAGGCTCTTGAGAAATGGCCTGTAGCGTGGTTTGAGATACTCCTTCCCCGTCATCTGGAGATTATTTACGAGATCAACCGGCGTCTGCTCGACGAAGCCCGTCGTCGCTTCCCTGCAGACGAGGGGCGCATTCAGCGTGTGAGCCTTGTCGAGGAGGGCAATCAGCGCAAGATCCGTATGGCGAATCTGGCCATCGTCGGCTCCCACAGCACAAATGGCGTGGCCGCCGTCCACTCGAAACTGCTGCGCACCGTGACGGTCAAGGACCTAGCAGAAGTGTTTCCCGAGCGCTTCAGCAACAAGACGAATGGAGTAACGCCGCGACGCTGGTTGCTTCAGGCCAATCCCGCGCTGTCGCGTGAGATCACGCAAGCCATCGGCGACGGGTGGATTACCGACCTGAGCCAACTCAAAGAACTTCGTCGATTTGCCGGCGATCGCAGTTTTTGCGAAGCGTTCCTCGCCTCAAAACGCGAGGCCAAAGCGCAGTTCGCCGATTGGCTCAAATCGACGGCCGGCCAGATCGTAGATCCGGACACCATCTTCGACTGCCAGGTGAAGCGCATTCACGAATACAAGAGGCAATTGCTCAACGCGCTGCGGATTATTGTGGTCTACAACCGTCTACGGTCGAATCCGAGCCTGGAAATGGCGCCGCGCACATTCTTCTTCGCCGGCAAAGCGGCGCCGGCTTACCAGTTGGCTAAGCTGATCATAAAATTCATCAATAATCTGGCAGACACGATCGACGGTGACCCAGCCGTACGGGGACGGCTCAAGGTCCTCTTCGTCCCCGAATACAACGTTACATTGGCAGAACGGCTGATTCCAGCGAGCGATGTCTCTAACCAGATTTCAACCGCCGGTTACGAAGCCAGCGGAACAAGCAACATGAAGTTCATGATGAACGGCGCCTTAACGGTTGGAACGCGCGACGGGGCAACCATCGAAATGGCAGAAGAGGCAGGAGAGGAGAACCTCTTCCTGTTCGGGCTTACGGTAGAACAGGTTGAGAACAGCCGCGCTTGGTATAGCCCCTACTGGCACTATGAAAATGAGCCGGAAACCCGGGCGGCGCTGGATCTGATCTTCTCAGACCACTTCAGTCCTAATGAACCCGGCGTGTTCGCTCCGTTGCGCGATACCCTCCTGGCGCAAGGCGATCACTATATGCACCTGGCGGACCTGAAGTCCTATTGCCAGGCGCACGA
>JBAVYX010000298.1:0-8476 GCA_049588475.1 Silvibacterium sp. | reverse complement strand
CCTCTACTTCGCCGACACTGGAAACGAGCGCGTCCGCGCCGTGAGCTTCAAGGTAAGCATTCCGGCGATCACCTGGTCGACACCGGCGGCCATTCCGTACGGAACGGCACTGAGCGGGACCCAGCTGAATGCCACCGCCTCTGTGCCGGGGACGTTCGCTTACACTCCAGCGGCCGGAACCACGCCAGCAGCAGGCACAGACACACTCTCGGTGACCTTCACGCCGACCGATACCACCGACTACACTACAGCGACGAAGACGGTTTCACAGGTGGTAAACGAGGTGACCCCGACGATTACCTGGGCGACACCGGCAGCCATCACCTATGGCACGGCGCTGAGCGCGACACAGTTGAACGCGACCGCCAATGTCGCAGGCACTTTCACGTACGCGCCGGTTGCAGGCACGGTGTTGCCGCCCGGGACGCAGACGTTGTCGGTGACCTTCACACCTTCGAATACAACCGACTACAAGACGACAACACAGACGGTTTCTCTGATTGTGAACAAAGCGAGCACCGACGCCGGCACGATTACTCTGACAGTAAATGGCATCACTTCGGCCACTACGAACTACGGGGCCGGCTCGACTCCCAGCTCGGTAGCCGAAGGCCTGGCGGCGGGGGTCCTCGTCGGCTCTCCGGTGAACGTCACAGCCGTAAACGATGCGCTGTACATCGTCGCAAAGGCGACCGGCTCTGCTGCCGATTATCCCTATACGCTGCAGACCACAAGCTACGACGGATATTCCTTCAGTCAGCCTTCATTTTTGAACCCGCCGATCAGCGGCAGTCTCGATGCGGGCGCCAATCAGAATGCAGCCGGGAAAACGGTCTACAGCTACAGCGCCAGCTATCAGCCTAACAACAATGTTGCCGGTTACACTGACTTGGTAATGGGTACGTGGAGCTTCAACTACGACAACCTGAACCGCCTCATGTCAGGGACGGCAAGCCCTGCTTTCAACCTGGATCCGTACTTCTGCTGGAGCTACGACAACTGGGGCAACCGCGCTCAGCAGATGGGGTCGACCGCCACGATCTCGGGTGGAGGCAGCGCGCTTTGTCAAGCGCAGTCCGGTGCGGGAACTGCGTACACATGGGCCAACTACTCCACAAGCAACAACAACCAATTGACCACCACCAGCCAGGCACCCAGCGGTACTCAATACGACGCGGCAGGCAACATCACCAACGACGGCGTGAATCCGTATCTTTACGACGGCGACGGGCGTATCTGCGCGGTACAGCAGCAATGGAACGGCATGACCCTCATGACCGGCTACCTCTATGATGCCGACGGCCAACGGGTGGCCAAGGGCAGCATCAGCAGTTGGAGCTGCGATCCCAGCGTGAGCGGTCTTAACTCGGCCACAAATTACGTCCTTGGACCTTCCGGTGAGCAGCTGACTGAACTGGACATGGACAGTAACGGCACGATGACCTGGGAGCACACCAACGTGTTCGCGAGCGGTACGCTGATAGGCACTTATGACAACGCCGGCCTGCACTTCTACCTGAACGACTGGCTGGGAACACGGCGGGCTCAGACCGACTACGCCGGCGTGCTCGAACAGACCTGCTCCAGTCTGCCCTTCGGCGACAGCCTCACTTGCACCGGCTCCCCCCAGTTCCCCACAGAACACCATTTCACCGGCAAAGAACGGGACGCAGAATCAGGCTACGACTATTTCGGGGCAAGGTACTATGGCAGTTCGATGGGACGGTTCATGTCCCCGGACTGGAGCACGTCGCCCTCAGCCATCCCCTATGCCAATTTCAGCGATCCACAGAGCCTCAATCTGTATAGTTACGCAACTAATAACCCTCTAAGCCGGATCGACATCGGCGGACACTGTGACATCGGCTACCAAAGCTCCCACTGCGGTCCTGGCTCGTTACTGGATGCAATGAAGGCAGATATGGGCGGTGAAGGCACTGGACAGATGACGAATCAGAGCGCATGGCTAGACTCTAAAGACCACGACCCCTTCCAGTACACCTATGAAGGGAATAACTATGCCACTTGGGATGATTGGGCGAGCTACTTGATCTCAACGCCTGGTGCATACCAGGAGGCGACTGCTCAATTCAGCGCCTATACGAAGAACATTCAGTACCAGAAAGCAGTGCATGACTACGTGGACGCTAATCTCGGTACACAAGCAGAGGCGGAGCAGGTAATTTCACCTACAGGTGCATTTATGGAGGGTGGCCATTGGAACTTTCCATATTCGGGCACTGATCCTCGACCAACAGGTGAAGACCTCAGAGTTTCCCGCAGCACCCTCCATTTCCCAAAGAACGATCCCAATCATCCGGGAGTCTTTGTACACGATGACACCGTTAATCCATTTCCCATTTGGCACGGCTGGAACCTAACGGCACACGGTTTGATTGATGAGGTCGGGGGCCATACTATTTTCTCCGAAGGGTTCACTTTTTAGGATTCTGATGAGGCGTAGAGGCTATAGATTGACGCTGCCGCTCATCTTCGTACTGATCGCTGCATGTGCACTGTCAGGCGGCAGCGAGCAGTCCAGGGATCCCACGCCAGCCTGGGTGCAACGTCTTGACGGGTGCTATCTGGATTCCAAGGGTCGCCTCGGTCAAGAGGGAATCGCTGCACTCAGTTCCCGTGAGGTGGCCGTGTACTGCGTAACCAGAAATCCCAACGCGCCCCCCGGATTAAGCAGGAGGAGCGGGGCGCAGACATCCGATCCTTATCAAGTTAATGTTTTTTTCCTCGATAACACAGATGGCCATGTCCTGCAAAAAGCATCGTGGCCGACACGTGCTGGGACACAAACCGATATCTTTCCAGTCAACGACCACTTTTTCTTGCTCGTTGCGGGAAATGCGATTCAACTGATAGACCGTGCAACGCTCTCAACAGTGCACCGTCTCGCGAATGCCGATCCAATGAGCGGATGTGATTCTTGGAAAGTTATTGGCTCAATGGATGGCATGTCGTTTGGCGTATCCCATGTCTGCGACGTCGACCATATTTTCGCGAGCGAAATCACGGCCTATAGGACTATCGACTTTCAAAAGATCGCATTTTGGAAGAATGAAGGCCTCAACTTCTATGGCGTGTTTGACCACCACCTGTTGCGCTGGTCCACTGAGCACAGGGGATCTAGTAATGAGATCGTTTTTTATACCCCCGGTTTGAGAGAGACAATTCTTCGCGGGACGACATTTGTTGTCTCGAAAAGCATATTCCTTGACGGACAAACTGTCCTCTGCTGTCGAGGCAGCAACTGGCTTCGGGTGCTAAGAATAGACGGTCAGGAAATGGCTTACCTAAATTTCGATCCGAATCACAACTCATCTGATCCGAAGGTTCTCGCAGATCAAATCTTCGCATCGAGAACGGGCCAACTCATTGGCGCTCTTGTCTTCCACGTTCCCTGGGCGGGCAGTCTCCATTGGGAATGCAACGTTTTTGACCGGAGCCTTCATCCATTGCTGAGGATAACCGTACCTGTCTACCATAATGACGTCACTGCCGTGTTTTCGCCGGATGACAAGTATGTCTTTGTCCTCAGAGATGCTAATGTATCTGCCTACTCTATACCACAATCAGCGAATCCCTGAGGGACGCGTGCCTGCGACGCACTTCACCGGCAAGGAACGGGACGCAGAATCAGGAAACGACTACTTCGGGGCCAGGTACTACGCGAGTAATGCCGGCCGCTTCATGTCACCGGACTGGAGCGCGCAGGCGGAGCCAGTGCCATATGCAAAACTAGATGATCCGCAGAGCCTCAATCTTTATGCCTACGTCGCGAACAATCCCTTGAGTCGCGTTGACCCAGATGGACATTGCGGTAGTGATATCTGCGCTGCCATACAGAAAGCAATGAACAATGGTGTGGCCGCAGAAGACGCGCTGATGGGTGCGCAGGAAGCTCAGAAACCGCTTTCTGCTGCTTCTGAGCATGCAATCGAGAAATCGCCATTAACGGGTTCACAGGCGATTGCGTTTGAAGGTGCCGTCACATCAGCGGCTACTGCCAACCTTATCAACCCAAACATCATTGTGGGACTTGCAAGTAAGGAATCAGGTATAGACCCCAACGCCGTCACCGGGGATGCCAGGGGAATGTTCCAAATTAGACCTTCACAGCAAAGTTTCCTCAAGCTGACGGATGCGCAGGTGTGGAGTGTAACAGGAGCAGTTCCAGCCGTCTCCCATTATTTCGGTCACTACATAGGTATGTTTCTTCTAGGGAGGGTGCAGACGTTGGAGAGTCTCTCGCAATAGCCTCTTGGACGATGGGCGTACAACACACGCTGAATACCTTCAATAAAGGTGGCGTGCAAGGGGTGAGAGACACGCTACTTGGCGATCCTCAACATCATCGCGTCGGACCAGATTACATCGACATGGTGAATTCTTTCCAGTGAGGGTGACATGAAATCTAGCATAGCTGTGTTTATCGTCGTTCTCGCTCTCGCCAGCCGAAGCTCAGGGCAAACCGATGCATCGGTGCTGGCGCGAGCTTTCGATTCCTTAGGGAAATCGCAAATTCAAAATGCAATATTCATTGCAGATCACGCAAATCCCAGAGTTGTCGTGCTGTATACGGACGGGGCGAAAGAAAGCCTTAGCGTGATTTCACTAGCTAACGGGATTGCCCGTACGGAGTGGCATTTGTCTCGACTTCCGGACTTCATGTCCGTCGTAGACCCAGCTAACCTCGAGGTTAAGCGAACTGACAGTGGCCCTGTCATTCTGCTGCACGGTTGTGCTCCCCACCTTTGTGGAGGTAGAGGCCTTTCCGGGGCATTAGCGTACGTGGCAAACGAGAATAGAATGTACACGGCATCCGCGAACTGGGAGGCCTCTACGGCGACAACCAAGTTTGATTACTCGGCGCAAGAGCCAACATCTAACAATATGATCACAAGAAAATTATTAGAGAAGATGTTGCAGGACGAAGGGTACAATCCCTAAGTACCAAGGAGGACAGTGTCACCGGATATCCATGTCGATTCTGGGACCTAGAAATGCATCTACGATGCGAGGTCCACGACCATGACGCGCTCCGTCGTTTCTACAACCAGCGCACTGCGTTACAGCCCATACTGTTCCACCGGCAAAGAAAGAGACTCCGAATCAGGGCTCGACTACTTCGGGGCCAGGTACTACGGAAGCTCGATGGGGCGCTTTATGTCCCCCGACTGGAGCAAGAATCCGCAGGGCGTTCCGTACGCTGACCTCACAAATCCTCAATCACTCAATCTCTACAGCTATGTCCTCAACAATCCTCTAAGCCACACGGATGCGGATGGGCACCAATGCGACATCTGCCAGACAGTCATTAGCTGGCTGACGTCCAGCCATTCTGCGAGTGCATCTGCGAGCGGGGCGGTTGCCCAGCAAACGCAGAGTAATGGCGGTCTGTCGGCGACTGCAAAATTGGTTTCAGGACAAGCATCCGCCGCAGCCTCATATGGCGTGAACACTAGCGCTTCCGCAAGTGCGAGCTACGCGACTGCCTCAACAACCATCAACGAAGGCTCCCATTCCACAACGCAAGTAAGCGGCCTGAACGCGAGTGCCGGGGCTAGTGCGGGTGTCTCCGCAGGCGGTCAAAGTGGTGTGGGAGTGAGCGCTTCGGCGAACGCTGGGGCAAATGTTCTCTCCGCATCTCAAACAGAGACGATTACTCTCGGCCCTGTAACGATCACTGGTACTGCAACTGGCAACGTCGGTCTTGATGCCAGTGCGTCGGCATCCTTAGGTACGAATGGCGTTTCTGCTTCTGCTGGCCTCACTCCCGGCTATGGAGGCGCACTTTCACTAAGCATTTCGTGGGGCGGCGTTGCGGCGTCTGGAGGCGCGTCGGTAAAAGGTACCGTAGACCAGACCACAGTCAAGATTAATCAACCGCAGATAAAGACCCAACCTCAGTGAGAAAACTGCCATGCGAAATATTCAACGATATAGTCGGATAGTACGTCACGCAATGCTGTTCGCGCTTTTGGCTGGGGCGATGTCGGCTTTTTCACAAGCGCCAGCATCAACCACCGATACGGATCAAATCAATGCACTCATGGCCAATCTATCGAGTCATGCCAAAACTCCAGCGGATGCCCTCGACCCAGAGGTGCAAGGCGACCTTAGGGGTAAGAATCTTGGACACTTTAGCGCTCAGCCATACGACCTGAGTGTGACGCCAAACAGCAGCGCCATGGTCGTTTCAGGCGCTACCGCCTCAGTACCCGTTCGAATACATTACAAAGCTGAGGATGGCAATTCGTTAGACGCCAGCGCGACGGCTCAGTTCGTGAAACGGGATGGGGTATGGTACTTCGCCAATTATGACTTCATGAAGTGGCCCGTAGTGCTTATCGTTGTTCTCCTTATCTGCGTCTCAGTTGGAATCGCATATGCCGCCACAGTCCTTGTCCTGTGGAGTAGGCTAGCGAAGCAAAGAACACGCGATGGCAGTGTCGTGAAAATCTTCATCCCGCTTTTTTGGCCGTCTTTATTTCGTCGATAAGTGAGATATCGATACGATGCGAACCGCTTTCACGTACGACTGCACTCCACATTTTGTACACTTTGCGTACAGGTTTACCGGCAAAGAACGCGACTCTGAATCCGGAAACGACTACTTCGGCGCCAGGTACTACAGCTCTACGATGGGGAGATTTATGTCCCCGGACTGGGATTCTGATCCGACTGCGGTTCCATACGCGGAGTTCACCAATCCGCAGAGCCTGAATCTATATGGTTATGTGCTGAACAATCCGCTTTCCCATCGAGATTCCGATGGTCATTCTTGCGATCCGCAAACCTCGTTTACTGATGGCAGCGGAGCTATGCACGTTGTCGCAGGACAGTGCCATTTTGATTGGTTCGGGTTGGCATCGGTGTTTGGACGTGCTTGGCAGAACTACCAGAACATCAACAACACTGTGTTGGCCCAACGACATCCCCAACTCCAGATCGGAATCGCCTATCCCACGGGAGGACTGGGACCAGTGCTCAAGGGTTTGGAAGGCGTTCGGATGGCTACTGCAGAGATTGAGGCTGAGGGCGGAACCGTTGTCGCGAGAGAAGTTACCATTGAGAACTCAGCAGGGAAGGCTCGGGTCGATCTTGCCTATCGAGATTCTTCAGGTGAACTTAAATTTGGTGAAGCGAAGAATGGCCCTACTGCTGATCTCAATACAAATCAAAAAGCAGTCTATGGTGCCATGGAAAAGGAGGGCGCAAATCTCGTGGGAGGCAACGCCAACTCCGCCGGTCTTCCGTCCAGTGTCCCACCACAAGAGGTCCGAGTATTTAAATACTAGTGTAGTGCGTCATGCAGATGGGCGATTATGAAGGGCCGCGCGGGCGCGCTTGACCTTTTCTAGTATGTCGGCTGCCTTGGCGGTCCAGATGAAAGGCTTGGGATTGTCGTTGTGATGGTCAATGTAGTCGAAGATTGCTGTGATCAGCTCCTCGACACTGCGAAAGACTCCGCGGCGCAGGCGGTTTTGGGTCAGGTCGCGGAAGAAACGCTCCACCATGTTCAGCCACGAGCAGCCGGTAGGTGTGAAGTGCATGCGAAAGCGGGGATGACGGTCGAGCCAGCGCTGGACCCTGTGATGTTTGTGGGTGGCGTAGTTATCCACGATCATATGGATCTGCTTGTCCCGGGGAACGATGTCATCGATGGCGCAGGAACTTCAGCCATTCCTGGTGGCGGTGCCGGTCATCGCACATCGAGATGACCTGACCTTCCAGGGCATCGAGGGCGGCAAACAGCGTAGCCGTTCCGTTGCGCTTGTAATCGTGGGTCATGGTGCCGCAGCGGCCCTTCTTCATCGGCAGGCCGGGCTGAGTACGGTCCAGAGCCTGAATCTGGCTCTTCTCGTCGGCGCACAGCACCATGGCGTGCTCGGGCGGATTCATATACAAGCCGACGATGTCCTCCAGCTTCTCCTGGAACTGGGGATCGCGGCTGAGCTTGAAAGTCCGCACCTGATGCGGCTTCAGTCCATGGGCACGCCAGATGCGTCGCACGCTGGCCTCGCTGATGCCAGCCGCCCGTGCCATGGTGCGCGTCGACCAATGCGTGGCACTAGCCGGCTTTTGATGCAGCGTCATATCCACCACCCGCCTCACCCGCCGGTCGGTGATGGTGGGTGTCCGACCGGGCCGTGGCGCGTCCTTCTCCAGAGCCGCAATGCCCGCTGCCAGAAAGCGGTTCCGCCAACGTGCCGCCTTCTTCGGCGTCATGTTCATCCGCTGAGCGATCTGCTTGTTCTCCAGGCCATCTGCGGCCAGCAGCACGATCTGCGCCCGCTCCACAAGCCGCGCGGGCATGGAGCGCGCCCGCGCCATCCGCTCCAGGGCTTGTCTCTCTTCCGGGTTCAGGGCAACCGCGGCGGCAATACGCATACCATGTCGTCCTCCATAGTATGGACGCGCTGCGGATATAATGGTCACTACTTACGACGCACTACACTAG
>JBAVYX010000297.1:0-31048 GCA_049588475.1 Silvibacterium sp. | reverse complement strand
GTGGGGTTCGATGCTCAATGGCGTCATCAAAAAGTGTGACCGTGGATAGAAAGCTGAAGGCGACCAAAGCACCGCGAACATTGGCAAAATAGCCGACACGACCATCTCTTCCAGTTTTGGCTCTCTTTTCCCCAATATGACTCTGTCTTTCCAGGACCGATTCGGTCGAATTTATATAATTCCTCGGAACTCTTGAAGTTCGTGTCGTAGTCAGTCACTCGACAATCGTCCCACCTGCCCTTAAAGTCGTGCCGGCTCAGACGGTCGACGATAACAGGCTGTACGCGATGTATTGAGGGGTTATGTTCCAGGGTGAGCTCCTGTCTTTATAATCATCCCAATCCATGATTTTTCCACGGCGCCGGTTTCTCGGCTCATCTCTCTTCTTACTCGGCAGTTCTCTGACCGACGCCCTTGCGACTCCGCTCTCGAAGTGGGATCCAGCCCTCGTCCAAGCCGCGCTATCGAATCCCGCACCTTCTCCCGTTTCGTCCTCCGTCCAGTTTGTCGATGTGGCTCAGCAGGCCGGGCTAACCATCCCCAACGTGTGGGGCGGCGTTGATCACAAGCGGGTGATCATCGAGGCCAAGGGAAGCGGGCTGGCCTTTTTCGATTACGACCATGACGGATGGCTGGACATCTACCTCACCAATGGAGACCGCCTCGATACGCATTGGCCGCCTGGAAAGGCGCCGACCTCGCATCTCTACAAGAACAACCGTGACGGTACGTTTACCGATGTCACGGAAAAATCGGGACTGGGGCGTACCGGCTGGCAGACCGGCGTCTGCGTAGGCGACTACAACAATGATGGATGGGATGACCTGTTTTGCTGCTTCTGGGGACACAACATTCTTTTCCGCAACAATGGAGACGGCACCTTTACCGATGTCACTCATAAAGCCGGCCTCGATCAGAAACAGGTTCGCTGGGGCGCCGGTTGCACGTTTCTCGATTATGACCGGGACGGTCACCTCGACCTCTTCGTCTGCAACTACATCAAGCTGGACCCCGAAACGATTCCTCCCCCTAACAACACGAACTTCTGTCAGTGGAAGGGCGTCCCTACCATGTGCGGCCCGCGCGGACTGCCGGGCGACACGAACATTCTCTACCACAACAATGGAGACGGCACCTTTACTGACGTTTCTGAGAAGTCGGGCATTCTGAAGCCCGGCCCGCGGTACTCGATCACGGCTGTTTCCTATGACTTCGATAACGACGGCTGGCCTGACATTTATGTCGCCGTGGACTCCGAGCCCAGCATTCTGTTCCAGAACAACCATGACGGCACATTCACCGATGTCGCTGTTATGGCCGGATGCGCCTACGGTGAGAACGGGCACGAGCAGGCGGGAATGGGTGTAGCCGTGGCCGATTATGACTGCGACGGCTGGTTCGACATCTTCAAGACCAACTTCGCGGATGACACCAGCAACCTGTACCACAACAATGGCGATGGAACCTTCACCGATGTCACCTTTGCTTCCGGCGTTGGCATCAACAATCGTTATGTGGCGTGGGGCTGCGGCTTTGTTGATTACGACAACGATGGTTGGCCGGACATCATCCAGATCAATGGACACGTCTACCCGGAGATTGACAACTACAATTTCGGCCAGACCTTCAAGAATCCGCGAGTTGTTTATCAGAATCTGGGCAATGGCCGGTTCAAAGATGTGTCGTCGGAAATGGGGCCCGGCATCACTGAGCATTTCTCCAGCCGGGGCGCGGCTTTCGGAGACTATGACAACGACGGCGATATCGATGCGCTCGTCCTGAACATGAACGATCCGCCATCGCTGCTTCGCAATGAAGGCGGCAACAAGCAGAACTGGATCAAGATCAAGCTGGTTGGAACCAAATGTAATCGCACCGCCATCGGAGCGCGCGTGCGGGTGATTAGCGGCAAGCATACTCAGATGGATGAAGTCCACAGCGGCACAAGCGTGATGTCCCAAAGCGACCTCCGCCTGCACTTCGGCCTCGGAAAAGTCGAGACCGTGGATGTAATTGAAGTCAAGTGGCCAACTACACAGAAGATCGAACGATTCACTCAGGTAAAAGCAAATCAGATCCTCACCATTCGCGAAGGCGATGGCATCGTCGCGACCGTCAAGAAGCCAGCAAAGTAGACCCGCACGTTACTTCTTCAAAAGCGCGTCGAGGCCTGCTTGTGCGATTTGTTCGTCGATCTCAGACTTCGCGCCGCTCGCCGCAATTCCGCCGAGAATCTGGCCATCTACGAGAACCGGCAGGCCTCCCTGGTTGGGAAAAAATTCTGGAAACGCGAGGGCCTCAACGTTTCCCTTTTTCACCGTATCCGCTCCGTCTTTTGAGGGGCTTTTGTAAAAGGCAGCGTGCCGGGCTTTCTTCTGGGCGAACTGTATTGTGTTGAGTGAGGCTTTATCCGCCTTTTCAAGAAAAAGCAGATTCCCGCTTTCATCGACGATGCAGATGGTCACTTCAACGTTGAGCTCTTTGGCTTTTGCTTCCGAAGCCGCAACCATCGTCTTGATGGCCGCTAAATTCAGATATTTCTTGCTCGGCAGATCGCTACCATACATTGTCATAGCGGGAATAAGCATAACGGCCAATAATCTGAACACGGAAGGCCTCCTGTCACCCTTTGAGTTGACCACTTAAACATTGAGATCTTAGCTTGCTGAGGGCCACTCGCATCTTCAGTTGGCCAGTGGATGCGTCGGCTGACCTTGCAGAACTACGAGAAACTGCTTAACCTCCCGCCGCTGCTGTTCGATGGCAGCGGCCTGCTGCTTTTCGATCTCGTCATGCAGTTGGAATTCCTGCTTGGCCTTTGCCGACTCGCCGATCCGGTCATAGGCCACACCCAGCCTATAGTGAGCCTCGCCTAGCTGCGGGTTGACTTCGATCGCCTTCGTGTAAAAGCCAATCGCCTTCTCAACATTACGTTGGGAAAAATAGAGAATCCCAAGTTGCAGATAAGCGTCGCCGCAATTCGCGTCGATGGTCACGGCTTTAGCAAGCAGGGCTTCCACTTGTTGCAACGCCCGCTGGTCCGGCGGCTGTTCCTGGCGTTTCCAGATTGCCATCGCGTAAAAATAATTCGCGAGAGAGTTCCCCGGCTGCTCCTGTGCAAACCGCGCAAGCTTCTGCTCAACGCACGCCAATGGCGCGGGTGCAGCCATCTGTATCCTTCCCAAAAAGAGATAGGGCTCGGAGTCCGCTGGATTCAGGTCAGAAGCTTCGCAAAGGTGCATCGCCGCCTCATCGTAGCGAGCACCTGCAAAGAGAGCCGCCCCCAACGCAGCCAGCATCCTGGCCGACCCGGGATATGCCTTTGCGCCGCTCCCGAAAACCTCCACGGCCTGCCATACAGCCCGATGAAGCAGCAACTCCGAGCCCCATTCGAAATAATTCTGTTCGCTGGGATCCAGACGGACGGCCTGCTCGTATTCGCGGACAGCGGCCAGGGGATCGCCTAGTTTCTCGTCAAGCTCACCCATCAGGCGATGTAGATCCGCATCGTCCTTATGTGTCAGCAATTTCTGGACGTGCTCATGGGCCTGCGAGAAGTCGCCGGTTTCCTTGTACGCCTGCGCCAGATCGTACTCATTGCCGGCATTCGCGGGGTCGACCCGATATGCAGCCTGCAGTAGCGGAATAGACTCCCGATATCTGCCTGCGTAGAGATAGAATTCGCCGAGTCGATAATTTGCCTCGAAGCTCCCGGGAGCGCCAGCTAGAGCTGCGCGCAGCTTGCTTTCAGATTCATTCATCGCACTTGTGCCGCTTCGCGAAACCTCCGGTTTGAGCGTGAGCGTTTCACGTGCGAGATCTTCGCTCGTTCGCAGAATGGAATCCGAGCCGTGGCCGCCCACGGCAGTCCAATCGGTGACTCCGGCCACGGTGAAATTCGGCTTATCGGCGAACTCCATGGTTTCCGGTGAATTCGACTGAATAGCTCCTGAGGCTTTGAGCCTCACATTCACGTGCAGCTGCGCTCCCTCGGACACAATAAGGGTTTGTGCTGCACTACGCAGTCCTGACTTTTCTGAACTGAGTTGATAGGTCCCGGCTCGAAGTGCGGAAAACACGAAAGCTCCGCTAGCATTCGTTTTCGTCTTAACATCGCCTGGATGATCCTTTTGGACAAGCACTACGGACACGTCGGCGACGGGATTGCCGGCCGCATCCATAACGGTGCCCTGAATCGTGGCGCGGACTATGGCGTGGTCCGATTGTTGCAACGGAGCTTGCTGCCCAAGCCCTGCCCGGCCTGAGCCGCTTGCCAGAACTATGAGGACTGCGATGAGACTCCAGAGACAGCGGAAATTCTTACTCTCGGATGAATACGGCAATGTGGATGAACTCTTCACATCTAGTGGTGTGCTTTCCAGATGATATACGCCGATCTTGAAAGCTACGGCTGCCAGCCTCCACCGAGAGCCTGGTATAGCTGAACGTAATTCTGCAACTCAGCGCTCCAAGCCTGTGCCAGTTGCAACTCGGAGGTAAAGTACTGCTGTTGGGTAACCAGCACTTCGAGAAAGCTGGCGTACCCTCCTGTAAACCTGACGTTGGCGAGACGCGCAGTTTCCTTGTACGTGGCTGTCTGCTCCTCGATCTTCATGCGAAACAGCCGGGATTGGTGATAGCCGACAAGACCGTTGGAGACATCCCCAAAAGCCTGTTGCACGGTTTGCTTATACTGCAGTTCGGCCTGATCTCGTTGCGCCCAGGCCAGCCGGTAGCCGCTTCTGATCCTGCCGCCCTCGAAGATGGGTTGTGCCAACTGGCCTCCAACAGACCAGAATGTTGCGGGTCCCTGCAAAAAGCTGGTTAAGGCCGTACTTGACGCGCCGAATGTGCCGGTCAATGAAATCTGCGGGAAAAAGGCAGCCTTTGCCACGCCTACATTCGCGTTGGCCGCGACCAGCGCTTCTTCCGCCTGGCGCACATCGGGACGGCGCTCCAGAAGCGCGGAAGGAAGGCCTGCCGGGACATCCGGCAAAAGCGATTGATCGGTAAGGCTGACGCCGCGCGCGATTGGCCCGGGATTTCTGCCGACAAGGATACTGATCTGGTTCTCAGTCTGCTCGATCGATTGCTTGAGGGTGATGACCTCCGCTTCGGACTGTTGCACCAGCAACTGAGCCTGATAAACGTCGGTGATCGCGTATTCGCCGCCTTTGAAGTTGATGGTGTTTAGCCTGAGAATCTCATTGTCGGCGATAACGGTTTCTTTGGAAAACTCCAGCTGGGCATCAAATTGCCGGAGTGCGAAATAGGCGCTCGCTATTTCGGAGATCAGTGTTATCTGGACGACATTCCGGGCATATTGGCTGGCTAAGAGATTGGCGCGCGCCGCTTCGGTTGCACGACGATATTGCCCCCAGAAATCGACGATGTAGTTCATTTGCAGCCCGAGAGTATCGATCCAGGGCGAGCCGACGAAAAGCGGCGGGGCCTGCTCGTTCTGGATACTGGCGACACCACCCACCGTGGGGAACTGGTTTGCGCGGGTGACTCCCAGAGAAGCTTCCGCCTGGAGAATGCGGGTGGCGGCAATGCGTATGTCGTAGTTGTTGGTGAGAGCTTCCTTGAGCAGCGCCTGCAATGCCGGGTCCTGATAGACGGCTGGCCAAGCCATTTCCCCGAAGGGTCCACCGGCCGGCTGTTGGGGCAGGTTGGGTGCTGTTCCGCGATACTGGCCGGGGACATCGAGAGGCGGGCGCTTGTAGTTGGGACCGACCTTGCAGCCGCTCACCAAAAGCACGAGCAGGATGGCAGCGGATTTTCTTATGCCGCTCATGTCGTGGGTCCTTTCGAATCCGGTGGAGGCACTGCTTGCGGAGGTTTTTCCTTGCCGAAGAGGCCGCCGAATCGTTCAACTACATCGAACGAGACAGGAACGAAAAAGATGGCGATGATGGTAGACGCGAGCATGCCACCAATGACTGTCGATCCCAGCACCTGGCGCGAAATAGCGCCTGCTCCGGCTGCTCGCCACAACGGTACGCAGCCAAGAATGAAGGCAAATGCAGTCATCAGGATGGGCCGCAGTCTCAACCTGGCGCCGGTCAGAGTCGCCTCGATGAGCGGCTTGCCCTTGTCGTACTCCAGCTTGGCAAATTCCACGATGAGAATGGCGTTCTTCGACGAAAGTCCGATCAGCATGACCAGTCCAATCTGGGCGTACACATCATTGTCGAAGCGGCGAAGGAAGAGCGTTAAGAACGCGCCGAAAATGGCGATGGGAAGTCCCAGCAATACGCTGAAGGGCAGCGTCCAGCTCTCGTATTGCGCAGCCATGATGAGGAAAACCACAAACAAGGCCATGCCAAAAATAACAGCCGGCGAGACGCCTTGCGCCGCCTTTTGCTCCTGGTACGACATGCCGGAGTAGTCGAAGCCCATCTGGCCCGGCATGGTCTTATGGAAGACGTCTTCCAATGCAGCCATAACCTGAGCGGAACTGTATCCGGGCGCCGCCGCGGCATTAATCTGCACGCAATTGAACAGGTTGTAGCGCATGACGAATTCGGCCCCGCTGCGCGCATCGGTAGTGGTCAGCGTGCTGAGCGGAACCATGTCGCCCGATGTGTTCCTGACGTAGAACTTGCCGAGATTCTCGGCCTTGGTTCGGAAGTCGCCGTCGGCCATAACATATACCTGCCACTGCAGGCCGAAGCGGTTGAAGAAGTTAATCAGCGATCCCCCCATAAACGTCTGCACTGTCTGGTACAGGTCGCTCAACGGGATCTGCTGGGTCATCGCCTTGGCGTTGTCCACCTTTACCCCGACCTGGGGAACGCCGAACAAAGCGGTGGTAAAAAGCCCCGCCAGTTCCGGACGTTTGCGCGCTGCAGCCATATAGATCTGGGTCTGTTTCGCGAGAAAGTCAATGTTGCCGCCCGATCTGTCTTCAAGAATGAAAGTAGCGCCACCTGAGGTGCCTACGCCGGGGATCGCTGGCGGCGGGAACGAGAATGCAAGTCCCCCGGGAACTCTCGAAAGGGCCTGCTGAAGGTGGGCTTTGATCCCTTCGTAGCTGGTCTCGGGAGTTTTGCGTTCCTCCCAGGGCTTCAGTGAGATAAAGAAGAATGAGCTGTAGGTCGCGGCAACGCCGCTCAACAAACTGTATCCGTTAACGGTGCTGACATATTGCACGCCAGGCGTGTCCATCATGATCTTCTCAACTTCGCGCGCAGCTTCCGACGTGAGTTGCAGAGATGAGGCATTAGGCAGTTGCAACCCGGCGTAGAGGTATCCCTGATCTTCATCGGGGAGAAAGCTTCCCGGGAGCCGCCCTCCGAAGTAACCCGCACCCACGGCCAGCACGGTGAGCAGGAGAAACGCCAGAACGGATTTGTGGATCAGGTGCCTGCAAATGTTCACGTACCCGTCAGTGGCGCGGCCGAAGACTTTGTTGAACCCGCGAAAAAATGCGCCCAGGGGGCCTCGAGACTCTTTCTTGGGACGCAGCAACATGGCCGAAAGCGCGGGGCTGAGGGTGAGTGCGTTGAAAGCCGAGAAGAGCACGGAAATCGCGATCGTGATTGCGAACTGCTTGTAAAGCTGGCCAGTGATGCCGGGAATGAAGGCTGTGGGAACGAACACCGCAGCCAGGATGAGGGCGATGGCAACAACCGGTCCTGAGACTTCCTCCATCGCTTTGATGGTCGCGTCGTGAGGACTCAGCCCCTGCTCGATGTTGTGTTCGACGGCCTCCACGACGACGATGGCATCGTCGACGACCAGTCCAATCGCCAAAACCATACCTAAAAGCGACAGGGTATTGATGGAGAACCCAAGCGCGGGAAAGACAATGAAGGTTGCAATCAAGGAGACAGGAACGGCCAGCAGCGGAATTAGAGTGGCCCTGAAGCCCTGAAGGAAAATGTAGACCACGAGAATGACCAGGAGCAGAGCCTCTCCCAGTGTCTTGTAGATTTCGTGGATGCCGGCACTGACAGCGAGTGTCGTGTCGAGCGCAGTAATGTAGTCCAGCCCCTGGGGAAATCGTCCTCTCGCTTCGTTCATCATTTTGAGGACAGCGGCTCGCGTTTGCAGCGCGTTGCTTCCGGGAGTGAGATAGAGCGCGACGAGTGCAGCGGGCTGAGCAGGCTTGTTCTCTCCCGACACTCCTAATCGCGCAACATAGGAATAGTATTGCGATCCCAGTTGCACCCGCGCCACGTCTTTCAACCGCAGGATTGACCCGTCGGACTGGGCGCGTACGACGATCTCACCAAACTCCTCAGCCGTGGGCAGGCGTCCGGGAGCTCGGACGTTGTAGGTGAATTGCTGACCTTGAGGGACGGGCTCGCCTCCAACCTGGCCCGCGGGATTGACTTTATTTTGTGCCTTGACCGCGTTCGTGATGTCGGAGACGGTAACGCCCAGGCTTGCCAGCTTGTCGGGATTCACCCAGATGCGCATGGCATAGGGGCCGGCGCCGAATATCTGAACCTGCCCGACCCCTGAGATACGGGTGAGCGCGTACTGCAAATTGATGGTGGCGTAGTTGGCCAGGAAAATGCTGTCGTATGTGCCGTTGGGAGAGTAAAGATCAAGGAGCATGAAGGGCGCCGTCGTCCCCGGCTGAACGATCACACCTTGCTGGGTTACCTCGGAGGGCAGTTGCGAGGCGGCCTGACCCTGCCGCATCTGCGCCAGAATCTGGGAGGTGTTGATATCGTTTCCCAGCGCGAAGTCAACATAGAGCGTCATCTTTCCGCCGGAACTCGCGCTCAACGAGTACATGTAATTCATGCCGCTGACGCCAGACATCTGCTGTTCTATCGGTGTTGCAACGGACTCGGCGATCGTCTGGGCATCGGCGCCGGGGTAGGTGGCTTGCACCTGGACCATCGGGTCGGCAATATTGGGGAATTGTGCTGTAGGCAGCTCGAGCACTGCGACCCCACCGGCCAGCACCATCAGAATGGCGATAACTATGGCGACGATGGGACGATTGATGAAGAATTTCGACATGGTCAGTTGCCCCCTAACGCCGTAGGAGTAGGCGTGTAAGGCTTGGCAACGACAGGAATACCTTCCTTCACCATCTCCGGCGGGGCCGCCGCCGCAAACATCTGCACCCTCTGGATGCCTTCGACCACAACTTTCTCGCCCGGCTTTAGTCCCTCAGTGATGATCCAGTTCGGCCCGACTCGATCTCCCACCTTGACCGGTCGAATCACTGCCCTGTTTTCGGGGTTGAGCACAATGACCTGGTATTCCGATTGCACTTCGATCACGGCAGGCTGAGGAATCAGCAAGGCGTTCTGAGTCACGCCGGTTTCGATTCGAACTCTGCCAAAGCCGCCGGGGCGAAGACTGGCATCCTTGTTGGCGAACGCGGCGGCTATCTGGATGGTGCCTGTCTGGGAAGCGATCTCGCGATTCACGAGGATGACTTGGCCCTTTTCCGGATAGGTGATTCCGTTTGCCTGGATGTATTCAATGTTGGTCGGTACCCCGTGCCTGCTCCCTCCGCGAATCACTTCGTTAATTTTTTGCGCGTTAGCAAGAAAGGCGCTTTCGGGGACATTGAAGTACGCCCAGATCGGATTGACCTGGGAGACTGTCGCCATCTTGGTGGTCGTTCCCACAAGGTCGCCGACTTGTGAATTCGCGATACCAGCGATTCCGTCGATGGGCGAGTACACCTTAGTCCATTCAAGGTTCAATTCCGCCTGTACCATCTGCGCTTTGGCGGCATCAAGTTGCGCCTGGTTCGCGCCCAAGGTCGATTTATCCGTGTCGAGCTGCTTTTGCGGGATTGCGTTTTGCGCAGCTAACGGCGTGTCCCGGGCGACATTGTTCTCTGCCTCGCCGAGGTTCGCTTGGGCTACAGCAACCTGCGCCTTGGCCTGATCGAGGGCAGCGACGAAGGGCCGTGGGTCTATCGTAAACAGGAGCTGACCCTTTTTGACGAAGAAGCCATTGGCATAGTTTTGCGTCAGCACGTAGCCCTGAACTTTAGGGGTAATGACGGCGTTAATCGGACCGTTCAGCTGGGCGACCCATTCAATGTAGATGGGAACGTCCTTTTGCACCACTTCGGTGACCCTGACTTCGGGAGGACCAGGTTTGGGAGCTTCTTCCTTCTTTTCGCAGGCGGTAATAGCCAGGCCAAAAAACAGCACCACAACTGTCGTGGCGAGTGTTGTGGCAAGACTTAAGGTTTGGCTCCCAGCCCCGGTCCGGCGAAGCAACTGCGCTTTGCGGGTTCGCACTCCAGTTACCCAATGCATGTGCCCTCTCAATCCGGTCCATCGGCGATGCGATTATCTCAATTTCATGACGCCCTTTGTGGAAATCACACAGCCAAACGATACTACTTGGAAGGATGCCGGATTCGAAACTTAAAAATTTGCCCGCGTGATTACGTCCACCTCCAGAGTTAGACAGGATGGGATAATGACCTCCGGTCTGTCAACTCTCAGCCGAGAAGTTCGAGCCGCGTTACAATGAGCAGCGCTTAAGCGCCGCCAATGCTATGAACCAGTTCGATTCGAATCTCGACACCGAATCCTTACCTGCTTTGTCTGAACATCCCCGCAGCGAACGTGGCTTCTGGGCCCTCATTGCCACCCAATTCCAGGGAGCCTATAGCGACAACATCCTACGCAATCTCCTACTGTCGATGATCGTCGGCATGGGACTGCCGAAGAATGAACGCGAGAGCTTCGTCTCCCTGATCACATTCCTATTCTCCATGCCATTCGTAATCTTCAGCATGACCGGAGGGTGGCTCGCAGACCGCTATAGCAAACGAGGTGTCACCATTTGGACCAAAGGGATGGAGATTGGCTCCATGGTGGTGGCTACTGCAGGGCTGGCGGTTCACTCACGAACGATCTCCCTGGTAGCCCTCTTCCTGGTGGCAACGCAGTCGGCGCTGTTTGGGCCATCGAAATACGGGTTGCTGCCAGAATTGCTGCCGCCGAAGCGGCTGTCGTGGGGCAATGGTGTTATCGAATTGGGCACATTCATGGCCATCATCGTCGGCACCGTGACGGGTGCCGCGATGGCGGAACAGTTTCGCGGACATGAAGTGTATGCCGGCTATGCGCTGCTCGGGCTTGCCTTTGTGGGGCTGCTTACGAGCTTCGCCATTGATCGAGTTCCGGCTGCAGCACCGGAGAAAAAGTTCCGCCTTAACTTTGTCGGCGATCTGTGGCAACAGATTACTCTGATGCGCCGCGACCCGACGCTCTTTCTCGCCGTAATCGGGAATACCTATTTCTGGTTCCTGGGTTCCTTGTTGTTTTCGACCGTCGTTGTGTACGGGCCGGATGTGTTGCACATCGGGCAGACCAAGACCGGTTACCTGAATGCTGCGCTGGCCGTGGGCATTGGGACTGGCAGCATGATTGCCGGAATGGTTAGCGGCAACAAGATCGAGTACGGGCTGATTCCCCTCGGCTCCATCGGCATGACGCTAACGGGGCTGGTATTCGGAGGGACGCAACATGGCCTGGTCGGCTCGGCGGTTCTGCTGGGAATGCTTGGCTTCTGGGCGGGATTCTTTGCCGTGCCGGTCAATGCCCTGGTGCAACATCGACCGGCGGAAACAGACAGAGGTGGAATCATCGCGGCCGCGAACCTATTGTCGTTCGTCGGGATTGCGCTGTCGGCTGGCGTCTACTATGTTTTCACAGCATTCATTCATCTCAACCCACGTGAGGTGATCGTTGCGGCCTCGATCATTACCGGTGCAGGCACCGTATATACGCTGTTACTGTTGCCGGAGTGGTTTGGACGCCTGCTGCTCTTCTTCTTTACACATACGGTGTATCGCGTGAAGGTTCTCGGGCGTGACAATTTCCCGGATAAATCTGGCGCATTGCTGGTGAGCAACCACATGTCATTTGTGGATTCCCTGCTACTGATTGCTTCTACGGACAGGCCAATTCGCTTCCTGGTCTACGAGGCCATCTACGATATGAGGCTGGTCAAGCCATTCGCGAAAGCGATGAAGGCGATTCCCATATCTAGCGAACAGCGCCCACGCGATATGATTCGCTCCCTGAGAACCGCGAGCGACGCCCTGCGAAACGGCGAGATTGTATGCATCTTTGCCGAAGGACAGATTACGCGTACCGGACAATTACTTCCCTTCCGGCGCGGCCTGGAACGAATCATGAAGGGAGTGGAGGTGCCGATCATTCCGGTGAATCTGGATGGTGTGTGGGGAAGCATCTTCAGCTTCGAGCGCGGGCGCTTTCTTTGGAAGGTGCCGCGGCAGATACCGTATCCAGTCACCGTGAGCTTCGGCCAGCCAATGCCGCCATCCTCCACTGCCATCGAGGTACGCCGCGCTGTGCAGGAGTTGCAAGCAGTGGCATTCCAACAGCGCAAGCGGCGCATGAAAACCCTCGACTACGCGTTTGTGCGCACCGCTCGGCGATTCCCGCTGCGCTTCATGATGGCTGACGGAAAGACTCCGAAAGTGACCTTTGGCTCCGCTCTGACAAAAACGATTTACATCGCGCGCCGGCTGCGACGGCAGATCGGCGAGCAGAAGATGGTGGGGTTGATGTTGCCTCCGTCAGTGGGCGGAGCGCTCACCAACTTTGCACTTATGCTGCTTGGTCGCGTGCCGGTAAATCTGAACTATACAGCGTCGACCGAAGTGATCGCGTCGTGCGCCAAGCAATGCAATCTGGAATTGGTCATCACGTCAAAGGCTTTTGTCGAACGCTTTCCAAAGCTGGAAATTCCAGGTCGAACTCTCTTTCTGGAAGACGCATTGCATGCGCCGCGCTCTGCCGAGAAGCTGGCTGCGGTGATCCTGGCGTCGCTCCTGCCTCAAGGTCTACTGCGTAAAGCATTGGGCACAATGCGACCGAAATCCGGGCCCTTCGGCTCTCCCGAGAGTCAGGGAGCGCCGAACCAGCCTGGATCGTCGGTGGATGATTTGGCCGCGGTGATCTTTTCCAGCGGCAGCACCGGCGATCCCAAGGGCGTGATGCTCACACACTTCAACATCACCTCGAACATTCAACAGGTTTCGCAGGTCTTCATGCTCGGCGGGCGCGATAAGGTTCTGGGCATTTTGCCCTTCTTCCATTCATTTGGATTTATGGCTGCCCTGTGGCTGCCGGCTGTGAATGGCGTGGGTGTCGTCTATCATCCAAACCCGCTTGACACGGGCATGATCAGTGAGCTCGTAGGCAAATACAAAGTGACGTTCCTCATCGCGACCCCGACATTTCTGCAGGCTTACATGCGGCGCTGCTCTCCTGAAAGCTTCGGCAGTTTGCAATATGTCCTTGCAGGCGCGGAAAAGTTACCCGAACGGGTCGCCCTGGCCTTCGAGGACACCTTTGGCATTCGACCCCTTGAGGGCTACGGGTGCACTGAGTGCTCGCCGGTGGTGACGGTGAACGGACGCGATTTCCGTGCGCCTGGATTTCGCCAAGTAGCTGCAAGGCGGGGCAGCATCGGACATCCTCTGCCAGGAGTCTTCGTGAAGGTGGTCGATCTCGACACTGGCAAGCCTGTTGCTCCAGGAACTCCGGGAATGCTGCTGGTGAAGGGGCCGAACGTGATGAAAGGCTATCTCGGCAAACCGGAAAAGACCGCCGAAGTATTGCGCGATGGCTGGTACACGACAGGAGATGTTGCCCTGATCGAAGAGGACGGCTTCCTGACGATAACCGACCGTCTCTCGCGATTCAGCAAAATCGGTGGCGAGATGGTCCCGCACATCAAGATCGAAGATAAACTCCACGAACTCGCGGGAGTGACAGAGCAGGTGTTTGCCGTAACAGCACTGCCTGACGAGAAGAAAGGCGAGCGAATTGTGGTTATCTACACACTCCCAGCCGACAAACTAGTTCCTGTTCTGGATAAGCTGCCTCAGTGCGATCTCCCTGCGTTGTGGAAACCCCGGGCGAATCAATTCTTCTACGCGGATGCATTGCCTCTGCTGGGCACAGGAAAGATCGATCTGCGCGGAATGAGGGCGCTCGCAGGCGAACTGGCGCAGACCGCGAATGCATGAAACGGCAATCGACTTCGCGCCGCGGATGTCGTGAGTTGCGGAGATAGATCATTTTGCGCTCACCTCAACTGCTAACGAGCCGAATCGCGGATTGTTCTATGCTTCGGCATCTTCGATCTGCTCCAGAGATTTTCCTCTCATCTCTGGCACTACGAAGAAGACGAAAAAAGCTCCCAGGAAGCAAATGGACGCATAGATCAGGAACGTTCCCGCGGTTCCCAGGCCTCTGTTCAAAAGCGGAAAAGTATATGTGAGCGCGAAGGATGCGACCCAAAGGGCCGCAACCGATATGGACATTGATGTGGCTCGAACGCGGTTGGGGAATATTTCGGTGATCAGAACCCAGGTGACCGGAGCGAGTGACATCGCATAGCAAGCAATGGCGCAGAGCGTAAGCACTAAGACCCAGGATCCCTGCAGACTCTGACGATAGGCGAAGCTGACAGCGGCGTGTGAGAAACCGATACCAAGGCATCCCAGAATCATCAGCCACCGCCGGCCAAATCGATCGACTAACAGCATCGCGAAAATGGTGAATACGAGGTTGATCGTTCCCGTCGCCACAATGTTGAAGAGAATGTCGTTCACGCCATAGCCGGCACTTTTGTAGACCTCTTCGGCATAATTGAAAAGCACGTTGATCCCGCTGGCCTGCTGCAGGACCACAAGCGTGATACCGATCAGAACTAGTTTTCGAATGCGTGGAGCGCGAAACGCCCGCCAGTCGCGCTTGCCGGTCGAGACCGCGAGCGTTTCAGAAACGGCCTGCAGTTCGTGTTTGCTGTACGCCTCCCCGCCTATGCGCTCAAGAACCCGTCCAGCCTCTTCGAGTCTGCCGCGAGCGACCAGCCAGCGTGGACTCTCGGGGATGAATGGAGCCGTGACGAGAAAGATCAGGGCCGGCACAGCAACAGCGGTAAACATCCAGCGCCAGCCATATTGAACATTCCACGAAGCCAGCAGCGCCGTCTGCGAGACATGTTCGGGCATCTTTTCCGCTATGCGCCAATTAGCAATTTGCGCCGCGAGGATACCGACTACCAAAGCAAGCTGATTGAGGCTGACAAGCCGGCCTCGCCATGCGGCGGGGCTGATTTCGGCTATGTACATCGGCGAAACACTGGACGCGAGTCCAATCGCTACCCCGCCAAGAACACGCCATGTGATGAAGGCGGCGAAGCTATAAGACCAGCCGGTCAGGACTGACGATATCAGGAAGAGGAGTGCTGAAAATATGAGCACCGTCTTTCGACCCACCCGGTCACTCAGCTTTCCCGCAGGCAAAGAGCCAATGAAGCAGCCAATCAGCGCGCAACTATTGGCCCATCCCACCTCAGCTGCGGAAGTGAGTTGAAAGAAGACCTCATAAAACGGCTTTGCGCCGCCGATCACTACCCAGTCATAGCCGAAGAGCAGACCGCCCATCGCCGCAACAAGGGCAATCGTCCAGATGTACCGCATGTGCAAATGCCCCTCGAAGGCGGTCGAATGGGGCTGGGCGGCGGTCACGATTTGCATGCTTTATTTCACTCCGCTGGAACTTTAACTTAATTGATGAATCAAGTCAGCAGCGCCAGGGCTTGAACCGCTCATTGGTTGCGGAGTGCCTGCATGGGATCGATGGACGCGGCGCGGCGCGCAGGAACGAATCCGGCAATGGCGGCGGCTCCCGAGAGAACAACAACCGCCGCCAGCAGGCTCAATGGGTCGTACGATTTCACCAGATAGAGCTGGTTTGCGATCACATGCGCGCCAATCAGAGCAATGGGAATCCCAAGAGCCAGCCCGAGAGCGACCTGGACAAATGCACTGCGCATCACCAGGCCCGCCACTCGATTCCGGTCCGCCCCGAACGTCATTCGCAGCCCAATTTCACGCGTGCGCCCGATTGTCTGATATGAAGTAATGCCATAGAGTCCAATCGATGTGAGGAGCAATGCGAGCAGCCCGAATAGGGTTGTCAGGCGGGCGATCAGTCGTTCCTGACTGAAATTGCCCGCGAGCTGAAAATCGAGAGAGCGCAGGTTGATGATGGCGAAGTTCGGATCAACATTGGCGAGGGCGCGGCGCACAGCATCTTCCAGATTCTGCTGTGTTCCATCGAAGTCCATCACAATTGAGGTAATGTAGTGTGTCTGCGTTTCGAGATTCACAAAAATCGGATCTTTCAAATTGTGCTGCCACTGCGAAAGCGGCTGGAAAAACATTGCCGCTGCTTCCGCCCGCGGGTAAGTATACTTTGCGTTCGCCACTACACCTACGATCTCGTAAGCCCCGATGTCTTCCCGCTCGTAGATGCCAAAATGACGGCCGATCGGATCCTCATTGGGAAAAAACTTCTTCGCGAAAGCCCGGTTCACAACCGCAACGAAGCGTGAATTGGCGGTGTCACTTTGATTAAAGGCGCGTCCTCGGATCACCGGTTGGCCAACGGCTGCAAAGAAATTCGGACTGACCCGATCGAGAAGTGCATCGTTGTCATCGGTCGGTCCCGGCTCAGGCCTTCCCGGGATGAAAACACCATCGGTCCACTGGTTTCCGTCAAGAGGGCTATACATCGCCAGCCCAACGCTCTGCATGCCAGGGATGGCGGAAAACTGCATTTCCAGCGCCTGATGCAATGCCGCGAGTTTCTCCGGCCTGTACCCCGCGCTCAATGGATCCAGATGCAACACATACCGGTTAGCCGTCTGCAGGCCGAAGTCTTGATACTCCATGTTTCTGAGGCTCTTCGTCAGCAACCCAGCGCCCACCAGCAGCACCAGCGAAAAAGCTGCCTGGAAGACGATCATGGATTTCTGCGGTAGCGAAGCGCGGTCTCCAGTGGATCGGTTCACGCCGCGCAAGGCTTCTGCCGGATCAGCATGGGACGTGACCCATGCCGGCATAATTCCAAACACAATGCCCGTGATGAGCGACAACAGAAATGCGAATCCAAGCACAGCCAGCGATGGCGTCGCATCGATGGCGCTATGCATGGAATCGGGAAATGCAAGGGTCAGGATCATCCTTGTTCCCGCATAGGCCACCGCCAGCCCAGCAGCGCCGCCCAGGAACCCCAAAAGCACGCTCTCCGTAAGCATCTGCCAAATCAGCCCTGACCGTGCAGAGCCCAGCGCCAGCCGTACCGAAATCTCAATCTTTCGTTTCACACCGCGTGCTAGCATCAGATTCGCCACGTTCGCGCACGCCACCAGCAGCACCAGAGCAGAGATCGAAAGCAGCAGATAGAGTTTTTTATCAGTCTGTTGTTGAAAACTCTCAATGCCCGCTCCTGCCGGTGTTAATACCACATGCACCTTTGGAATGATTGCCGGAAAACCGTGGCTCAGATATTCGTCCTGTGTCAGGAGCCATTGGCGCAGGTTTGCGGAAATCTTCTGCTGCAATGGCCCTATCGCGGTACCTGGCTGTATTCGCCCGATGAGGTATAACCAGCACGCGATCGGCTGATGCAAAATCGAATTTGCCTGGCTCAGCAGAGGCTCAGCGGAAAGCGGTATCCAGAACCCGGGTGGATTTGCGCTGATTCGGTCGCCATAGAATGCCGGTGGTGCAATTCCAACTACAGTAACAGGCTGGCTTTGCAAATAGAACGTAGCACCGATCACAGACGGGTCGCCTGCGTAGTCTGACTGCCATGTTTGATAACTCATCACGACGACCGGTGACGCGCCCGCCTGATCGTCTGCGTCAGTGAGCATACGGCCAGCAAATGCTCCCACGCCGAAGGTCGTGAAGTAGTTTCCAGAGACATATTCGCCGGGTTTTGACTGCGCTGTACTTTGCCCGCGGCGCACGCTGATCAATGCCTGCCCGGCCTGCATCGCCGCCAATTGCTCAAACTCCGGCGTCAATTCGCGAAGATGCCGGTAATTCTCATAAGAGAAAATATCGAAATCTCCCTTGTCGTTATCCAGACCGCTGGTGAAGCAGCAGTCGTCGTATCTATCGCCTATGCGATAGAGGGACTTCGCATCCCCTACTGGGAGCGACTTCATCAGGATGGCGTGAACCAGGGTGAAGATTGCCGTGTTGGCGCCAATGCCCAGTGCGATGGTCAGGATAACGGTAATGGCGAAGCCGGGCGACTTGCGGAACTGGCGAATGGCATATCGTGTGTCTCGTGAGAGCTGCTCGAGCCAGAAAATCGAGCGTTCGTCCCGATGCATTTGCTTTGCCTGTTCCACGCCCCCATAGGCACGCCTGGCAGCCAGCCGCGCCTCGTCTGCGCTCATACCCTTGGCGAGAAAATCATCCTCAAGCAACATAAGATGAGCGTTGATCTCGCGTTCCAGCTCCCCTTCGACTTGATCATTCCTGGAACGGCTAAGCCATTTCGACAGAAGACGCCTGAGATGCCTCATGATGGAAGATCCTCAACCAGCAGCCGCTCCACCAGCCCTGCCATCCTGCGCCAACGCATCGTTTCGCGGTTCAGAGCTTTCTCTCCAGCTTTGGTGATGGCGTAGTATTTGGCTTCTCGATTACTCTCTGTCCTGCCCCAGGTCCCTTTGATCCATCCGTACTGTTCAAGCCGCACCAGCGCGGGATAGAGCGTTCCCTGGTTGAGATTTAGAAGCTGTTCGGAGACTTGCTGGAGCCGAGTGGCAATCTGATAAGCATGCTGCGCTCCCAGGCTCGTTAAAGTCCGCAGAACGATTAGGTCCAAGGTTCCCTGTAGGAGCTGGATCGGCTCCTTCTCTTCACTAGACATTCAAGTAATCTCCCCCGGGAAACAGCATGAACCGTCTCCACTGGGATGTCAAGTAAAGAGTCGAGTGACTTTTGAGCAGCGCTAGGAACTGAGTAGCAACCAATTTCGCGGACTCCATTGGCGAGAACGATTGCACCACCAGAAAGTTGAATTCAGAGGAAGTATTCGAAATCCATCTCGACCTTCATGCGGCGGTGGATTTTCAGGATGTGGCCGGGGAGTGAGGCCGGATTGAGCTCAACGTAGTTGCGGGCTCCGTGCCACAGATAGCGTTCGCCGGTGAGGAGGTCTTCGGCCTCGTAGGCGCGGTCGGTGGGGATCTGCAACTCGTCGAGGGGAAGGGTGACATAGCCGGACTGGGTGTGATGCGGGTCGAGATTGACGACCACAAGGATGAGGTTGGAGCGGTCGTCGGATTCTTTGCTGTAGCAAATGAGCTGGTCGTTGTCGGCAGGGTGGAATTTGAGCGACCAGTCGCTTTGCAGCGCCTCGTTTTCGTTGCGTATGCCGTTGACGTGCGCGATCAGGTGGTGCAGGCTGTCGCTCCGTTCGAGATCCCAGCGGCGGATTTCGTACTTCTCAGAGTCGAGATATTCTTCGCTGCCGTGTCGTACCGCGCGATACTCCATGAGCTCGAATGCGGGACCGTAGATGCCGTAGTTTGCGCCCAGAGTGGCAGCCAGCAGCAGGCGGATGGTGAAGATGGCGCGGCCGCCGATCTGCAGAAACTCAGTAAGAATGTCGGGTGTGTTGGGCCACTGATTCGGGCGAAAGAAGTCGCGCACCGGCGGCTGGGTCAGCTCGGTGAGATAGGCGGTGATTTCGGCCTTGGCGTTGCGCCACGGGAAATAGGTATACGACTGGCTGAATCCCAGCTTAGCGAGGCGGTACATGATCTTGGGGCGTGTGAAGGCCTCGGCTAGAAATAGGACTTCTGGGTGGTCGCGCTTGATTTCGGTGATGACCCACTCCCAGAAGGGAAAGGCCTTGGTGTGCGGGTTGTCGACACGAAAGATGGTGACGCCCTGATCGATCCAATAGAGGAAGACACTCTTGAGCTCCTCCCACATGCCGGTCCAGTCTTCGCTTTCGAAGTCGAAGGGGTAGATGTCCTGGTACTTCTTGGGAGGATTTTCGGCATATTGGATGGTGCCGTCGGGGCGCTTGCGGAACCAGGCCTCGTGATCGCGCACATAGGGATGATCGGGCGCGGCCTGGAAGGCGATATCCAGCGCCAGGGACATATCGAGATCCCTGACTTTAGTGACGAAGCGGCCGAAGTCGTCGATAGTGCCGAGTTGGGAATGAATGCTCTTATGGCCCCCCTCGGCAGAGCCGATGGCCCACGGACTACCGAAATCGCCGGGTTGGGCTTGAGGCGAGTTGTTGCGGCCTTTGCGAAACATGACGCCGATGGGATGGATGGGCGGGAGGTATACCACGTTGAAGCCCATCTCGGAGATGTAGGGCAGGTGCTTTTCGCAGTCGGCGAAGGTGCCGTGCTGGCCGGACTCGGGCGATGTCGAGCGAGGGAAGAACTCATACCATGCGCTGAATCGAGCGCGAACCGGATCGACGACAATGGCGAGCTCGCGATCGGACTCGGTTGCGAAGCGCTTGTCGGGGTAGCGGAGGACGAGGTCGTGCAGGGTGGGATCAGTTGCGTGGGTGCGAAGCTCTTTGGGCTCTTTGCCGGAGCGCAGGCCTGTGGCGCGATGGCGGAGCCAGTCGGAGTTAGGGCCCACGGCGCGGGAGGCGGCCTCATCGATGAGGTCAGCTCCGATGAGGTAGTCGACAGGGGCGTCGCTTTCGGCCTTGATGCGTTTGAGCAGGTCGCGACGCCACGTCTCGAAATGGTCAACCCAACCCTGGACTTTAAATCCGTAGCGGCCTAACTCGCCGACGCGAAATGATGCGGTCCAGCGGTCGTTCACCAAAGGGCGCATGGGAATTTCAGTCCACTCATCTGATCCTTCACGGTGAGCGAGCAGCGAGGCCGAGATCGAGTCGTGGCCGTCGGTGAAGATGTCGGCTTCCACGCGAACCTGGTCGCCGATGGTGCGCTTTGCCGGAAATCGACCGGCATCAATTTGCGGGGAAAGTCCTTCAATGATGACCCGCTTGCGTCCATCCGATTCAGTCGGTTTGTTCATGGCCTCTCCGTGTGTTTATCAAGGCTGAACGCCTGTGTTTTGTTGCTCGACCAATTGCTGGTATAGGCGGATGGTCTGTTGGGCGATGGCTGTCCAGCTGAAGGTCTCCTCGACGCGGCGCCGTCCTGCGTCGCCGAAGAGCTTGCATTTCTCGGGATCCTGGAGCAGGCGATTGATGGGAGCGGCGAGATCACGGGCGAACTTCTCGGGATCAGTGGGGAAGCTTGTGACCGGGTCCTGATCAAACGGGACTAGATAGCCGGTTTCACCATCGACCACAACCTCTTTGATACCTCCGGTGGCGCTGGCGACAACGGGGGCGCGGCAGGCCATGGCTTCGAGGTTGATGATGCCGAAGGGCTCGTAGACCGAGGGGCAGCAGAAGACGCGGCAATTGCTGTAAAGCTGGATGGTCTCGTGTTTGGTGACCATCTTTTCGATCCAAACGATGCGCGGATGATGCTGACGGACATCTTCGACTTTCTGGCGCAACTCTGCTGCAATCTCTGGAGTATCCGGAGCTCCAGCGCAGAGCACAACCTGAGTTTCCGGCGGCATATGGCGAATTGCGTCGACGAGATGAGTGACGCCTTTCTGGCGTGTGATGCGGCCCACAAACAAGACGTAAGGTACGGCCGGATCGACTCCGTAGTCGGTTAGCGCCTTGATCTCCGACGTCTTCTGATATTCGGCGAGATCGATGCCGTTGTAGATGACGTGGATGAGCTCGGGGTTCACGTCCGGGTAGGCGCGAAGGATGTCCGCCTTTGTGCCCTGGGAGACGGCGATGATCGCGTCGGCGTCGAGGATGGCAGTGCGCTCCATCCAAGAACTCATGGCGTAACCGCTACCAAGCTGCTCGGCCTTCCAGGCGCGAAGCGGCTCCAGCGAATGGGTGGTGAGGATAAAGGGAACGCTGTAGAGTTTCTTGGCGAGGAAGCCGGCCATCGACACATACCAGGTATGAGTGTGGACGACGTCGATGCTGCTGAGGGCCTTGACCTGGGTCAGGTTGAGACTGAAGGCCTCCAGCGCGCCCTTAAACTTGGCTTCGGTGCCGTTGGTGATTTCCGCCCAGGGCTCCGCGCCCCGGATATGCAGGTTCCCCTGGTCGGAATGCTGCGGTCCCCAGCAATGCACCTCAACTTCGATCTCTCGGGCGAGTTCGCGGCTCAGATAATCAACATGGACTCCAGCACCGCCATACACCTGCGGGGGAAATTCTCGTGTGAATAGGCCGACTCGCAAGTGTCTTACCTCCAGCTGAATGCTGCGATGATGCCCGCCACAGACGGCCCCAAGACATCCCAGGAGCGCTCGAGCAGATCATCGAACCGCCGAGCACACTGAGTAACCCGCGACGCTGCGGGCAAGTGTATTGGCTTACAGGCCGAGGTGCAACTCTATCGGTCTTGGTGAGCCTGGCGTGGCAAATCTGAGTTACTATTTTCACGATTCTTTCGCTCACCAGCCAGCAACCCTAAACCGTTGCAACACATCCGCTAACGGAACAAGGAAAAATTAGCTACCCAGACGGAGAATATCGAGTGAGAAAAGTCGACGACATCCCCGAGCCGCTTCTCAGCATAGCGGGGATCGAAGACCTGCTGGCGGCTCCTGGATCGGAGATTCTCCAGCAACTCCTCATCACCTATCTCCCGCGTCAGCGTTGGTTTGGCGCGAAATCGAAGATAATAAAAGCCGTCGAGGTTCTCGATTCGGCGCAGTTTTCTGGCCTTGATACCGCTCTTGTGCTCGTTCAAATTACTTACGATGACGACAGCACGAGCACTTATCAGCTCCCCCTTGCCATCACGACTGGGGAAGACGCGGCAAGACTGCGTGTCTCTGATCCCACCGGCATCGTCGGCACCGTCATTACCCCCGCAGGCGCCGCGATCCTGCATGATGCCGTAGCGCGTGAACCAGTCCGTCAGGCGATCCTCCATCTCATCGAAACGAACGGAGAGCTTCGCACTGGAATCGGCGTTCTTCAGGGCCGCCGCGGTAGCGCCTTCGCGGCAATCCGCGGTGCTGATCCGCTGCCTGGTCGAGTCGGATCGGCCGAGCAATCCAACACGTCGATTCTTTATGGCGCCAGACTCATCTTGAAGCTCTTTCGGCGTCTCCAATCCGGCGAGAATCCCGACACCGAGATTGGCCGCTTCCTCACCGAGACCGCGCAGTTCGCTCGGATCGCTCCATTCCTGGGTGACATTACCCTTCGCTCCAGGAGTGGTGAATCGACAACCATCGCTATGCTGCAGGGTTTAATCGAAAACGAAGGGGACGGCTGGCAGTGGACCCTCGACGAGCTTTCCCACTTTTACGAC
The DNA here is from genome assembly GCA_049588475.1 of Silvibacterium sp. Lineage (GTDB taxonomy): Bacteria > Acidobacteriota > Terriglobia > Terriglobales > Acidobacteriaceae > Silvibacterium. Next base: position 7,840 of record JBAVYX010000297.1, on the reverse strand, counting down.
CGTGTCGCCACACTTCCATCGCCACGTGACGTCAGAGCCTCTCCCGCCTTTCAGGCAGAAAAGGAGTCTCTAGCCACAGGCCCTATTCGTGAGTACGCCGGCTTATACCTCGACGCGGCCGCCCTGCTCGGCCGACGAACCGCCGAGATGCATCTGGCATTGGCCACGCCGACCGAGAATCCCGCCTTCATCGCCGAGCCCTTCACCACCAATGACCTCACCGCTGACGCCAGTCGAATCGACACACAACTCGCTCTTTCACTCGACGCCTTGGAGCGCGGTCTGTCCCGGCTCACCGGGGCCGCCGTTGAAAACGCCGCTCTCGTGCTTAGCCGGCGCAACGATCTCTTCTCTCGCGCCCGGGCCATCGCTTCGGCCGCCCCCGCCGACTTCGGACAGCGTATTCGCATCCACGGCGATTACCATCTCGGCCAGGTCCTCCGCTCCCGCGGCGACTACACCATTCTCGACTTCGAAGGCGAACCCGCTAGAACCCTCGCTGCACGCCGGGCCAAGCAGTCACCCCTCAAAGATGTCGCTGGGATGCTACGTTCCTTCAACTATGCCGCCTACGCCGCTTTGAATGCCTTTGCCGAGGTTCGCCCTGACGAAGCGAACAATCTCGAGCTGTGGGCCGGCCTCTGGCAGAACGCGGTATCAACAGAGTTCCTCCGCGCCTATGGAATGGCAATCGACGCAACGAATCCGCACCTTATCCCACAGCCCCCGCAGGCGCAGCTCCTGCTCAATGCCTACCTCCTAGAGAAAGCGCTCTACGAATTACTTTACGAACTCGACAATCGGCTAACATGGGTCCGCATTCCTCTGGCAGGCATCGTCACCCTGCTGCAATGACCCTGCCGCCGAGCTTTATACGATTTCCCAGCGCAGCGGTGAACCTGGATTGCTCTCGCCGGAAAACCGGACCAGATGCGCACCGGCATCGGTCGGCAATGGCTGCGGAGAGCTATTGATCGTGATTTTCCTCAATTTCGCCATCTGAGGACCGGAAAGACGGAGTTCGACGTCCCATCGACCGGCAACCGAGGGAGAGTACCAGCCTGAATAACCGGTGAGAGATTTCTTAAACCCAAGAAGAGGCGAGGTGAATTCATACTCCGCCAAAGGCAGGTCCGGCGTAAAACGAACTCCCGTTTCGTGAAACTCCAATCCCAGCAATTTCGCGGCGCTGTAAAGAGGCCATGCATGCGGATGCATATTCATCACCGGGAAATCAGTCCAGTTCACACCCCAGTCCGATCGCTCCTTAGGGTCGGGTGAACTCGGATCCGCATGCCGAGTTTCGCCTGGGTGCCTCGATAGCACGGAATTGTACGTGTCGGGTCCGCTCCAGATGCCATACCAGATATCCGGATAGGCTTCTGCATGACACGCGAGTGAATTCTTCTTCCACTCGTCCCAGGCCATTGCACCGTTCGCCGTGGCCAAAGCCCAGATGAGGGTTCCGTTGATCGATGGCCACACGCCACCATTCTCGCCGAAGCCAAGCGGCATATCCATCTTCGGAGTGCCTTCGCTTTGCAACATGGCCCCGATAGGGGAAGGCCAGCGTACCAACGTGTTCAGACCGTCGACCAGGACGCCGGTCTGTTGCGCCGTGGCGGCGCCGCCGATGATTGCCCACGGCTGCGGTTCCAGCCAGACCTGCTCTTCTCCAAGCCAGCCAAGATGCGGCCCCAGCCATGCGCGCCGAAACCATCGTCCTGTCCACTGCGCACGTAGTGCGGAGCGCTGGGCTTCGGCCTTGGCGTGGGCGCGTTCCGCCTCCTGGCTATTGCCCACGTAACTCAGCATCCGTCCGTAATAATCGAGCACGTAGCAGGCCATGGAGGCATTCAGACTGCTTTCCGCCTTTTGCCTGACCTCTTCGGAGAGTGCCGGCGGCACCTGGCTCAAAACGACCTCGTCATTCCAGTCGCCATTGAAGAGGCGAACCAGGCCGTGTTCTCCGACTCCGATGGTATCCACGAAGTGACGGAAGGAACGCAGCACAAGTTCGCCCACGGTGGGATCGTCCGGAGCAGTCTGCAGGCGAGGATACCTGGGAATCTTCTCGTCCAGGAAGTCCTTGTCGCGGGTCGAAAGCACGTACTCGCTGACCAGCCAGAGCAGCCACAACTCCTGGTCGCTGGGGTGAAAGACGGCTGGCATCGGCACGCCGCTCCCCACAATGCCGTAAGGGATGGAGCCGTCAGGCTGAATCTCTTTGAGCGTGTAGCGAAGGATCCCGCGAACAACTGCAGGATCACTGAAGATGAATGGCAGAGCATGCTGTAGCGGATCGCGAGCGGCTCCTTGGAAACCCAGGATGTACTGGTAGACGTGCCCCTGAGAAAGAATTGGCTCGCGGAAGAAGCTGTCGTAAGTGAGGTTGCTGCGGAGGTAGTAATGATGCCAGGATGCTTCCCGTTCCACCCATGGCTCGGATGGGACACTTAGGCGAAGGCCCGCGGTCTTCCAAGCTGCGCTGGACCGTGACCAGTGCTCTGCTGCATCACCCGAGTATTTGGTGACAAGCCGATCGAGATCGAAGCCATCTGGCAGATATCCATAGAGAAAGGCGATGGTGTGCGTCTTACCGGGGTGGAGGTCGAACACGCGCTCAAGCAAGTGCGCACTGTCCGGGCCGGTAGAGGTGAGGTCGTTATTGAGCTGGGCTGCGAGACCCGAAGGCCGCTCCACACCACCTGAGCCAAAGAATGCCGCTGCGTCGGTGGCGAAGCCGTCCGCCGGTGCATCGAGTGAAACCAGAAACGTAGGCGGAGGGTTCAGGTCTTCCATGCTGGCGCGGGGACCGTAGTTCGGAAGAGGGCCACCCAAAAAGCCGTTGGGGTTGTTCTTAAGAAATGCTTCCACCTTCTCCCATGCCTGAATATCTTCCGGCGAGTGGCCAAGAAAGGTTTGCGATTCAACCAATCCTCGCTCTCCTGCGACTTTCCGGAAGTGGTGCGCAAAACGTGCGCCGAACTGCTGTCGAAGGGCCGCAGCGCGTTTCGTGTCGCCGAAGACGGTCGCCTGCATCCACGCTCGATAGGAAAACTGGTAATTCAGGCAGTTCCAGTACTCCACCCAGCGGCCGCGGACAGGCTCCGTGCCGTGATTAGTCATGCTCACCATGGCGATCAGCACGGGATCATCGCCAAACGGAGCGAAGATGACCTGATTAACTTCGTAACCGTGTCCCGTTACTGTCTTTTTCAAATATCCTTCGCCGAAGACCCTCTCGAAACTCTCGCCATTTCCGGGATAGTACGTGCTGAGTACCGCCTTCCCGTCGGTGAAGTAGCCAATTCCCGCGGCATATCGGCTATGCTCTGGCGCATAGTCGTTGAGGAATTTCGGCGACCCTTCATCCTGCCGAACCTGCACATACCCGTAGTTCGATACGACCGCCACCAGCCGGTCATTCCCTACCTGGTGCAGATGATCAGCCGGCTCACGCCATTCCCTATGGATTGGGCTTAGCGCTCTGGCTTCAGTCCGTTGATCGCAGGTGTAGCGATATGCCGGCAGGCCAAAAGAATCCGAGATCCATTCGCCGAAGTTGCCGGAGCCGTAGGGTTTCGATGAGTTGGGCTGCGTTGTTCCGGCTGCGGCAATCTCTGCGCTCGAGAGCAACGTCTCCAATCTGGGAAAAACAACTTGCGAGAGTCCCAACCCTGCAGCACCAAGAAACTTGCGGCGATTCATCGACGATTTCTCTCCTGCACCGGCGTGCACATTCAGATCTGATCTCCTTGATTGGATATTGCCCAAGTCTACTCATCTCTTCCGACCTTCGCTATCACATCCGAATGTTGACCGACTCGGGGCCGGAGTTCCAGCAACCAGTGCCTATGGGCCGTGCGGCATCAGTGTCGAGATGACATCCGCGCCGGCCAATCGCTGCTCGAATATCTGCCCATGGGATACAGTCGGAAAATGAAGCCCGCCCGTCAGTCAGATTTTCATCTCAGCAAGTGCTGGTTTCCCGAACGAACCAGAAATGGGAGAGGGTGAATGGCCTCGGTGTCGAGGGATTCTGCCAATCGCAGCGTAGCAGCTTCGCGCACCTCGCTTTCGCGGATCCTGGGTCTCGGTTTTGGCATAGCAGTGATCTTTGGCGGAACCGTCGGTGTGGGCATATTGCGTCTGCCTGGAACCATCGCCGGGCAGTTGCAAAGTTTCTCGCTCATCATGCTGGTGTGGGTTCTGGGCGGCTGCTACGCACTGCTGGGCGCGATCTCAGTAGCCGAGCTTGGCGCGGCGATGCCCCAGGCGGGCGGCTTCTACATCTACTCGAAGCGCGCCTTTGGAACGCCCGTGGGATTTGCCGTGGGTTGGGCGGACTGGCTGAATAACTGCGCAGTCGTCGCATATGCGGCGGTGGCTGCCGCCGAATACCTCGTCGAGCTCGTTCCTGGCACGGAGTCCTGGCAGACTTCGATTGCGCTTGCGTTGTTAGTTCTGTTTTGTGCTCTGCACTGGATTGGTTTGAGGCTGAGCAGTTCGATACAAAAGCTGACTAGCTCAGTCACGGCGATTACCTTTCTCTTCCTTGCCGCGGCGTGCCTTCTCGATCCCGCCCAGACGAACAGTGCAGTGCCGGCTGGATTCGCGCGGGGGGGAGGACTCCTGCCAACGCTGGTGCCGCTGATAGCAGCGCTTCGGGCAATTGTGGTCACTTATGACGGATGGTACGAGGCAATCTACTTCACGGAAGAAGATACGGATGCTGCAAAACATCTGCCACGGGCGATGATCGGCGGAGTTGTCATCGTGATGGGTCTGTATTTATTGATGAACGTGGCATTTCTTCATGTGCTGTCGGTCCCGGCTCTGGCCGCCTCCAAGCTGCCTGCCGCCGATGCCGCCAGAATCGTCTTTCCTACCTGGAGCGGCCGCTTCGTTACCGTGCTCTCGCTGCTTACGCTGTTGAGTCTGATCCATGCGGTTCTGCTTGGAGCTCCGCGTATCCTGCTCGCGATCGGCCGGGACGGGCTGTTTACCGAGCGTGCCGCACGAGTGGGCGCGGGCGGTACACCAAGGGTTGCGTTGCTGCTCTCCGCCGCGACTTCCGCAATCCTGATTGCCAGCGGCAGCTTCGAGGCCATCATTGCTGTCGCAGCAATTCTGGTCGCTGCAATGTACTGCGTAAACTACATCGCGGTAATCGTGCTGCGATTTCGCGAACCAGACATGGTGCGACCTTTTCGCGCCTGGGGATATCCAGTAACAACCGTTCTCGTGCTGGCAGCCTCGCTCGCCTTCCTCATAGCTGCGGTTCGTGATGACCCCGTAAGTGCCTGGCGAGCTGCAGTACTGTTGGCGGTGGCGGTCCCGGTATACGTATGGATGCGCCGCAAACAGCGAGCATCAGGCCAGGCATAACTTCAGATCGCAGTGCAGAGACCTCAAAATACCCTGAACCCGCGCTTGTGAAACCATCATCCGAGAGGACGATAAGCTTGTTCAAGAATGCAATTGTTCGCATCCCAGGAAGTAATTTTCCAGAGGGACTCACCAGCGTTGACCTGGGGGTTCCGAGCTATGACAAGGTGCTTCAGCAGCATTCGCGTTATTGCGAAGCACTGCGGGAATGCGGCCTGACGATTACAATGCTAGACGCCGATCTCAACCATCCGGATTCAACCTTTGTCGAGGACACGGCCGTGTTGACGCCCCGCGGCGCAATTTTGACGCGTCCCGGCGCTCGGAGTCGCGAGGGGGAGGTCTTCGCGATGCGCCAGACGCTCAGCGGCTTTTTTCCGGCCACCCTGGAGATTGAGGCGCCTGGAACGGTGGACGGAGGCGACATTTGCGAGGCTGAAGATCACTTCTTCCTCGGCTTGTCGCAGCGCACGAATGAAGAGGGTTGCAGTCAGCTGGCTGCTCATCTGGCCGATCAGGGATACCACTCTTCCGTAGTCGATGTGCGGGGAATGACCAGCATTCTTCACCTCAAGAGTGGTATTTCCTACATCGGGAACAACTCCCTTGTAGTCATGGAAGAGATGGCCGGGAATGAGCTCTTCCGGCATTACGAACTCATCAGAGTCTCGGTAGAAGAGAGTTATGCGGCGAACTGCATCCGCGTGAATCAACGTGTACTCGTGGCAGCCGGGTATCCGCATCTCACTGCGGAACTCATTGGCCGTGGTTTCAATCCCTTGGTGCTCGAGATGTCAGAGTTTCAAAAGATGGATGGCGGTCTGAGTTGTCTTTCATTGCGTTTTTAGAATCCATCTTATGAATCCGTTCCGGGCATTCGCGCTAAGCTCGTTTAGGCATGGTTTCCGGTTTACCGTGACTCGCACACGCAATCCGGAAGACTGGAGGGCATGCGCTTGACCGTTGTCCACAACTCTCGCCTCATATAATGGCCGCAATTCAAAACACTCTGTTCACGACCCATTCGCAGGAGCTGATACCTTCATGTCACACCTTCACCGCCGCGTTCTGTCTGGTCTATTCGCTGTTTTCACCCTCGTGGCTCTGCATGCACGCGCCCAGCAGCAGCCCGACGCCCCGACTCTCAGATACATGAACCCGGCACTTCCGGTGGATCAGCGTGTCGACGATCTGATCGGCCGTATGACGCTTGAGGAAAAGGTCTCGCAGATGCGCGATCATTCGCCCGCAATCCCGAGACTCGGCGTTCCGAAGTATGACTGGTGGAACGAGGGTCTGCATGGGGTTGCCTTCGCCGGATACGCGACCAATTTCCCGCAGGTCATCGGCATGGCGGCCACCTGGGATACAAGTCTCGTGCACCGCATGGGCGAGACTATCTCTACGGAAGCGCGCGCCAAGTACAACGAGGCTATGCGCAACAACGACCACGAGATGTTTTTTGGCCTGACCTTCTGGGCGCCAAACATCAACATCTTCCGTGATCCTCGCTGGGGTCGCGGCCAGGAGACTTATGGAGAAGATCCGTTCCTCACGGGCCGCATGGGAGTCGCCTTCGTCACCGGTATGCAGGGCGATGACCCCAACTACCTCAAGGTCGTCTCGACGCCCAAGCACTACGCGGTGCATAGCGGCCCCGAGCCCTTGCGGCACCGTTTCAACGTCGATGTGTCGCCCCATGATCTAGAAGATACCTATCTGCCGGCTTTCCGCGCCGCGGTGACAGAAGCCCATGCCCAGTCTGTGATGTGCGCCTATAACGCGATCGACGGAGCCCCGGCCTGCGCCAACACCATGCTTCTGCGCGACCACCTGCGAGATGCCTGGCATTTTGACGGCTATGTAGTCAGCGATTGCGCAGCCGTCGCCGATGTAAATACCGGCCACCACTTTGCTCCGGACATGCCCCACGCCGCCGCCGCCGCCGTGAAGGCCGGCACGGACCTGGAATGTGGCTTCGGGCAGGGGCAGGCTTTCCCGGCGTTGGTCGAAGCAGTGAAGCAGCAACTCATCACCGAAGCAGATTTGGACATCGCGCTACACCGGCTCTTCCGTGCGCGCTTCCGCCTCGGCATGTTCGATTCGCCTTCCAGCTATGCCTACGGCCGCATTCCCTTCAACCAGGACAACTCTCCAGAGCATCGCCAGCTCGCCCTTCAGGCCTCACGCGAGTCCATGGTGCTGCTCAAGAATCAGGACCGCACTCTTCCCCTGAAATCGAGCGTCAGCCGAATCGCCGTTGTCGGGCCCACCGCAGAGCTCGTTCAGTCTCTGCAGGGAAACTACAACGGACCTCCGCCGGAACCCGTTTACCCGCTTGTGGGAATCGAAAATCGCTTCACCTCCGCCAGAATTAACTACGCCCAAGGGTCGAGCCTGGTCGAAGGCCTGGCGATGCCCATCGAACACACTGCCCTGCATCCAGCCA
>JBAVYX010000296.1:0-3142 GCA_049588475.1 Silvibacterium sp. | reverse complement strand
TGAAGCCGCTACCCTTGTCGGTAAGGACGGCTCGATCGATTGGTTGTGCTGGCGGGACTTCTCCTCTCCGGCCTGCTTTGCCGCTCTTCTTGGGACCAATCAAAATGGCAGATGGCGGCTGGCGCCCAAGGAAGCGCGGGCCGCTCAACCCTCGGAGATGGCTCCCCTTTTTGTCTTTCTCGCTTCCCACGATGCCACCTACGTTACAGGCGGGATTTTCGGCGCGACCGGCGGCCAGACCCCATTCTAACGATCGCAGCGCGGATCCAAATGCACAAACCAGAAATCGTCATCGATCCCGTAGAGTCCGCAAAATATGCTGGCCTGTGTTATGTTTCTGATGCCAAGCCAGGCATAACGCGAAAGCGGGCCGGAAGAGGCTTTCGGTATCTTGAGCCAGATGGCTCATTGTTGCGTGACCACGATACTTTGGCACGCATAAAGTCGCTCGTGATCCCGCCCGCCTGGAAAGATGTTTGGATATGTTCCAATCCGAAGGGCCATCTCCAGGTAACAGGACGAGACGCGAAAGGTAGAAAGCAGAGCAGGTATCATCCTCGTTGGCGCGAGGTACGCGACGAGACTAAATATGAGCGAATGCTGGTATTCGGAACTGTTCTGCCAAAGATCCGCGAGCAAGTGGAACAGGATCTTCACCTGCCCGGCCTGCCGCGCACCAAGGTGTTGGCGACTGTCGTGCGTCTGATGGAGCTAACCTTAATCCGCGTCGGCAATACCGAATATGCTCGTGATAATGGCTCCTACGGATTGACCACGATGAAGGGGCGCCACGTGCGTGTGGAAGGGGCCACCATCACCTTTAAGTTTCAGGGCAAGAGTAAAGTCAGGCACACGATTGACGTCCGTGACCGCCAGCTCGCGAGAATTGTCCAACGCTGCCAGGATATTCCAGGATTTGAACTTTTTCAGTATGCCGATGATGCCGGAGACCCTCACACAATAGATTCAGCCGATGTAAACGAATATCTGCGCGAATTGAGCAAGGAGGATTTTACCGCCAAAGATTTCCGAACATGGGCGGGAACGGTGCTGACCTGCCTTATGCTGCGGGATCGTGAGGCCTTTGAGTCAGCGACAGAGGCGAAGAGAAATGTTGTCGAGGTGATCAAAGGCGTTGCTAAGCGCCTCGGAAACACGCCTACTGTCTGTCGAAAATGCTATGTGCATCCGGCAGTACTGGATTGCTACTTCGCGGGAGCATTAATACCGGTTGCCAGCAAGCGCACCGAAAACCTGAATGCTGACTCTTCCGAGCAGATACAGACGGAGGAAACGGGCCTGCTGCATCTGTTGAGGCAGCAGATGGAGAAGAACAGCGCCTGATGAGCGGAATCATCTTAAGGGACAGAATGGCTCAGATTACCGAACGCTTCAGTAAGTAGTCCAACCCGCAAATACGGAACCAGCGATATCCGTAGGGTTCACACAGGATGTGATGTGTGCCACGCTTATCGGGGTAGCTATGTTCGTCGGAGAGTAGATTTACAAGCGTACAACTCTCCTCACTGTCGCCTCGAACCGAGAGACGTACCTCTCTGGGGTCAGCGCTCAAGTTGTGCAGGAACAGGACGGAATTGTTACGCCAGACATAGCGCATGGCTAGAACCTTCTCTGTTCTTGTTGAAGCGAATGAAAAGTCTCCCCAGCCAATCTCGGGAACCTCCTTGCGCATGCGGATGATGCGTTCCATCCAATTCAGGAGAGAATTAGGCTCACGGCGCTGTGCTGCAACATTAATGTGCTGGTAGCTGTACGGACCTTTACTGATGATCGGCAGAATGGGCTTATCGCTCTTCGTGAAGCCGGCATTCGGCTCGGTGGACCACTGCATCGGAGTGCGGGCGCAGTTTCTCTCCGGAAGGTCAAGATCATCTCCCATTCCAATCTCGTCTCCATATCGGATGACTGGAGTTCCGGGAAGGGTCATCATCAGGCTGTAGGCAAGTTCCAATCGTCGGCGATCGCCTTGTAGCATCGGTGCAAGCCGGCGTCGAATGCCGCGGTTATATAACTGCGAATTCTTGTCCGGACCAAATGCGGCGAACACAAACTCACGCCGTCTTTCGCTGAGTCGTCCAAGATCCAGCTCGTCATGGTTGCGAAGGAATTGTCCCCACTGCGCCGTGGCAGGACGGGACTTCGTACTCTGCATCGCTTTAATCAAAGGCCGCGAATCGCCGCTGGCCAGCGCGAAGAAGAGGTGCTGGTTGACCTCGAAGTTGAACATCATCTGCAGCCGTTCGCCAAACTCGCCAAAGTATCTCAGATCCGTGTCGGGAAGAACATTTGCCTCACCAAGGATTATCGCCGCGCTTTTTCGCCATGTCAGAAATTCACTGAAGGTTCTCAGCATGTCGTATTGCTCGCGAGGATGGGCGAGATCGGCGCCCTTTTGGGAAATGACAAATGGGACAGCATCCATGCGGAAACCGGAGACGCCAAGCTGCAACCAGAATCCCATAATCTTCAGAATCTCCGCCTGCACTTCCGGATTGGAAGTATTTAGGTCTGGTTGAAAGTCATAAAAACGGTGGAAGTAGTAAGCCTTCGCAGTCTTATCGTAGGTCCATGTAGATTTCTGCACTCCAGGAAACACGACTCCACTTGCGGCTTTCTTTGGTTTTTTGACTGACCAGACATACCAGTCTCGATAGTTAGATTTCGGATCGCGGCACGCTTCTTGAAACCACGGGTGATCTTTCGATGTATGGTTGACGACCAAATCGATGAGCACGCGCATGCCTCGCTGTTTACAGCCCTGGGTAAATTCGACGAAGTCGCCCAGCGTGCCGTATCGCGGATCCACGCCATAGTAGTCCGCGACATCATAGCCATCGTCTCTAAAAGGAGACGGCTGAAATGGCATCAGCCAAAGCGCAGTCACTCCCATTCCTTGGAGATAGTCGAGGCGACGCATCAGGCCCTGGAAGTCGCCGATGCCGTCACCATTTGCATCCATATAAGTGGCGACGGATAGACAGTAAATAACCGCGTTCTTGTACCAAAGATCATTGATCATGCGAACAATCTTTCATCTGAAGCCCTCGACTCATCCTTGCGAGAGAGCGATCCACATTTTCGGAATAGACCACCTGGATTCGCCGAACTGCCGGGTCTATTA
>JBAVYX010000295.1:0-3905 GCA_049588475.1 Silvibacterium sp. | reverse complement strand
ATCATCGAGCCATCAAACGTCGCGTGAACGCCAAGCAGGGCTTCCGAGAATTCCGGGCGGCTCGGCGAACGATTCAAGGCTACGAAGCAGTCCACATGATCCGCAAGGGGCAAGTTCGATGGGTGGCAGGAGATGATCTTCTTCGGCAGATTCAGTTCATCGACAGCCTATTTGACTTGGCAGCCTAAGAACGCACGACAGACGCTCGGCGACAAACTTGTCTGCATTTGAAACTTGCAACACTACCACATTGACCAAGGTCCTGCGGATACTTCACTTCGCTCTGAGGAGGAGAACGGGCACGCTGACCCTGTGCTGTACTCGACTAGCTGTGGTGCCGAGGAATATGTCAGCGAATAAGCGGTGCCCATGTGTGCTCATCGCCACGAGGTCGCACGTCTTCTGCTGGACCCATTTGATGATTTCCTTGTCCGGTTCGCCGTATGCCAGTTCGGCCTCTGTGGGAATGCCCATTGATTGAAACTCAGCGCGAACTTTTTCCAAGTACGCGGTGTCTTCTGCGATTTCCGGGCTGACCGCGTCCGGGCCGTAGGTTCGAGCAGCCCATCCATCCGCCACGTGAAGCAGCACCAAATGGCTCTGCGCGAGTTTCGCGAGCTGCTTGACGTGTTCAATAATGGCCCGGTCCGTCGGCGTGCCGTCCAAGGTCACCAGAATGGTGTCGTACATGGTTGATCCGTTTCTTGTCGACTTTTGTGGTTCCGGCGTCATCTGCCGGTGATAACGTGCCACGCGACTCTGAGCGAGTCCGGTATGCCGTAAATGTCCAGCACGGTGATCAGAATAGCACTGCTCCAACCCGCAATCAGTAGGAACCGACCGGTCTTCCAATTCCCCATTCGTTTGCGGGAACTCGTGAAATGCAGGAGCGGGAACATGGCGAATGGAAGCTGCAGTGCCAGTACTACTTGACTGAGGATCAGCAAGTCGGTAATGCTGCTGTCGCCTCGCAGGCCGATAACTAAGACCGCAGGTAGGATTGCGAGCGTGCGGGTGATGAGCCGCCGCACCCAGGGTTTGATTCGCCAATGCATGAAGCCTTCCATCACGACTTGCCCGGCGAGCGTGCCCGTGATGGTGCTGCTCTGGCCACTTGCGAGGAGCGCCACAGCAAACAGGTTGCTCGCAGCAACCGTCCCTAACAACGGCGCCAGGGTCAAATAAGCGACCCGAATCCAATCACTGTCCGCGCTGAACTTGACCACCTGCCCACCTGCTGCGGTCACGCTCTCCTTCCCGAAGAACACCATTGCTGCGAGCACCAGAATAGCCGCGTTGATGAAGAAGGCGATGGTCAGGGCCACGATTGAGTCAATGTTGTTGAAGCGGATCGCGCTCCGGATGGACGGTTCGTCCTTCTGTAGCTTGCGGCTCTGTACCAAGGCTGAGTGCAGGTACAGATTGTGGGGCATCACGGTCGCGCCGATAATACCGATGGCGAGGAATACGATCCCCGATTGACGAAGATGCGGTGAAACGAGTGCCCGTCCCATTTCCAGAAAACTGGGTTGGGTCTGCGGGAGTACGAAAATCTCGATGAAGTAGCACACGCCTATTGTCGCAATCAGCAGCAGGACTATAGCCTCGATGGTGCGCATCCCAAACCGCTGCAGGGCCAAGAGCAACAGCACGTCCAAGGCCGTGATGATGACCGCCCATAACAAGGGAATACGGAACATCAAGTTGAGGGCTACGGCACTCCCGAGCACCTCCGCCAAATCACAGGCGCCAATGGCCAGTTCGCTCATCAGCCAGTTGGGCCAACGAGACCACTTGGGATACCAGTCGCGACAGCATTGGGCGAGGTCCTTCCCGGTCACCACGCCCAATCGAGCGGAAATCATCTGCATGAAGATCGCCATCAGGCTGGCCAGCCCGACCACCCATAAGAGCCCGTACTTGAACCGAGCGCCGCCTTGCAGGTCCGTCCCCCAGTTACCGGGGTCCATGTAGCCAACGCTGACCAGGATCGCCGGGCCGACGAACGCGCGCCACTGTTTCCAGAAGCCGGCCTGATGATGTGGCACCTCGACGGAACTATGCACCCCCTCCAAAGAGACGTGGCTGCTCTCTGCTGACCCGACGGAGGGGGCTCGAGCAGCGATCTCCGCGTGGTTCTCTGTTCTGCTCATCTGCACGCTCTCGGAAAATCAACTATGACGTTCAATGGGACCCTTCGCTCAGATTTCCAATTTCACCTGTACGGCAAACTTGCGTGGGCTGCTATCGCCAGCCAAGTTGAACTGACCTACATGATCGGTTTTGCGCTACGCTTCAGACCGGTCTTGTGATACGCGATCAGAATTCGATCCTTCCCTGGAATGCGATCATGCGGGGTGAACTATCACCGCCGAGTCCCACACCCAGCAGTCCGGTGGGAGGCGAGATCGTGCTTTGGAGCGTTCCGAACCTGGCTGGGATCGAACCGCCCGGCACGCCGGCCTGCACCTCACTGGGGAGTGCGAAGTTGGGATGGTTGAAGGCGTTGAACATCTGTGCATCGAGTCGGAACGTGACACCTTCTCGAACCGGAAACGTTTTGGTGATGTAGATATCCGAGTTTACGTAGCGCGTTCCCCGGACGGAGTTGCGTCCTGAGTTGCCGAACTGGCAGTTCGCCGGCGAGTCTCCGCCGGTGCAGGCTCCGGTCGCCGGATCGACCACGGAAACGAACGCATTCGGCTCGAGCCATGGCTTCGTTCCTGCCACGGCGACGCCTGTGGTTGCTTTGTTGCTGTATACGGGTAGGCCGGGCACCCGGTTGGCATACGCAGGCGCGTTGAACTGCACGGTGCTCGCTCCATTTGCCTGAAAGACGCCGTTGCCGTTTGCAATATAAGGTTCGCTTAGCACACTGAACGGCAATCCGGTGTGCAGGAAGGCGGTCTGGGAGAAGGACCAGCCTCCGAAGATCTGCCGCAGAAGAACGTGGCTGGAGTGGAACGGCACCTGGTAAAGCCCAAACGCCGAGACATTGTGGCGGACATCATAGTCACAACTGGCATACTGCCGGCGCAGCTCCCCGGGCAGCGGGGACATAAGACCCTGAGTCGAGAACGCGAGCAATCCACCATTCGACACCTCATCGAGACAATGGCTGAGCGTGTAGTTGCCACGTAATGTGAGAGCTCCCCATTGCTGGGTATATGCCATCTGCAGGCCAGCGTAGCTGCTGTTGGCGTCCGTGCGGAATTCAGTCACATTCCCAAACCGCTGGTCAACGGGCCGCTGATACGGAAAAGGTGCGAAGCATCCATTGCAGACCGTTTGATAGCCGTTGAGTTGTACCTGGAAGGGCTCGTGCAGACCGCGGGTGCCAACGAAGTCGGCGCGCAGATTACCGCGTGTGCCGATCTGCTGCTCAAGGCCAAGATTGTATTGGTAGTAGTACGGCGTCTTGAGCGTTCCGCTTGGGAAGGTGTTGAGGCTCACCGCTAACGGACAAGTTGGAGCGCCGGGCTCGATTCCCAGACAAGGACCCCCACCCGACCGGAAGTTGGTCTGGAAGGAATTGTTGGCACTGACGGCGGCGTCGACGGCGCTCCCCGGAACTCCGGGCGCGATGCCAATGCCCCCAACCTGTCCCCCGAGGCCTCCCACAAACGTCGGATCGTTGGGCGCATTCATTGCTGCCAGATCAGCAATCTGCATCGGGATGATGTCGTTGAAGACGCCGAATCCTACATGCAGCGCGGTATGCGAGAGAAGCTGGTAAGCGAAGGAAACCCTTGGCTGGTAAACAAACAGGGGGGTCGCCGGAAACAGGTCGTGGAGATTACTGAGCACGACCCGATCGAGCGGCTGGCTGGCTTCATGCGAGGAATCGAGAAAGGACCCCGCCGTTCGGGAGAAGAGATCCCTGGCACTGGTGACATTGGTGTTCC